>CAZJTF010000161.1:0-14941 GCA_964548565.1 uncultured Planctomycetales bacterium | reverse complement strand
CGTACAGGTCTGAGCCGCTCACCGTCGCTTCAAAGCGGCTTCCATCAATCTGCTTGAGGTCGCGAATGCGGTTCTGCCGGTGATACACATCGCCGGCCCGTTGTACCGCAGTTTCGAAGAAACGGGCGAGCTCTTTCACCACGACTGGCCCATCCTGTGCCGGGGTCGGTCGCCTGGCCGGCTCCGCCGCCGCTTTTCCCAACGCCCGACCAATGTCAGCAGATTATCCGCGCCTGGTGGCCGGGTCCAGCACTGTCTCGGGGACACGCTTACGTCGCGGCGGACGGGCGCGCCGCGCCGAACGCTGGCGGCAGACCGTCCATCTGCCAGAGATGCGAGAGCGGCCCTCGCCAACTCGGGGGGACGAACATTCGGACGAGCAGGCGAGCGAATGACCGGCCGCCAATGAGGCCAACCATGCCGCCGGCGATCTGGAGCAGAGCGTGGGTCGTCACGATCCGACCCATGTAGCCCACAAGGTGCGGGACGTCGCTGGCGATGACGGCGACGAGCACCAGGCCGGCAATGCAGGGCATCAGGATAACCAGCAGGAGTCGCTGCCAGCGTCGCCAGTAGTGCAGTGCGACGACGGCCAGAAACCCGGTCACCAGGCCGATACCCAAAGAGCAACCGAACAGGACCGTCCACATCGTCAGCTCGGCCTGCGGCGGCAGAGCGCGGATGACGTAGCCGGACTGAAGACCTTGCGGCAATTGTGCGGCGAGGTGCGTGTTGATGCCGGCACTGCGGTGAACGTATTGTGTGGTGATATCGAAGTGAAAAGCGGACATCACGCCATCAAAGATACCGGCCGTGATAAAGACGCCCAGAATCAGGGCGATCCAGGTCGCCAGCATCAGCACGCTGGTTCGACGGAGTAGCGCGCGCCCGGCCGAACTGGCGACGCCGGCGGCCTCAAAACGCCCGCATTCCGGGCATCGGCAGAGCAGGATTTGCGTGGTGGGCTCGCGCCGGACGGGCTGCGTGCGCAGGTTGTAGCCGCAGACCTCGCAGAAGCGGTCGGCTTCGATGACGCCGACGCTCGTCCAACCTCGCCACTCCGCAGCTGCCGGCTGCAGCTCTGACTCCATGACATGCCCGCCGCTCATAAGCCCGTTCCTGTCGGCTGTCCGTATCCGCTGTCCACTATTGCCGCTGTTCGCTCTCGTCTGACTGGCGACTGCTCACTTTCCTCAGCCGCATTTCGACGAGCGATGTCGTTTCCACCGTAATCGGGCCGAACACACCGGATTTCGTCTGGTTTTCGAACACATGCCAGCTGGGATGGCCCACGCCGAAGTGCGGTCCGAGCGTGTTGAACGCCCGGATCTCAATCGTGTTCTCCCCCGGGGTGGCGGCCTGGCTGATGTCAAAGCGATAGGGGTGCCAGAGGCGCGTGCCGCAGGATTTGCCGTTGACGGTCACATCGGCGACGCCGCGTACGCGACCGAGATCGAGCCAGACCCGATGTGTGTGCGCTCCATCCAGCTCCTTGGGCTGTGTGGCGGTGTCCGGGAGCGTCGTTCTTGCCGTATACACGAGGGCGCCGGCGTAGTGGGGCAGGCCAAGTTCATCCCAGGAGCCGAGCGGGATACGTCCGGGGCCGATGTCGAACGTGATCGGGGCTGACAGGGCAGCCCCGCGCGTGAATCCGGGGACCTGCTCAATCCGCAGCGCGACGACGCGCCGTGGCGCCTCCGGGGCTGGCAATTTCGCGGTGTAGCCGCCCGTCTCATCCTGCGACAGCTCGATCCTGTGCCCGTCAACAAACGCTGCGATTTGCCGGGTTGTCTTTTCATCGTGGCGTGGGAGTCGAAGGTGCATGCGCATGGCGCCCGGTGGGGCGGTGAAGCGGTAGAACCCCGATTTGGCAGCGGCGTCGCCGGTCGCATACACCAGGCGGTCGAAAGGCGCGGGTGGTGGCCGCTGATCCAACAGGTACCCTCCCTCTGGAAGAGGGTGCGGACGCGGATAAAGCAGCAGTGTGGCTGTTTCCCCGAGATAGCCTTGGGACGGGCCGGCGAGGATCCGGGCCGGCGCCGCCGCGGAGTCGCTCGCTCCGGCGGGACGGGTGAGGAACGATGCGTCCGACACAAACGTGACGGCCGTGCGGTCCTGCATCCTGACCAGCCCGTCCAGGATCATGCCGATCGGCGCGCCGGTGTCGTGCGCCTCGATTTCCAGCAGGTTTTCGCCGGTGATCACGAACGGGAGAAGGTCATAGCGCTCGGCTCGACCCATGAAGTACGGCTCGAAGTTGCCCTGGTCCGCGATCAGCTTGCCGTTGAGACGGATCTTGTGCACCGCACCGAGGGCGACCACCATCCCGGCCGATTGCGGATCGCCGGGCACCTCAAACCTTCTGGTGAAGAGCGTTCGCCCGGAAGGAGACGGGCGGTCCGTCCAGATCCAGTGCGGGTCCGGCGGGTTCCCTTCCAATGGCAAAAAATGGTAAAACAGGCGGAGACGCCCATTCGTGTTGCGTGTGACCAGAAGATCCAGCGTGTTTTCACCGGGCTGCAGCGCCACCGGTGCGCGAAGGACACGTGCAGCCGGGTCGGCATCGAACTGAACCGCCTGGCCGTTGAGGAACGCGCGTTTGCGGGCCTCGCCGCCCACTCGCAGAATTGATCGTAGCGGTTGGGTTACCGGTGCGGTGATGACGGCCCGCACCATGAACACGAGCCCGGCCGAGACGCCGCCCAGATCGATGAACTCCTCGGGAATGCGTCCCTTGCCGCCGAGCGCGGTGGGATAGATTGGATCCTCGTTGATGCCCAGCTTCAGCGAGTACTCGAGGATGTTGATCTTGCCCGCGATACCGGGAACCTGCTGCATCGTCTCGAAAGTCTGGCCAAGGGGGATGGTGATCGGGCCCATCCAGATCGCACGCGGTCCGTAGCCGGCGACGACCGTCTCCCACTTGGCGTCATCGAAATCGGGCCGTGTCCAGTCGGTTGCGTCCGGCCCGGCGGTCTCCTCGGCGTACTTGAAGGAGCGCACCTCGACCGGCAGGGGACCTGTTGACGGCGGCCAGGCGAAGTCGCCGTGCGCGTTGTTCATTGTCATGTCGAGGCGGCAGGCGAGCGGGCCGGGGATGTCGATTCGTGCGGGAGGGGCTGCGGGCTGAATCCCCCGGAATGCGTCGTCGGCAAACCTCACCTGGGCCGCGTACTGCGTGGGGTCGGGGTGGCCGCGGTCCATCTGAGGCCAGCCGCGGACCACGACCTCGTTACCCTCCCGCCGGCACTCGGTCACCATCAGGTTCGACTCGATTGCGGTAGGGGCGGCCGGGTCCGCCGGACGGATGGCGAACAAGGCGGCGGGTGAACCGGCGAGATCGAGTTCCGCGTACGTGCGGCCTTTGGTGCGGCGGTAGTTCAATACCGGACGCACCTGGCCGGTCAGCGCGTCGTACTGCTCGGGGATGCCTTCCGCAGCCACGTCCACGACGAGACGCTGACCCCGGGCGGCCGGATGCTCCCACAGCTTGCGCCCGTTGATCTCGTACTGCCCGTTCCAATGCGCGTAGTTGCCGTCGTCCGAGAGTACGAAGTAAAGGTCACGGTCCTGCAGCTTGCGGTGCTGGTACGGCAGGCGCTGAGCGAGGTCGCGCCCGAGCCGCTCCGTGAGGACTGTCGCCGTGCGTGCAGGATCTTCCAGGAGGGTGGCGCTCGCGCGCAGCCGGGAGGCGAGCAGCTTGAAAGCGACGATCGGCATCTCGTGCTCGCAGGTGCTGTCCGGGGCCGGGCCGGCGATGAGAACGGTGCCGCCGTTTTGCGCGAACTGCACCAGTTTTCGGAACGTCGCCTCGCCCAGAACGCGTGCACCGGGGAGTACGACCGCGCGAATTCTTGCGTGGCCGACCACGATCTGTCCGTCTTTGACGTCGGCGCGGGCGATCGAGTCCTCATCAATGATGATGTAGTCCATTCGGTCAGCGCGAAGGCTCGATTGCACCTCCCAGTAGAGTTGGCCGGCCTGGGTGGCGGCGGGCAGCGCCGGTGCGAACCCGGCGTAGGCGTGCGTCGTCGTCGCCGGGTGCAGGACCGCGATCGGGGCGACGTGCCGGCCCCGCGTGAACATCCAGCAGAGGCGCGACACGTAATCGGCGAGCGGGCGGTAGTGCACGAAGTACGGCTGTCGCCAGCCCGTGTCCGGCGGGGCCCACTCGTAAAACGATCCGTGCGTCGAGTAGTAGATCGCGTGCGGGTTGTAGAGGGTGCTGCCCTGCGCCATCCAGGCGTGCAGCAGCGTCATCACCTCCTCGGGCGTCTGGCCCCAGCCGCTCGAGTGGAACCCTTCCATCCACACGCGCGGGCGTTCGTAGAGGTCGGCGATCGATTGGTGCGGCTTCGCATCGCCGCTCTGGTCGTTGCCGGGCACGCTGTAATGCCGCATCGTCCGGAAGTAGTCGACGTAGTATCCCTCGCCGCCGACGGGATCGGCGTTGCGCACGGTCTGGTCGTACCCGCACAGCATGCCGAAGCGCTCGTGCCACTTGTGGAGCGGGATGAAGAACGCGTCCTCGCACAGCTCGGCGGCCACCCGGGCGGCGTCGCATCTCACCTGGATGACGGAAGGGCTGCTGACCGAATCGGGCGATACAGCGCCTTCCGGGGCGTCGAAGAGTGCCGGCAGATGATCGAGCAGGTCGTATCCGCAGCGCGCTCGAAACTCAGCGAGCAGGCGCTTCGAGAAACGCGGCATCGGAGGGAACTCGTCCTGAAACGAGCCGGCGATCGTCTTGCCGAGTTCGTCCTTGAACCGACGTTCCATCGCGCCGTGGACGACGTCGATCAGAGCGGCCCCCGCCGCCGGGTTGTGATAGTCGAAGCCGCCCGATGCGGTGTAGTAGAGTTGTACTTGGTGGGGCCCCTCGGGGACACGTACGCGCAGCACGCCGTCCTGAATTGCCGTGGCATCCAAACGCCGCACCTGAGTTAATGGCGTTCCCAGGGAGTTGAGATCCGCAGCGCCGAGGCCCGCAATCACTCCCCACGGCTGGACTGGCGGAGCGCCGATGACATGGGCTGGCGCCCAGTTTGCGTCATCGAATTCCGGCAGCGTCCAGCCCTCGACGACCGCGGCGTTCGTGCGGAAGGATGCCCCGCTGGTGATGCGCGTCTCTTTCTTGCCGCCCGGTTGCCGGAAGACGAGTTCGAACAACAGGCCCGCCGGCGGGCCGAGATCCTCACCCCGAACGGCGATGACGTTGCGGCCCTTCCGCAGATGTCTGGTGACATCGAACCGCTCAGCCTTGTTCCAGCCGGACGTGGCGGACGTGCTTTCCTCGCCGATCTTGCGGCCATTGACGAACAGGATATAGCCGTTGTCGCACGTGATGCGCGCTTCGGCGGATTCCGGCAGCGTGTCGAGGTCGAACGTGCGTCGGAAATACTGTACGCCTGCCGTATTCATCGCCGTGGCGTTCCAGATCCACTTGGGACCGGCGTCGGGTCCGTCGACCGGGCGTTTTGCCGTGAACGCCGCGAGGACAGTTCCGTCCGGCGGTACGGCGATTTCGATCTCCGCGGGGCCCGTTGTGTCGCGGACCTCGCGACGGAGCTCGATCCCGCGGAATTCGGGATGATCACGCACGACCCGGGCCTGCAGGCCGGAGCCGGAGAAGCCGAGTTGGTCGTAAAACCAGATGTGCACGCCGAGGCGTTTGCCTTCGCGCACGGTGTGGGCGAACAGCTCCCACCAGGGGTCGGACAGGAACGGGGGCTCGTCGGCGGCACTGCCATAGAGCGGGCCGGAAGGCGCAAGGTTCAGTACGATCGCGTTGTGGATCCCACCCGCGGCCATCCGCTCGAGCTGTTCGGTCAGGCGGTCCTTCTCGATCGG
This sequence comes from uncultured Planctomycetales bacterium, assembly GCA_964548565.1. Classification (GTDB taxonomy): domain Bacteria; phylum Planctomycetota; class Phycisphaerae; order UBA1845; family PWPN01; genus CAYLLT01. The sequence goes on along the minus strand of CAZJTF010000161.1, from coordinate 9,091 downwards.
GGCCCCGCTCCACCACCAGATCGGCACGGGTGAGAAAGCCGCCTTCGGCTCGGCGAACCCGGTCATGACGTCCTCGTCCGCGCGAATGGCCGGGGTGAGCGCGGCAGTCAGCAGGATCGCGAGAAGACGTCGCATCGGCGTTTCTCCTCAATAAAGCCGACGGAATGAGAGCCGACCTGCGAAGCACGCACAGGAACGAACTGTGCGTACCATCCAGAAACTCTTTTCATGGTACACACGCAGGAACAGAATGAGTGTGCCATCCGGTCAGTGGTCCAGGTGCCGGAGAGAGAACGGCTGGATCAGCCCGTATCCCACCACCGAGTACGCTTTGCCTGCCGGCGGATTCTCCGGCGCGTTGTCCCAGCCGCCGGGCCAGGCCGCGCCGAGCGCCGGATTTCCATGATGCGGGCCGAGCGTGTTCTTCAGCGTGCCGATGACGGTCACCTCGATTTCGTTCGCCCCGTCGCGGACGTACTGCGTTACGTCGCACGTCCATGGCGCGCAGTAGACGTGTCCGGCCGCCTTGCCATTCACCTTGACGCGGGCGACGCTGCCGTACCATTTGCCGAGCGCCACCTCGTATCGTCCCGTCTTCTTCGGCACCTCGAATGTCTGCGCGTACGCGACACCGGCCGCGTAGAAGGGGTGGCCCTGCTCTGTCCACACCCCGAAGGTAAGGTCCGCGGCCGGAACGATCGTGAATCCTCGTTCTGTCGCTTTCAGCGCGAAGTCGCCCAGCACGTACGCGCAATCCAACTCGTGCCAGATCGTCATCGGTGCAGCCTTCAGAGTGACCGTGTTCTCGCCCACTTTCGCCACGCCGTGGATGTCGATGCGCCCGAACGCCTTGTCGAGCCACCACGCACCTTTGGTCGCGCTGACGGGCTGATCATTGCAGCTGATCGTGTAGAGATCCGGCCGCTCGATGACGATTTCGAGCGACGTGGGCACCTTCTCCTCGATGGCGAACCGGTAGGTCGCCTCGAAGCCGCTCCCCGGGGGGAATTTCTTCGTGATCAGTTCGTCCTTGAATTGAACGGCGCGATCCCATGGGTTCCGCTCCATTCCGTGCTTCTGGAAGATGGAGTTGCACGCCTTGAGGACGTACATGTTCTTCGTCGTCTGGTCTGCGACGGTCAGATCGACGTAATCCAGAGTGAGGACGTTTGGCTGCAGTCTGCGGATTGCCGGCTTGCCGTCGGGAGCGATCGGGCCCGGCCGGGGGGGCATCATGTCGGGGTTTTTGCCCTCGCCCCGCGAGAGGAACAGCAGGAGGCTGCCTGCGGGAGGCAGCTCGAAGACGGCGCCTGCCTTGCCGCCGGCAATCATCGCGGGGTACGGCCGGATCGCGCCGGTTGCGGCATCCCACTCCTCGATGGAGCGGGCGGTGCAACTGATTGTTCCGGCGGACTGCGCCTCGAGGCTCGTGTTGACGAGCAGCAGCAGCTCGCCATCCGCCAGCGTGCGCCGGTGGTGGAAGAGGTTGCCCTTGTCGCCGCGCGCCCGACGGAGGACGAAGTCTCCGCCGACGGCCTCCAGGGAACGCTCCGGTACGTCCGCAGCCTCCACCTTCCGCCAGTTTTCAGACCGGGCGATTTCCGCAAGCCGTTCGGAGGTCCGTCCGTCCACCAGCGCCGGTGGTTCACCGCAGGACAGGACATTTCCGCCGGCTTTGACGAATTCCGCGAGCAGATCCACCGTCCTGGCGGCCAGCGTCTCCGTGTGCGGCGGGATCACCACGAGCTGGTACTTGCGTTTGCCGACCACGAGCGCCTTGCCGTCCACGGAGCCGTGTTTCGCCATGATGTCCTCGCAGCCGAGGTCGTATTCGACCTGCCGCCTGTCGAGATCCATGACGAGTGAAAAGAACGTGTCTCCGATCTGCTTGAGCGGTGGGGCGCCCTGCAGCGTGTTGTACATCCAGGCCGTGCGGGTGGGTTCGATCACCAGGACCGGGTTGATCTGCTCGCCCTGAGACATGGCCGCGCACATGCGGGCGTTGTACTTTCCGAGAACGTGATAGTCCTCCCACCAGGGCTCGTGGTACGAGAACGACTGCGGGTGATCGTGCTTGCGCGCCCCGCGTATCGTGATGTAAGAGAGGTGCTCATCCATCGTGTTGATGCCGAGGACGTAGAGCCAGTCCGCGATGCGTTTCATGTCCTCGAATCGCAAATCCCACCCACCGGCCCCATAGGCTTCGCAGAGGGTGCGCCGGATGCCGAGCTGGTTGGCGACGCTCGAGAGCTCCCGGCAGGCGCGGACGTTACCGAACTGCGCGTGGGTGTGCTCGGCGTACTGGTTCATCAGGATGTCGATGGCCGGGCGCTGGTGCCAGGCGTACATGGCCATGTTGTCGGGCACCCCCTTGCAGTTGGGCCATTCGTGCTCCCAGTAGTGGCCGGTGAACTCGACGCCGTTCTTCTCACACCAGTCGTGGTAGGGTTTCGCCCAGTGTTCGACGAAGAGTTCGTGCAGGAGCAGGAAGTAGTCGTGCCGTACGCGTTTGTAGGCGCCGACTGGTTCGTGGAGCGACGGGAGCCGCTCGGTCAGGCTGTAGCCGAACCGCTGTTGGAAAAGTTCGGGCAGAGCCGGTGTCCAGGGGTACGTGTGAGCGCCGATGATATTGGGTTCGTCGGTGAACACACCCGGGACCCGCTTGCCGAATGCATCGCCGATCTCGCGCTGGTACGCGTCGAGCGTGATCTCCAGGAATTTTGCGGTCACGCCCGGCTTGAGCAGGTCGGTGTACCACTTGCCGCCCATCCACGGGGTCGGCTGCGACCACGCCCTGCTGAAGACGAGGTAGTCGCCCTCGGCTGCGTCGCCGGATTTGGCAGTTGATGTGACATCCTGGTAGACGTCGCCCTGTTTTCGGAAGACGGCGATACGGTCCTTGTCGGGCGCGGGCGGCTTTTTGGCGGCCTTGACACGGAGCCCGCACGCGCGGGAGTCTGGCATCGCCTCGGGTACGAATCCGCCGGCGAACCCCGAGGGGTACGAGTTCTCATCGTAGATCCAGATGTTCATGTCGAGCTTTTCCGCCTCGGCAAGCGCGACTTTCCACAGGCGGAACCACTCGGGCGAAAGATAGGGCGTCATCAGCCCCGGCCGGGGATGTACGATGGCCTGCTTGACGCCCTGCGCGGCCAGCTCGCGCAGCGTCGAGACGATCTGCTCGTCCGTCAGCATGTCGTTCCACACCCAGAGCGGGGCGGAGGCGTACTCCCGCGGCGGATCAGCGAACAACTTGCGGATGGATCCGGAATCTGCCGCGGCTGCCGGCTGGGGCAATGCCCCGGCGATACTGAGAACAACCACGAGCGACGGAATCGGCGACGGCATGAGGGGACCTCCGGAGGCTAGACCTGGAGAGCGGACCGGCCAGCGCGGCCCGGGTTCCGGCGGTTATAGATTCCGCGGCGGGAGTTGTACAGGCGTGAGCCACGGCAGCGGCGCGGTTGCTGGCCGGTGCCGTGGGCAACTCTGACGTCCAGCCGCTGACTCAGGGTCGCTGTCGCGAAGGGTATTCCCGGCGAGGCGGTGGTTTGCGGGGCGGCGATCACGAGGTCTCAGCTTCGGACTTCGGCAGGCCGGCCGGGGTGACGTTCGCGCGTCGCCGGCGTCGAGCCGCGTAGGGCATCGGGTCTCTTTTAACGCGTCTCTCACACATCGAGGCCTTCCCCGGCCGCGCAGACATTGTGGTCGCGCGTGCCGGAGAAGGCCTCGTCTTTTTCGTACGCCCGGGGAGGAATACCAGGCGGAGCCGAACGCCGAAGAAGCGACTTACCCGCCTTTGGCCGGCGTCACGTACACCTCGACGCGGCGGTTGCGGGCCTTGCCTGTCGGCGTGCTGTTGTCAGCAACCGGCTCGGCTTCACCCCGGCCCTCGGTGTTGATCCGGGATGTCGCGACGCCGCCGCTCTCGAGCACCGCCGCCACGGCTTCGGAGCGCGCTTCGCTCAGACCCATGTTATCGACGCTCTTCTCGAGGCCTTTCAGGGTCCGGATCGTGACGGGTTTGACCACACGATCGGTGTCTGTGTGCCCGATGATCGTCAGGTGGCGATCCCGCGCCTCTTCCTCGTTGAGGATCCGCGCCAGCTTGCCGAGAGCTGTTCTGGCGACCGGCTTGACGGTGGCGGAGCCGGAGTCAAACATCGCATCGGACGTGAAGTAAAGAAGGCCCTTCTGACGATCGAACTTGAAGAGGTCGGGATACTTCTCGCTCAACTCCTGGATGGATTTCGTCACGGCCGGTGGAAGTGGCGCCGGTTTCGGTTCGGGTTGCGGCGGCGCAGGTGGCGGTGGCGCGGGCTCTACGTACGTGTACGCCGGCGCGGGCGGTGGTGCCTCGACAACGGGAGCCGGAGCCTGGACCTCCGGTTTTCCACAGAGACTCGGGCAGAGACAGCCGATGGGGGTGAGGCACAGAATCATCCCGGATATCAGCGCCACCCCTTTTGTGCACCCAGACATCATGACCTCCTTGCATGGTTGAGGGGCCGTTTTCCGTAGCGGAAGGCCGAAGCGTATGCAATGGTCGCGGTGAACGCAAGAAAAATCCATGAGCCACATCACATCAAATGGGCCGCACCAGCGAAGCGCCGTCGCGACTCCCGAGTACCGCATTGCATCGCGTCCGGCACCCGACTGCACGAAGATCGGGCCACCGGTTCGGGAGGTGCGTCTTGTCACCCTTGCGGTCGGCACGGCGGTGAGGGAACATCTGTCCGAGTTGAAGGCATCAGCGAACAGCGCCGGGGTCGTGCATCACGCGGGTGATGCCGCTGCGTGCCGGCTGGGTGCCTGACGATCTTTCGACCTGGTGCACCATGGCGGAGAAGGTGAAGCGGCGCGACTTCCTGACGGGCAGTGCCGGGCTGGCGGCGGCCGGGTTCGTTGCACCCGGGGTGGCACTCGGTACCTGCAACAACGTTACCCCGAAGATTTCGCCCAAAGTCGAACGATACGAGACGTCCTGGTACCCCTTCACCGAACACGAGGAGTCGGACACCTGCTGGTCCGTCTCCGTCGGGCCGGACGGGCGGATCTACGCGGCTTCGTGTGCGGAATCGGTTCCCGGGGGCGTGGTCCGGGTCGTCCGGTACAACGAGCAGAAAGACGCGATCGAGTTCCTCTTCTCGATCGATGACATGGTGGACGACCCCGGCGACTCCGGCCGGGCCACGCAGTGCAAGATCCACTACAGCTTCGTGCCGTCCATGTCGGACGGCGTGCTCTACATGGCCACGCACCTCTCCGGCCCGCCGATCGACCAGCCGATGTACTCGCCATGGCTCTCGTGGCATGACGAAAAGCGATGCTTCCGCGGCAGCGCCCTGCTGGCGTTCGACACGAAGACAGACAAGGTGCTGTGGTGGGACACGCTGATCCCGAAGGAGGGTTGCCGGTGCCTTCTGCATGACGAGGAGCGACACCTGCTCTACGCCCTCTCGTATCCCCGTGATCACTTCATCATCTACGACACGAAAACGCGGAAACGGCGCGACGTCGGGCGCATCGGTTCGATCAATTCGCAGACGCTCTTCCTCGACAAGCGGCACCGTGTCTGGACGACCGATGACTACGGACACCTCGTCCGTTATGACCCGGAGCGCGACCGGCTGGAGCGATCGCCTTTCGTGCTGCCGCACAATCCCGAGTTTCAGACCGGCTGGCATAGCGTTTTCTACGATGTCGTGGCGGCGCCGGACGGCGAAAGCGTGTTTGCCGTCACGTGGATTGCCAACCCGCGCCTGATGCGGATCTGGCCCAACGAAGGGAACTGGCCGCGGGTCGAGGATCTCGGTCCGGTGACCCAGAAACGCGACCCCTCGATCCCGATCGACATGTTCACCGATCATTGCGGCGGCATGGTGGTCGGCGGCGACCGACAGGTGTACTTCGTGGGGGCCCGGTGGCGCGATCCGGTGTACAACCCGATGCCCGCCGACCGCCGCGAGCGCGAGGGTGTCGTCTGGCGGCTCGACACGTCCACCCTGGAGCGGCAGGAGGTTGCCATCCTGCAACTGCCCGATCAGAACAGCCAGTACGTCTCGCGCGGGGCCGTGAACCGCCACGGCGACCTGTTCTTCGGCAACGTGGGAACCAAACCAGTGGGGCTGTTCCGTGTGCACATGCCGGCAGACCGCAAGCGGGAGAACGCGCACCTGCCGATCCGGATGTGGGGGTGACAACCATGGGCGAGAAGAAAAAGAGATTCAACCGGAATACACCCGAGGCGCGGGCGCTGATCGACCAGATCGTGCACGGCACGTTCATGCGGGAAGGCACCATGGTCGCTTTTCCCATGTGCTTTCCGGGATCGAGCGTTCCGATTCCCGCCGACGAGAGCCACATCACCGCGCTCGATGTCGCGGACGACCACATCATCTACGGCGGCACCAGCGGTCGCGCCGCGCACCTGTTCGTGGCGATATTTCACGGTGTGACCGGGATTGTTTTCGACCGCGGCGTTGTGGAAGGTGCGAACCACTGCGCGGCTGTTGCCTGCGGAAAAACACGGTTCGTCGCCTGCGTGAACGGTGGGGACGGCGGTCGGATCGTCGCTTCCGGGCTGCAATCGCTGCCTTTCGACCTGATCCAGGAGTGGGGCTTCGCCCGAAGACCGATCGAGGAGATCGGTCGGCTCCCGGGCGAGCGGATCGTGCACGCCGTCGTGGACGATGCGCGGACCACGCTGGTCGGCGTCACCAGCGCGCATCTGTTCACCGTCGATATCGAAGGCGGCAAGGTGGAGATCGTCGGTGAGGTGCAGGGGCGCGGACGCATCGCAGTAGCAGCTGACGGCCTCGTGTTCGGGCTGGATGGTGCAGGCCACCTGTGGCGGTATGACATCGCGTCGCGCGAGATCCGGCGGCGCGCCATCAGCCTGCCCGAAGGTGCGTGGGAGAACGTGCACCTGATGTGGGCCCGCGACCGCACCGCCGGCCTGCTCTACACGGCCGACGCGAAGGGTACCCTGTTCTCCTTTGACGGCAAGCAGGGATTCGGTAATCCCCTGGGGCGAACGCTCGTCGCCCCCGTGGGCCCCATGGCCGCCACGCACGATGGACGCGTGTTCGGCTTCTGCGGCCCGGAACTCGCCAAGATGTTCTGCTGCGACCCTGACCGCCGTGAGGTCGCTGACCTGGGTGTGGCCGTGTCTGTGCTCGAGCGACGCCGTTACGGATACGTGTTCGGCGATGCGGTCACGGGGCGCGACGGTCAGATCTTCTTCGGCGAGAACGACGATCTCGGCCATCTGTGGCTCTACTTCCCGAGCATTCGGCGCCGGAAAGCGTAGGACAAGCTCAGTCGGGTCCGTGGATACGCCGAGTCATCGCGCGTGATGCGCGTGCGGCGCGGCGGCAAGGCTGTCGGGCCGCCCGGGCGCGATCGGTTCGTACTGGGCGAGGCGCGCCCCGACCTTGCTGAGCACGCACGACCGGAAGATGCTGAACTTTCGGTAGCGCGTGAACAGGAAGACCGCCGGCGGGTAGATGATCAGGAACGGCAGCCACCACGTGGGCACGAGCTGCTCGATGGCATGCGCGATGATCAGCATGGCCGTGAAGATGGTCAGCGAGCGGACGAGATTCTTCTCGCCGGATTGACCGCGCGGATACTTCCGTATGATCGCCGCGATGAAGCCTTTTTCCCGCGGCGAGAGTTCGGCGACAGGCGCTGGCATCTCACTCATGATGACTCCCATGTGCTGATGTTCGCCGGTTGTTGATCCGGGCAGCGGCAAAACGTCTCACGCCTCGCTTCGCACGTCGGCTTTCCGGGTGGGCTGGTACAGGCAATCGGGCTCAGCCGCCAGCGGGTCGCCTGTCACGGCGTACGAGCGGGCACGCGACCCGCCGCAGACGACGCGGTACTCACAAACGCCACATTTGCCGCCGAGGAGGTCAGGGTTACGCATGTCTTTCATGATTGGCGTGTTGCGGTAGAGCTCGGTCAGCGTGGAATCGCGGACGTTACCAGCCAAAACCGGCAAAAACCCGCTCGGGTAGACCTCGCCGGTGTGCGAGATGAAGACGAACCCGCGGCCGTCGTTCACATTCATCGAACTGTAGCGGAACCGCGCCGGATCTTCGCCCGCCTGGCGCTGCTCCTTGAGTTTCTGCAGTACGAACCGGCGGTAGTGCGGCGCCTCGGTGCTCTTCACCTCGAACGGCACCTGCTGGCGGAACGACCAGAGCAGTTCGAAGACGCGTTCATACTCTTCCGGTGTGATCCGCTGGTCCGCCTGGCCGCGCCCGACGGGGACGAGGAAGAACACACTCCAGAGTTCGATGTCGCTGCCGGCCAGGAGTTCGGCCATGGCCGGAAGGTCCTCGAGGTTGTGGCGTGAGACGGTGGTGTTGATCTGGACGGGCAGGCCCGCTCCCCGTGCAATGTCCATCACACGGAGCGTCCGGTCGAAGGAGCCGGGCACGCCCCGGAAGCTGTCGTGAATCGCCGCACACGAGCCGTCCAGGCTGAAAGCGATCCGCTGGAGGCCTTCGGCGGCGAGCCGGCAGATCGCCTGGTCGGTCAGGAGCGGTGTCACGGAAGGTGTCATGGCCATCCGGATGCCGCGACCCGCGCCGTACCGGACCAGCTCGTAAACGTCCGGGCGCTTCATGGGGTCCCCGCCGGAGAGTACCAGCACGCCCGGATTCAGATCGGCGACCTGGTCGAGAAGCGCGCGGGCTTCCTCCGTGTTTAGCTCCGCGGGGTTCCGCAGCGGCTGCGCCGAGGCCCGGCAGTGCAGGCACGTGAGGTCGCACGCCTGGGTCATCTCCCAGACGACGACAAGCGGACGCATGTCAAAGTCAAAGGACGGGGGTCGACTCATTCTTACCTTCCGTTGACAGCAGTGTGGACATCCGGCCCTGGCCCGACGGGTCTCACAGCACGCGGCAGGCCGCTCGAACGACCTGCCGAGGGGTAACTATATCCCCTCCGAATCCCGCCACGGAGGGGAAATGACGCACAGCGCTGCGCGAAATGACTCAGCAGTGCCAGTACGTGGTCACAAGCCTCGCATTCTGGCACAGCGGGAAAACGACGCGAAATTCTAGACGCGAACGGTCCG
>CAZJTF010000160.1:0-15107 GCA_964548565.1 uncultured Planctomycetales bacterium | reverse complement strand
GTCCGAGGCCTCAAACGCAGCCTGCGCAGGTCGTGGTCGCACCGCCCGGCCCGGACGCGCCGAAATTCCGCTGCGACGAGCCGATCAAAGACTTCGGCGAGCGTTGGGCGGGGGACAAGGTTGACCACTCCTACGTCATCTGCAACGACGGAAAGACGCCACTCCAGCTCAAGGTGATCCCGACCTGCGGCTGCACTGTTGCGGGCCAGTTTGAGAATCCGGTGCCGCCAGGCAAGTGCACGAACGTTCCCATCGTCCTGAGCACCGGGATGATGACGACGCCGCTGACCAAGATCATCAACGTCGAAACGAGCGACCCGGCGAACCAGAAGGTGACCCTCACGATCAAGGGGACGGTCAAGGCGCGCATCCAGATGGAGCCGTACGGCGGGTTGAACTGGGGCCGTGTGACACCACTCGGGCCGACCACCCGCACAATGAAAATCACGAACAACCTGCCGACGCCGCTCAAGCTCGAGGAGGTTCCCAACGAGCAGAACAAGATCTTCCAGGCGAAGGTTGAAGAGAAGGAGCCGGGAAAGGTCTACGAGATCACCGTCGATGCGAAGCCGCCGTACAGCGAAGGCCAGAACAATGCGATCCTCAAGTTCAAGACAGGGATCACCGAGCAGCCCGAGCTGAACATCACCTGCAATCTGTACTCTCCGTCGCTCGTGGAGGTCGTGCCGACCTCCGTGTTCGCCACGACGTCTCCGACCCAGCCGTACAAGCAGCTGATCACGGTGCGGTACAACGGCGACGGGAACATGAAGATCGAGTCGGCGACAGCCAGCGACCCCAAGATCGAACTTGAGGTGAAAGAGCAGCAGCCGGGCAAGATTTACCAGATCCCCGCGAACTTCCCCGCCGGTTTCGAAACGCCCGCGTCCAGCCCGACGCAGATCGTGGTCCGGACCGACGTGAAGGGCAAGGAAACGATCACGATCCCGGTGCGGGTGAGGCTCGTCACGCCGACGCCCCAGCCGGAAACCCTCGTCGGCCGGCCGGCTCCGCCGCTGCAGCTCAAGGCGCTCGACGGGACTGACGTGAAGCTTGGCGGGTCCACCCAGGACAAGGTGGCGGTCGTCAACTTCTGGGCGACCTGGTGCCCGCACTGCAAGAAGCAGATCCCGATGCTCGAGCAGATCGCCAAGACCTATGCGTCGAAGGGCGTGCAGTTCCTCAACGTGGCGACAGGGGCGCGGCCGGGGGCAACCGCGGAGACGGAAAAGGCGGCGGCCGACCAGCTCGCCAAGTCGCTCGGCATCAGCATGCCCATCGCCCTGGACGCGCTGAACAGCGCGCAGACTGTCGCCAAGAACTACCTGGTGGCGGGATATCCCGTGGTGTTCCTGGTGGGCAAGAGCGGGGTGGTCGAGGCGGTCCACCGCGGGGACGGCGGGACGCCCGAAGGCGCCGCGGCACTCGAGAAGCAGATCCGCGCTGAGCTCGACGTGCTCCTCGAAGGCAAGACGCGATCGGCCTTCCCGACTCCTACGATAGCCGGCGCCACACCTCCGGCCACGCAGCCGGCGACGCCAAAGCGCGAGGGGCCGGCGCTCGTGTTCGACATTCCGCGCCAGGATATTGGTCAGCAGAAGCCCGCGACCAGCACCGAAGTCAACCTGCGGTTCCGTAACCCGGGCACGGCTCCCATCGTAATCCAGGAGGTCAAAGCGGGTGAGAACCTGGAAGTCGTGCCGGGATATCCCACCTCGCTCCCGGCGGGCGGGATCGGTGAGATCCGGGTGAAGACGGCGGTCCCCGAGAAGCCGGGAACGTTCACGCGGACGCTGACGGTGCGGTCGAACGACAAGGAGAAGCCGACGCAGGAAGTCACCGTGGTCGGCACCTCGAAGGCGTACATCGAGGTGATGCCGGCAAACGGCGTGATGTTCTCGCGTAACACGCGAACGCACGGCATCCCGAGCCTCGCCACGATCCTCTACAACGGGCCGGGCAAGGTGGAATTCGGCAAGCCAGTCTCGAGTTCGCCCAAGTTCGAGGCGACGGTTGAGCCGATCGCCGGCGGCCCCTACTCGAAGCTGATCGTCAAGGCGCTGCCGCCGTTCGAAGTGGGCGAGCACAAGGCGACGCTCACCATCCCGACGGACTGCAAGCAGCAGCCCTCGATCGAGGTGCCGGTGACACTGACCATGCCGCAGCGGATCGAAGTGGTGCCGCCGGCTGTCGTCCTGCCGCCGGCGACGCACCTGCAGCAGGCCCGCGTCACCATCCGCAACAACGGCGACAAGTCGCTCAACATCCTGGGCTTCTCGTCCAGCAGCGACAAGCTGCGGACGCAGTTCTTCCCCGAACAGGACGGCATGTCCTACCGGCTGCAGCTCACGGTGCCGCCGCAGGCGGAGTTCACAAAAGCGGGCGGAGAGACGATCACCATCCGGACGGATGATCCGGAATTCAAGGAAATCGTGATTCCCGTCCGGTTTGCGACTTCCGAGGACGCCAACAAGGTATCACAGGCGCCGCGCTGATCGGGCGCCCGCAATACTCGCATCGAATCCAAAGGACCGTCGGCGACCCCGGCGGTCCTTTTGTATTTGGACAATGTCGAGGCCTGACGCGAAGATACGCTCCGGTCGGCGCCCAGGGTACGGCTGATATGCAGCGGGAGTTTGAGCATGCAGGCGAGTGGCAGCAACACAATTCGTGAGCAGGTTGTCCGTGCCGTTTACGAGACTCCGATTCTCGACATTCACACACACATCTATGCCCCGCGGTTCGGCGGTGAGCTTCTCCTGTGGGGCATCGACGAGCTCCTCACGTATCACTACCTGATCGCCGAGGTGTTCCGCTTCGCGCCCATGCGCTACGAGCAGTTCTGGGCGATGAGCAAGCAGGAGCAGGCGGACTACATCTGGCAGAATCTGTTCGTGGAGCGCTCACCCGTCTCGGAGGCGTGCCGCGGCGTATTGACCGTGCTCCACACGCTCGGGCTCGACACGCGGGCGGGCGATCTGGGGCAGATCCGCGCGTCGTTTGCATCGCAGACGATGGAGCAGTACGTCCAGACGGTGTTCGCGGCCGCCAACGTGCGGTCCGTGATCATGACGAACGACCCGTTCGACTACCTCGAGCGTCCGGCGTGGGAGCAGCCTGCCGGCCCGGATCCGCGCTTCCAGGCGGCGCTCCGGATCGATCCGCTGCTGAACGATTGGGAGAAGGCGACGCCGCGGCTGCGGCAGTGGGGCTACGCGGTCGCGGGAGATGCCGGCCAGCACGATCGGGATATCGTACGCCGGTTCCTGGATGACTGGATTGCCCGCATGCGTCCGCGCTACCTGGCGGTGTCGCTGCCGCCGACATTCACCTGGCCGGATGACAGCCCGCGGGGGCGGCTGATCCGCGGGTGCGTCGTGCCGGCCGCTCGCGACGCCGGCATCCCGTTTGCGCTGATGATCGGAGTGACGCGTGGCGTCAACCCGAATCTCCGCCTGGCGTCGGATGCCGTCGGAAAGGCGGATGTCCGCTCGCTGCAACGGCTGTGCATGGAGTTCCCCGCCAGCAGATTCCTCGTGACGATGCTCTCGCGCGAGAATCAGCATGAGCTCTGCGTGGCGGCCCGAAAACTGCCCAACCTGCACCTGTTCGGCTGCTGGTGGTTCCTGAACAACCCGAGCCTCATCGAGGAGATGACGCGCATGCGATTCGAACTGCTCGGGCTGTCGTTCACCCCGCAGCATTCCGACGCGCGCGTCCTCGATCAGTTGATCTACAAATGGGCCCATTCGCGACGGATCATCGCCGACGTTCTCGCCGACAAGTACGAGGACCTGGCGGCTGTGGGGCGCCCCCCCACGGAGCAGGAGATCCGCCGGGACGTTGCCGGCCTCTTCGGCGGCGTTTTCGAGCAGTTCTGTGCGTCCTGACCGCGGGCGCGGGGGGCGAACCAGCGCACTCGCGGCGCTGGCATCCCGTTTTTGCGGTGGGAGGATGGTCCGGACGCCACGGCGACTTACAATCCTTCGATGCGTTGGGGGATGCCGATCATTCTGGGGCTCGCGGCGCTGGCGGGATGTCAGCGCGAACCGCGGATCGAGGCCGCCGCGGCAGCGTCAACCGCCAAGGAGCGGACGGGAGGGCCCATGGCACAGGCGACGTTTGGAGCGGGCTGTTTCTGGGGCGTCGAGGAGGTCTTCCGCACGACGCCCGGCGTGATCGAGACGTCCGTCGGCTACATGGGCGGTACGCTGCCCAACCCGAGCTACGAAGACGTGTGCACCGATAGAACCGGCCATGCGGAGGTAGTGCACGTCGAGTACGATCCTGAAAAGGTCTCCTACGAACAACTGCTGGATATCTTCTGGTCGAACCACGATCCGACCACGCGCAACCGGCAGGGCCCGGATGTGGGTACGCAGTACCGCTCGGTTGTTTTCTACCACACGCCGGAGCAGAAGACGGCCGCAGAGAGCGGACTCGCCAGGCTGTCGGCGTCCGGGAAGTTCCGGCGGCCCATCGTGACCCAAGTCGTGCCCGCCTCCACGTTCTGGCGCGCGGAAGAGTACCATCAGAAGTACCTGATGAAACGCGGGCAGTCCTCCTGTCATTTTTGATGATTCGTCGCCTCAATCGTCAGCCCCACCCCGATGGTTGCGGTTCCGACGAAGCACCTCAGATCGTGCGGCAACCAAGCTTTCGGCAGGGCCATCCGGTATGATCCCCGCCGGAGGTGACCATGCGATCGGCTTCCTGGTTTGCCCAACTGCAGCTTCTGACAGCGGCCGTGGTTTTGCTGCACTCTTCAGGCGGCTGCTCCTCGAACACCGACCGTGCGGTGGCTGTCTCAGGGTCCGGCCCGCCTCCTGAGATGCACGTTCCTGCATCTCGCCCCGGTCCGTTGTCCGCCGACTCGACGCAGTCTCTCTTCGACGGCAGCACCCTCGACGGGTGGAACGTCCTCAAGGAAAGCGTTTTCGAGAAGGCCGGGCGTGTGCATGTCGAGGACGGGCGGATCGTGCTCGAGCGAGGGAACCGCCAGACGGGGATCGCGTGGCGGGGTGATTTTCCGCGGGACAATTACGAAGTGTCTCTCGAGGCCATGCGAGTGACCGGATCCGATTTCTTCTGCGGCATGACGTTTCCTGTCGCGTCGGAGCCATGCACGCTGATCGTCGGCGGGTGGGGCGGAATGGTCGTGGGGCTGTCGAACGTCGACGGGAACCATGCGGCCGAAAACGTCACCACGACCGGCATGAACTTCAACGAAGGTGAGTGGTACGCGATCCGCCTCCGTGTGACGCCGGAACGCATTGTCGTGTGGATCAACGATCGCGAAATGGTGAACCTCGAGCGGGCGGGTCACCAGTTCGGTGTGTGGTTCGAGCAGGAACTCTGCCAGCCGTTCGGGTTCTCGACGTGGGAGACGGGCGCGGCGCTCCGCAACATACAGGTCCGCCGCATCGCCGGTTGACCGCGCCGGCTGGTCGACCTTGTGAAGCACCCTCAGGACCCGCATAATGCCGCTGTCGGCAGCCGGCGCGAGCTGCCCTTCGTGTCCCTCTCACCCGGGAAGAGAATCATGACGAATCGCTCATGTCTTTGCGCGTGCTTCGGGGTGTTCCTGCTGATCTGCGGTACCGCTGCTGCCGGCGAGCCTGCCCGGCGCTGGGTGCGGATGCCGACACTCGACGCATCTCTCCCGATCATTCCCGAGGATGTGGAGAGCCGCGCGATCACCTGGGAGAACAAGACCGGCGAGAAGGGTGCCGGCGGCAAGGAAAAGGAGGGCCGCAAAGGTTCGCCCGCGATTCCGAAGGTCGCCAACGGCGAAACGATCACGCTCATGGACGTGGAAGGCTGCGGCGTGATTCGGCATATCTGGATCACGATTCCCGACCGCTCCCCCGCGGCCATGCGCAACATGATTCTGCGGATGTACTGGGACGGTGCGGAAGTTCCGAGCGTCGAGGCGCCTCTCGGCGACTTCTTCGGCATGGCGCACGGGCGGACGACGGCGATGACGACCGCCTACACGACGATGACGCTCGGTCGCGGGTTCAACTGTTATTTCCCGATGCCGTTCGCCACGCACGCGAAGGTGACGATCACCAACGACCTGCCCGACGGCAAGGACATGCGGGCGTTCTTCTTCCAGATCGATTACGAACTCCGCGGGCGCCTGCCGACTGGCACCGGCTACTTCCACGCGCAGTTCCGGCGGCAGAACCCGACCGTGGAGAAGCAGGATTATGTCGTGCTCGACAACGTGCAGGGGCCTGGCTTCTTCCTCGGCTGTGTCATCGGTGTTCGCTCGCTCGGCTCGCACTGGTGGGGTGAGGGCGAGATGAAGTTCTACCTGGACGGCGACAAGGACTACCCCACGATCTGCGGCACCGGCACGGAGGATTACTTCTGCGCGGCCTGGGGGATGGATCTTTACCAGACGCCGTGGCACGGTTGCACGCTGAACCTGAAAAACGCCTTCTTCAAGCAGCCGCTTGTGAGCATGTACCGGTTCCACGACAAGGACCCGATCTACTTCCAGAAAGACCTGAAGGCGACCATCCAGCAGATCGGCTACAGCCGCGGTCTGTTTGAGCGGAGCGACGACTGGTGCAGCCTGGCGTACTGGTACCAGGCCAGGCCCAACACGCACCGCCAGCCGCTGCCGGACCGCGCGGCCCGAACCGCCGACATCATCGAGCCCGGTACCCAGCCGGCGAAGTAGGCGCGGGGACCGTCGCGGCTTGAATTCGCCTCCATAACAAGGGGCGCTTCAGCAGACGGTGACAACCAAACCTTCGGTGTTGACGCTGAAATCGAAGAAGCGGGCGCGGGGATTGGGAGGATGAGTCCCGAGTGACGTGCGGATCGTCCGTGCGTCCGCCGTCGAGCGGCAGACCATCAGGAGGAACCCGCCCGCGCCGGCGCCCAGAAGCTTGGCGCCCAGCACGTGCGGCCGGATCCGATCGAGCAGGGCTTCGATCTCCGCGTTCGTGGAGTTGGGGTCGAGCTCCTTGTTCAGCGTCCAGGCGGCTTCAACGAGCCGGCCGAATTCCGCGATGTCCTTGCGCGAGATTGCGTCCGAGACATCCGGGGCGAGTGCCCGGATCGCCTTCAGCGTTGCCATCGCGCGCCGGTCGCGGCTCAGGTACCGCCCGACCACCTGCTCGAGGATGTTCTTCGCCAGTCGCGTGACACCCGTGTAGTACAGCAGCGTCCGCCCGCCGTTCGCGTCCGGGTCGATGACGTCGGCCGGCAGGTAGTGCACCCGCGGGTCCGGGATCAGCCCGCGCGACGTCGTCACCAGCTTCGTGCCACCGAGGACGCCCCCAACCTGGTCCTGCCAGCCGCCGCCGGTCGTGAGCGCCTGTTCGAGCCGCAGCACGCCGTGGAAGAGCTCGCGCGGCGACAATTCCCGCCCCAGGACACGGTGGATGACCGCGAGGATCACCGCTCCCATGATGCTGGATGTGCCCAGCCCGCTGCCCTTGGGAATGGCGGCCAACGTGGTGAGCTCGATCCCACCTCCGAACCGACGCAGCATTTCGTCGAGGCCGATTCCGGTTGGCCACTCGGCAGCCTGTGGCGAGAAGCCGGCCAACGCGAGCGCCGCCTTGACGAGGGCGAACTGGCTGTCCGCGTGCCGGTAGTCGAGCAACTCGTCGAGTCCGGCGATCTCCACCTGTGTGCCGAGGTCGATCGAACCGATACGGATGACCGGTCGATCGATGACCCGTGCGTACGCCTGGATGGGGGGTTGCCCGTTCAGATTGACGGCCGTGTTGACGACCGCGCCGCCGTGCTCGAGCGCGTAGGGCGGTGTGTCGGTCCAGCCGCCGCCGGTGTCGAGCCGGGCCGGCGCGCGGCCCCAGACGATTTCGTCCGACCGCAGTGCATTGCGCGGCGGCGGCAACACGGCGTCTTCGCTGGCGAGAATGACTCTGCCGACCGCGTCAAAGGCCGCGCGCATCCCACGCTCCGCCCACGCCCGCACAGTGGCATGCTTTTCGAGCTCCAGGCCAACCGAGCGCAGCCAGCATTGCTGCGGCTCCTCGAGGCGATCAGCCAGGCCGGGTAGCGCTTCCGCGAGAGATCTGGCGCCCAGACCCGGAACGCGCAGGAGCGCATCGCCGAGCGTGTGCAGGATCCGCGGCACAACGAGCGCTTCCAGGCGCGCGTGAGCGTCTTCGATGCGTCCGTGCTCGCAGGCTTCGGCGATGACCCCGGCAACCCAGTCGGTCCGCTGATTGCTGTGCTGCAAAGCGTGGCCGAGCTCGGTCGCGGAGAATCCACTGTCGCTGCGGAAGAGGCGGCGCAGGGAACGCCGGGCCTCGGCGGCGCGGATTTCCGCGCGTTGGCGCTCGAACCGCTGCCGGTCCGCCAACTCGGCGACTTCGGCCAGGCTGTACCGGTCTGCGCCGAGCCACGCCTGGCGCTGTGCGGGGCTCACACGGCCCGGGTCAACCATCCAGATCCACTGCTGGTATCGGGAGTGTTCCTGGCATGCGGGAAACAGCCGGGCGTTCCAGACAGTCTGGCGCTCGCGCGGGCAGTTCGCCGGCCAGACATCGTCCGGGCCCGCACCGACCTCCGTCAGCCACTTGAGGATCGGAATACCGCAGAATGTCGCGCCGTCCGTGGCCGCAGCCTTGAAGGTGTCGTCCACGTGGTACGGGCGCACGAACCAGACGGACTGCCCGTGGCGATCACGCCCGGGCATGATGTCAAGGCATGCGCCTCTCGGCAACGTCAAAGGCGCGTCGACATCCACGCCCACGACGACATTCTCGCCGGGCATCGTGAGCGCGGACCGGACGCGGCAGCCCTCCACCCAGGCGTCGATCCCGCTGACCTGGCCGCGGTCCTGCACGTGCGTGTTGACCTCGACGCACGTGTTGAGCCAGGCCACGCCGCGCTCCTTGCGCAGCAGGGCGTTGCCGCTGGCGATGATCTTCCGCGTGGTGCCGAAATCGAGGAACTCGCAGCCGGGCAGGAGCTGAAAATGGAAGGCAATGGGCTGCAGCAACTCGAAGAGCCGCTCCAGCAGGGCGGGATCCCATGTGGAGCCGCTGCTGCGCACCGATTGAAGGTACTGCCTGCAATCGGTCCCGCTGCCCAGCCCGCAGCAGATCTCGCGGTAGAAGTCCAGTCCGTGCGCGCAGGCGGCCTCGCCCATCGGTCCGGAGAGCCCTGGCTGGCCTGCGGAGATGCCCGCGCCGAAGATCTCCATGAGCCGTGCCGCAGTGGTCGTATCGAACTGCATGACGCCAATGTCGAGAAGTGCCTGCCCGTACGTGTTCAGGGCGCCGGCGCCCTCCTGTTCGGCGGGGGATGGCTTTTGCAGGAATCGACGCACGGACTCGCCCGTGCCGCGGCAGAAGACACCGTGATTGCGGGCGACCTCGGGGTCGGCGTCGCACGCCAGTGCGATGAGCCCGGGATGCGGGTAACGCACCTCGGCCGGGTCGAACTGCAGCAGCACGTCCCCCGACGTGATCACGATCTGGCCTTCACTCGCGGACGATTCCGGCAGCGCGAGATAGACCGGGATCTGACGGTCGAAGAGCGTAAGCGGCAGGATCCCGTCGTTCTCGCCGGGGACGGGCACGAGGATTTTGCCGCAAGGTCCGTACGCCGGCAGACGACGCGAGTCGCCGCCCGCGTGGACGATCAGGATGCGCAGGCCAGCCAGCGCCGACGCCGGATCGCCTCCATGCCGCGCTACCACTTCGAGGAGGCTGATGACCGTGCTGCCGCCGCTGCCGATGCGCTTGCCGCCGGGGTCCGGCACGACCAGCACGTTCCGCACGCCCGCCAGCAGCCCCAGCCCGCGCCGCAGTTCGAGCTGCGAGCGGTAGGCCTCGGCCTGCGGGGCGTTCGAGGCGGTAACGATCAGGTAGTCCCAGAATCGTGTGTACACGCTGCTCGTCCGGAGTTGGGCCGTGGACGACCCACGGCGCCGGCGAGGATACCGGCGCCGTCCCCGGGCGACAACTGGCCCGGGCGGTAAGCCGGTAAGCACACACGGCGTGGAAGGGCTGATGCGAGAGCCGAGCGAATCCCCCATGACCAAGGACCAATGAACAGGGACCCATTCAGACGAATGACAAAGCGCACAGGGCTTGGAACCCGGGCCCGGTTCCTGTAATCTCCGGCGCACTTCTATAACAGGAACTGTCCATGTCCTCCGTCATCCCGCTCGATTCGCAGGGCCGCATCGAGGTCGACGTGCCGTGCCGTGGGTGCGGGTACAACCTCCGCGGCCTCGCTCCTGGCGGCGCGTGCCCGGAATGTGGAGCGAATATCCCCGCTCTCAGCGATGACCTTCGCTTCAGCGACCCCCAGTGGCTCGAGCAGCTCGCCTCCAGCACCGCCTGGCTCGTGGCCGGCATTCCCGTCATGATTCTGGGCGTCACCGCGATCGCCTTTCTTGCGCATCCGCTTACCGAATTCGTGGTGATGGGACTTCTCTGGGGGGCGATCACGCTGGTGGGTTTCTGGAAGTTGAGTGCCCCCGAACCCGGCCCGGCCCCTGCGGAGGCGGGCCTGACGCTGCGCAGACTTGTCCGCTGGGCCGCGGTCGGTTGTTTCGCCGCGGGGCTCGTCGACCCCATTCCCGCCCTGCAAGACACCACTGCGGGCACCGTTGCCACAACCGTCTCCATGCTCGTGGCGCTGGTCCTCACCATGTCCGGTCTGTTCTACGCCCGACGCCTCGCGCTCCGGGTGCCGGATCGTGCGCTCGCTCTTCATGCCGCCATCAACGCCTGGGGGTCGGGCCTCTGTGTCCTGCTCGTGGCAGTGGCCGTCATCCTGGAGACAGTCTCGTCGGCCGGCGTACCGACTCCTGCCGCTGTACCGACTCCTGGCGGTGCCGCCATGACGCCGGCCGGAACGTCGCTGAGTCTGGTAATCATCGGCGGCGCGTGTGCGGGCGGCGTAGGCCTCTTCGCCTTTGGCATCTGGTGGATCGTGCTCCTTCTGCGGTACCGGCGGGCATTCCTGCGGGCGGCCGGCGCGGCGCGGACGGCACGGGCTCACCCGTGAGTCCTATAAAGCTGTGTGCACTGGTGGCGAGTTCTCGTTCTGCTTGGCATCAGCCCATCTGCGAACCACGTCAAAGTGGCACTGTAACTTCCGATTTCCGGTTGACGGATGATCTTCCGCATGCCATTATGCCACTGCATACCACAGTTTCTTGGAAAGTGGCTGATGGCCGAGCTGGCGCAGAAGGACCGCATCGTTATCCTTGGGCGTCCCAGTGCCGGGAAGAGCGTCTTCCTGACGGTTCTTTACCAGCAGTTGTGGGACAGTCCCGGCGACCTGACCATGCGTGCGGGAGACGGGGCGACGCATGCCTCGTTGCTGCAGGATTACAGGTCTCTTATGAGCGGCGCGTGGTTGCCCGCCACCCAGGCCGTCCGCTATTACGATCTGGAGGTTCGCTACAGGGGCGCGTCCATCCCCCTGATGGTTCTCGACTATCCCGGCGAGTTGTACCGCAAGATGTTTTTCGAGAAGCGGGTGGACAGCGAGGAGTTGGAGACGCTCTTCGAGCACATCGCCCGCGCCCGCGGCGTGATCCTGCTGCTGGATCCGGAAGACCTGGTGAGACCGGGGGAAGCCCAGGTCGACACGGAATACTCGGCGATTCAGGTCGTTGAACACTTCCGGAACAGCCATGCCGGTCCCCAGCCGCCCCTCGTCGTGGTGTTCACAAAACGCGACCAGAATGCGGAGATCATTCGCCAGTCGGGTGGACTTCAGACGTTCCTCAGGAAGTACGCGCCTCGCCTCACGCGTTTTATTGACTCCGTGCCCGTCGTCCATCTGACCGCGGTCCGCACGTCGAGCGACAATGGGCGGCGCGTGCCGTGGGCGGCAAGTTCGGATGAGCAGGTCGCCATCCCACTGCGCCTGATCCTCAAGCAAATCGAAGCGGAAGCGCAGCGGCAGGCGGATACAACCCTTGAGGGGCGCGCCAGGACCTGGTGGAACCGTCATTGGTGGCCGACCTTCGTCGCCTGCACCACGGTCGGGCTGTTCTTCGTCTTTTTCGCCATCGGCGTCTGGATTGCGTCGTGACAGTCCGTTGCGACAAACACCTGTTCGCGCACGCCGGCCAGTACCGGACGGTCAAAGCGTCTCCGGGGCTGGCGCCGGGCGAGGTGGCGGAACTCGAGCAGTTTAGGTTCGGGCAGACCGGCGACCCCGCCTACCTCGATTCGCTTGCGCGCGAACCGGCGATTGTCCTCCGTCCTCTCAGCAGCGGCCGGTTCGGGCTCACGCGCGTCTTCAAAGGGCGCGCGGATGCCGCCGGACGTCCCACGCTGGCGTTCATGACCCTCGTCTTTCCGCGCGACGCCTGGCTGGCCTCCCTGTCCGATAATCTCAGGGCCCTGGCCCTCAAGGGTTCGGACGTCTGGGGAGCGCAGAGCCTGCGGATCGACCTGCCGCCGCTTCCGCGGTCGGTGCTCGGCGACGGCTACGACACGCGCACGGCGGATGAACTGTCGGAAGCCCTCGTCGCGGCTGCGGAGCAGGGGCTCTCGCTCTTCTGCTACGCCGACGTCATCCAGCTCCCGGTGGTCTCCCACGTGGTCGCGACGCTTCCCGATGCAGCGCTCGCATCCCTGTCGCTGTGCTACCGCGGCCTCTCCGATTCGCTTCCGGTGCGGCTGGCGTGTCTCCATCGTGCCTACGGTCGCAGCGGCCAGACGCCGCCGCACGTCTGGTTCCGTGAAGCGGCCGCCCCGGGCGTCGCTACGGCGCACGCCCGCACTGCGCCCGGCCCGCCGGCCGCAGCGAGATCGTCCGTCCCGCGCACTCTGCCGGCCGAATCGGGGCCGGCCTCTTTGACCCTCGAAGAAAGGGGAGTCTCAATGGACTCATCCGGACGCGGAGGCGCCTGGCCCGGCCTCGCCGCCGCAGGCATGCTCCTCCTCGCGATCTGCGTCGCGTTCTTCCTGATGCACCGGCAGATCGCCGGCCTGCGGGCCGAGGTGCTCGAACTGACGGCGCGTGCAAACCAGGCTGCCCAGCCGCTCGAGGACTTCAAGAAGGTCGTCGCCGAGCAGGTCGGTGAACTGGAGAAACGCAGCAGGGAAAGAGATGAGAAGGCTGCAGACCAGTTAAGTCTGCTTGTAGCAGACATGAGCAATCTGCGTAAAGAGGTACCGGCTGGCTTTGGTGAGGTCAAGAAGCACTTTGATGGTGAGTTGCAGAAACAACTCAACCCGCTGACAACGAACGTGGCGGATCTAAAGGATGAACTTGGAGGAGCGCAGGCAACGCTGAAAACGCTCGTGGATAAGATGGATGAGATGGGCCGGCGGTTAGGCGGCGTGATCGAAGGGTTAAGAGCCGACGTGAACAAAGTGCTCGAGGCTACGAAGCATCTGGCGCCTCCGTCTGATCAGCCGCAGGACGTCCCGGACCAAGGGAATCGGACCAACAGGCCACAGCCGCAGCCGCGGCAGCGGAGGGGCCCGTAATGATCCGCTGGACGTGCGGACAGTGCGGGTACTCCGGGCTCTACTCCACGCATGCCGGCGGACACATCGCCTGCCGCAACTGCCATGCGACGGCGATGCTCGACCGGCACGGACAGCCCATTGTTGCGTCCCGGGGTGTCACGGTGGCGCCGTGGCGCCGCCTGAATCCACGGCTGCTGGCCATCGCACTGGGGGCGGCGGCTGTGCTGTCGCTGGGCACGTGGGCTGCTCTGCACCTGTCCCGGGGTCTTCCGCCGACGGTCATCACCGATCTGTCAGACCCGCAGATCGCGAAAGCAGTGGGACTGCTCGTGCCCACCGTCGAAATCACCCTCGCCACGGGACGGATCGTCGATCAGGCGCTGGGCGCGGGGGCCTGCTTCGTCGTCGGCCGCGACGGCACTACCCTCACCAGCCGCCGCGTCGTGCAGAACGCCGTCGAGTTCGCCCGCGCCCCCGGCAAGCCGCTGCTCGAGAAGAACCTGACGATCCAGACCACCGTCCGCATGTGGGTGTTCATTGGGGGCGAGCAGATGGAGGCGACCGTGCTCTCCGAGGGCGAAGGCACCGGCCTGGCCGTTCTGAAGCTGCCGTCGCCGGGCACCTGGCCTCACTTCAGCCTCGCCGAGCAGCCGGAACTGATCCGCGGGGACACCGTGTTTGCTCTCGGGTTCCGCGACCTCAGCCTGGCGACGGCCCTTTCCTCGCAGGATCCCCTCGAAGACTTGCTGCGAAAGGTTCTCAAGGAACAGATCGGCAGCCGGCTCCGCCAGCAGATCGAATCGCGCGACCTGGAGTACACCCAAGCGCGCAGCTCGGTGAGCCGCATCACGAAGGCGGGCCCGCGCGCCCTGATCGAGCACGAGGCGGTTCTCCGGGGGGCACATCTGGGCGCGCCGCTGGTGACGCCTGACGGAAAGGTGGTGGGGGTGAACGTCTCATCCGAGGATGGCCTCAACCACGCCCTGCCCGTCTGGGAACTCCGCGACGAGATTTCGAAGCACGTTTCGCAGAGCACGTGGCGGTGAGGTGATCGGCATGGCAATCACAATGACGTGCGGGGCCTGCGGCAAGCTCTTTAAAGTTCTTCATCCGCAGGCCGGCAAGGTCGTGTCCTGCCCCCGGTGCAGCGCGCTGGTCAGGGTCAGGGACCCGTCGCAGGAGGCTCGCGTGGATTACGTCCGCGCCGCGCCTTCATGGTTCCTGCCGATTGTCATGTGGTTCTTCGTCGCGTCCGTCGGCGTGATGGCGGGATTCGTGTATGGCAAATGGTTCCGCGAGCCGGAGGCTCCGCGGCCGCCGGAAAAGGCGCTCGTCATCCCCGACCGCAATGTCGGCCGGAGGTGACGACCCTGACGGCGAGCGCGGCGCGGACGCATGCGTGACGGCCGCCGCGGGGGGCGGGCTACGGAGCGTGGTTTGGCGCTGGCTACGTCGAGCTTCTTACGGCGCGGGCTCGGGGGCGGCGGCTTTCGTGATCCGGATCACCACCGGGTTCGGCCACTTGTAGTCCGTGTACATCCGGTGGGCACGCATGGCGCGGATGTGCAGGCCGTCGGCGTCCTGCTTGTAGCTGGGCATCGGAACCAGGTTGGGGTCGTACTCGGCCACCTTGCCGCTGAGGCCTACGATCGAGACCTTCGTTTC
>CAZJTF010000159.1:0-15132 GCA_964548565.1 uncultured Planctomycetales bacterium | reverse complement strand
GTGTTGCTGTGGCTCGGAAGGGGTTCCGTGTCGGGAGCCATCCACATCGTGCACGTGCCGCGCCACACGCCTGCGCCCCTCGCGAGGAACTCGTGGTTCTTTCCGGGCGTACCGGCGGCAATGCAGGCCTGCATCTCTTCCTGCGTCCAGCCCGGGGGAAGCTTCATGTCGCCCGGGGCAGCGGGACGGGTGGTGGTGTCGGCGATGGCGATCGCGCCGATCGCCACACCGATTCCGGCAATAACAACGGGAGGAATCAGATTGCGAGCGTTCATGGCACATCTCCTCGGCCGGCTCGGACGCCGCACGCCGACAGCCCGGAACCGGCGCTTCACAATGAATACCGTCGTTGACACGTGCGGCAGACGTCTGCTGCACAAACAAAGTACTGGATGGAGGTTACTTTATTCGGCCGGCGGCTGCCGCAGCGGAATGAGGGCCCTGAGCCGCCGGTCGCGCAGGAACAGCCCGAGCCACACCACGATTCCGACGAGGACGGGCCCAAACCACGGGTCACCGATACGCACGTGGGTGGCCGTCGCACCGCCGAGATAACCCGTCAGCAGGATTGCGCCGAGCACCGCCGTCCGCGGGATCACGTAGAGCACCGTGCACGCGAGTTCGAGGATTCCGATACTGAACGCCAGCCGATCGGGGTACCCCAACTGCACGAAACCGTCGATGACTGCCTGGGGCTTGGCGAACTTCATGGCGGCACTGAAGAGCAGAAGCAGGGCCGGCAACGCACTCACAATCCGCCCCACCCACAGCACGACTCTGGATCGTCGGGCGGTTCCGCCGGGTGACGGATCGGAATCAGCGGCCTCGAAAGCCTGCAACGGGCTCGTTTCGGTCACGTTTCTCATACATTCACCCTCGCTTTCAAATGCGTGCGTCACACGTCCGAGTGGTGTGCGTGTTGCCTGCCGGTCGAGCGCGGCCCCTCCTCGACCAGCGACTTCAAC
Organism: uncultured Planctomycetales bacterium; assembly: GCA_964548565.1. Classification (GTDB taxonomy): domain Bacteria; phylum Planctomycetota; class Phycisphaerae; order UBA1845; family PWPN01; genus CAYLLT01. Next base: position 14,167 of record CAZJTF010000159.1, on the reverse strand, counting down.
TGCGTGAGACCCTGGTCGAACTGGCCGCCGATCATCTTGTCCATGTTCATGAACAGGCCGACCGCCTTGCTCAAGAAGGAATTCCGTCCTGCCAGGCTCCAGGTGACGGCCGTCTGATCGCCCTGGGGCTTGAAGGTGAACTCGACGGTATTCGTGCACGCAAACGGGCGCACGAATTCGAGCTTGATCCGCACAAGATCGTTCGGACGGCTCTCGACGATCGTGGAGCGTCCTTCGCCCACATCCTTGTTACCCTTCCAGGCGTAGCTCGCGCCCGGACCGGCCTGGGGCCCTTCGTACCGCCGCTCCATCTGCGGGTCGAGCGTTTCGTACGGGGACCACGGGCGCCATCGGTGAAAGTCATTCACCTCATCGAAGATGGCGCCGGCGGGGGCGGCCATCACGACGGTCCGCGCCACCCGGAACTCGGATGGCTGCAGTGCGACGACAATCAGAAAGACGGTGATGACCGCCGCCACGGCGATCAGAACGATCGGGAGCATCCTGTGTTTCCTCCGTTGACGTGTAAGAGGTTGGCGAGCGTCGGGCGTTCCGTCCGGCGGGTGCTGATTCGACGCGCGAGAGTGTAATGGGTCCACCATGCCGCCTTTCGATCCGTATGGATCATACCGAGGTCAACGGTTCGGGAGTCCGGGGAGCTCGACCACGGGACGGATTTCGACCGTGCCGAGGCGGGCTCCCGGGTGCCGGGCGGCGATCCGGATGGCTTCGTCGAGATCCGGGACGTCGATCAGGTAGAAGCCGCCGAGCTGTTCGTTCGTTTCCGCAAACGGGCCATCGGTCACAAGCCGTTTCCCGTCCCGGACTCGAACGGACGTGGCCGTCGCAACGGGCTCGAGGGGGGAGGCCAGGATGTATTGTCCCTTCGCGTGAATGCGATGCGTGAGCTGTACAGCCTCGTTCATTGCATTCTCGAGGGCGTCCTGGCCCAGTTCCCTCCAGGCCTGCTCATCGTCGTAGCAGAGAAGCATGTATTTCATTGCCTTTCTCCACGGTCACGCCAAACGTGCCGGCCCGGTATGTGAGGTGTGTCCGTCGGTCGCCGTGATACAAAGGTCCGCGGCGGGGCGGATCTCGAAAGGACCTCCGAGACGCACGCCGGGGTGCTTCGACATCAGCTGGATGGCATGATTCAGATCATTCGCCTCGAGAACCAGGATGCCGCCGAGCTGTTCCTTCGTCTCCGCGTACGGGCCGTCGCTGACGGTGACACGACCGTTCTGCCAACGCAATGTCGCGGCGCTCCGGGTGCTCTGCAGCGCTTCGCCCCGAATGAAATGCCCGTCCCTGCGGAGGAGCTCGTCGTACGCGAAGCATTCCTTCATGATGGCTTCGCGCTCGTCATCGTTCATCGACGCCCACTTGTTTTCCTCGAAATAACCCAGGCAGATGTACTTCATGCAGCTTTCCTTTTTTTGAGGTATCCGTATCACTGCGGGTGCCAGTTCGTGATCACTCGACGTCCCGTCTGAACACCGCGTTGTCCATCATGGTCGAACGGGATCAATCCAGTGCAGTGGACCGCCACTGCATCGAGTGCCGCGCCTCACTGCGACAGACCCGCGGCGATTCGTGCCCGCTGGCTCTCTTCCTGCGCCCTGAGTTCGGGCGTGAACTCCGGCCCGAAGTCTTCCATCTCGAAAACCTGCCGGATTTCGATCTCCGCCTCCGCGCCGGTGGGATTGGGGCAGCGTTTCACCCACTCGATGGCGTCCTCCATGGATCTGCACTGCCAGAGCCAGAAGCCAGCGATCAGCTCTTTGGTCTCGGGGAAGGGGCCGTCGGTGACGGTCCGGCGGTTGCCGGAAAAGTGCACGCGGGCGCCCTTCGAACTGGGATGCAGCCCCTCGCCGGCGAGCATCACGCCTGCCTGCACGAGCTCCTCGTTGAAACGGGTCATTTCGGCCAGGAGCTGCTCGTTCGGCATCACGCCGGCTTCCGTATCCGTCGTCGCCTTGATCAGGATCATGAACCGCATCCAGTGACTCCTTATGTGTTGTGGTTCGCGGGGCTTCGCCCGTTCCGAGCGGGCCCTCCCGCCCTTCACACCGATAGTCGCCGCGGGAGGGTCGATTTCGACAAGGATGCAGATCAACGGGGAGGATTTCCGAGAAGGGCGTTCGCGCCCGCTTTCAGACCAGCTCGTGCAGACGCCGCTCCAGGAACCGTCGTTCGGGTTCCTGCCGCGTCAGGGCGAGTGCACGTTCGTAGGATTCGCGCGCGTCATCTGTCCGGCCAAGTCGCCGGGACAGATCTGCCCGCGCGGCGTGAGCCAGGTGGTAATCGCGGAGATCGCCGCGGGCGAGAATCGCGTCGATGGACGCAAGGCCGACGTGCGGGCCGTCGCGCATGGCGAGTGCCACGGCACGATTCAGCTCAACAACGGGAGACGGCGTCACCTGGAGGAGCAGGTCGTAGAGGTCCACGATCTGGGCCCAGTCCGTCGCGGCGGCGGTGGGGGCCTGGGCGTGGACGGCCGCGATGGCTGCCTGCAGCGTGTACGGCCCGGCCCGTCGCGAGGCCAGCGCGCGGATCAGCAGGCTCATTCCCTCCGCGATCTGCTCGCGGTTCCACAGCGAGCGGTCCTGATCTTCGAGCAGGATCAGCTCGCCCGTCGGCGATGTCCGTGCGAGCCGCCGGGATTCCTGCAGCAACATCAGCGCGAGCAGGCCCAACACCTCCGGCTCCGCCAGGAGTCCGACGAGCAGGCGCCCCAGGCGGATGGCTTCTCCGGAGAGATCGGCGCGCGTGAGAGATCCGCCCGACGAGGCCGAATAGCCCTCGTTGAATACGAGGTAGATCACGTGCAGAACCGTGTCCAGACGCTCCGGCAGGTCGGCCCGCGACGGCACCTGGTAGGGGATCCGGGCGGTCTTGATTTTGGACTTGGCGCGCACGATTCGCTGCGCGATGGTCGGGGGCGCCGTGAGGAACGCGTGGGCGATCTCCTCGGTCCTGAGCCCGCAGACCTCGCGCAGCGTCAGGGCGATCTGGGCTTCCGGCGGCAGGGCGGGATGGCAGCAGGTGAAGATCAGCCGCAGTTGGTCGTCTTCCACCCGATCGTCGTCGATTTCGGCCGGATTCTGTGTGTCCGCATCGAGGCGCTCAGCCAATTCACCGAGAGAGGCGTCGAAACGGGCCCGCCGGCGCATCGCATCGATCGCCTTGAAGCGCCCGGCTGAGACGAGCCATGCGCGCGGGTTGGCGGGGAGGCCATCGCGAGGCCACTGCTCCATGGCTGATGCGAAGGCGTCGTGCAGTGCTTCCTCGGCGAGATCGAAGTCGCCGAGCAGGCGAACGAGCGTGGCGAACACGCGCCGCGACTCCGCGCGGTAGACCGCGTCAATCGTCTCCGGCAGGCGTTCGGTGGTGTTCTCGCTCGTCAGCAAATGGCCTTCCACACGTTCGAGTGTCTCTGCCGCACCGTCGCGATGACGGATCGGGGTACACAGCAAACGACCGGCAATTCTAGGGCGTGGGCAGTCCCGCGAGTTCCACGACCGGGCGGATCTCGATCGTGCCCCACCGCGCCGGCGGAATGCGGGCGGCAATGTCGAGTGCCTCATCGCGATTGCGTACCTCGACCAGATAGTAGCCGCCCAACTGCTCACGCGTTTCGGCGAACGGTCCGTCGGTGACGATCTGCCGGCCCTCGCGGACGCGCACGCTGGCGGCGGTGGAGGTCGGCTGCAATGGGGAGGCGGAGATGAACTGGCCGGCCGCCTGGAGCTGGCGCACAAGTTGCAGCGACTCTGCGTAGCATTCCGCGCGGTCTCTGTCATTGCATGCCTTTTCGTCTCCGTAAACCAGGAGCATGTATTTCACGTGCGGACTCCTTCTCGATCGATGATCCGGTTCGCTACTGACTGCACGGCGGCAGGTGTCGTGGTGCAGGCGCCCGAGCTTCAGTGGTGTGTTCCGGCCAGCCCTGAACGGTAGTTGTAATAAGTCGGTAGTACCACTGTCAAATGGTGCACGTGCTGCGATCGATTTGAATCTCGGGGGGGGGCGGCACCATCCGCCTCCGGGCGCCTGGGTTTCGACAAGGGCCCGAGAGATCCTCGGGGAGGATCTTGGGAGTCGCGGTCGCCAGTCGCGCCACGTTCCCGAGACACATCAGGCGTTTTGCCGTCTCCAGAGTGACATGCTCCTTCCACTGCACTCATGAAAGGGTTTTCACGTTCGCGGGTTTACCAGATTTATTCGGGGAGCGGTCCGAAATAGATCCTTTTGCAGTTGAATCCGGCCGGCCAGCCGGTTCTAATGCGGGCAGGAGGAGAAGCGACGCGGACGATGTTCGGCGTCCGGGTCATGCGTGCTTCCCGCCGTTTCGGGCCATTCGTTAAAAAAACACAGGTAGAGGGAGGAATCAGATGAAGAGTGTACGTATTGTCTGGGGGATCGCGGCATGTCTGCTTGCAGCCACCGGATCGTCGGCACTGGGTGCGTATACGGTGGAATACGTGGGGAACAACCCGTGGGCGAATGCCGGTTTTCCGAGCACCGGTGGGACGGGAGGGTTCAACGGCCAGACGATCGAGAAGACGTTCACGTCGCTCGGGGACATCCCCATCATCGTCAACGGCGGGCCGTCGAACGGCGTTGACACCCTGCACATCGACGAACGCGTGCGAAATAACACCGGCGTCCCGTGGACAGATTTCCACCTTGTTGTGCAGCCGATCGATGCGAATCCGAACCTCGTGGTGACGTTTGCCAACGTCAACAACCCGACGGGCGAGTGGACGAGCACCCAGAGCAACCCCAATATTCTGTCGCTCTTCGGGAACGTGCCGAACGGCGGGATCTTCAGCCTGTCGTTCGACCTGGTGATCAGTTCGGATGTCGGCGCCTTCAACCTGTTCGGGATTCACCAGTATCCGACCATCCCCGAACCGTCCACGCTGGCATTGCTTGGCTGCGCCGGCATCGCGACCGTTCTACGCCGTCGCCGCTGATTGTGGCTCCGGTCTGTGGATGATGACCGGATGGGCCGCTGCTGCAGGCGGCGGTTCATCCGCCGGCGATCGCGCCGAGAATGATGAACGGCTCGGCGCCCCGCGCGATAGCATCCGGCAGCAACGTCTCCGGTGAGTCGTGCGAGAGGTCCTGTTCGGAGGCGAAGAAGCGAATGAGGGGTCGGCGCCGCAGTGTGCCGTGGTCCCGAATCGTGCCGCGCAGCATCGGGTAGCGGGCCTCGAGCGCGTCGAGCACGGTTCGGATTGTAACGGGGCCCTCGACCTCCACGCGGGCTTCGCCCTCCAGGCGGGCAAGGTTCCGCAAGTGGTACGGGAGAACGACGCGAACAACTGCAGGCATGGTTGACCCCCCGGGGCGCTTCGGGCGCGTATCAGCATACACGCCGGGAGCGTCTCTTTTTACTCGCCCCTGCACGCTGGTCTACGGCAGCGTCTGGACCTCGACCGACAGCACCGGCGGCAGGTCCCGTACGACGGCATTCCATGTGTCGCCTCCGTCGGCCGAGGCGTAGACCTGCCCGCCTGTCGTGCCGAAGTACACGCCGCAGTCCTCGAGACTGTCGACCGCCATTGCGTCCCGGAGGACATTGACGTAACAGTCGCTCTGCGGAAGGCCTCTGGTGAGCGGCTCCCACTCGTTTCCGCCGGTGCGGCTGCGGTAGACGCGCAGCTTGCCCTCCGGCGGGTAATGCTCGGAATCGCTCTTGATCGGGACAACGTAGATCGTGTCGGGCTGGTGCGCGTGCACGTCGATGGGGAATCCAAAGTCGCTGGGCAGGTCGCCGCTGACCTCGTGCCACGACTCCCCGGCATCGTCGCTGCGCATCACATCCCAGTGCTTCTGCATGAACAGCGTGTTCGGCCGCGAGGGATGCATGGTGATCCGGTGGACGCAGTGGCCGACCTCGGCCGTGGGGTCGGGCATGAAGTCCGATCGCAGGCCGCGGTTGACCGGTTTCCAGGTTTGTCCGCCGTCATCGCTGCGGAAGGTCCCGGCGGCTGAAATCGCGATGAAGACCCGCTGCGGGTCGCCGCGATCCAGCACGATCGTGTGCAAGCACATGCCGCCGGCCCCGGGCTGCCATCGGGGCCCCGTTTCGTGTCCACGCAGGCCCGGGAGTTCCTGCCAGGTCCTGCCGCCGTCGGTGGTGCGAAAGATCGCGGCATCCTCGACGCCCGCGTAGACCAGGTCCGGGTCGGTGAGCGAGGGTTCAAGATGCCAGACGCGCTTGAACTCCCACGGATGCTGCGTGCCGTCGTACCACTGGTGGGTGGTGAGCGGCCTGCCGTCGGGCGGCTCGGTCTTGTAGACGAACTTGTTGCTTTCGCCCATGGGAAAGCCTTCGGGCGAGAGGGGCATCTGGCCAGCCGGCGTGCCTGGCGTTTCCCAGGTCCGGCCGCCATCGTCGGACCGCTGGATGATCTGCCCAAACCAGCCGCTGGATTGTGACGCGTAGATGCGGTCCGGGTTCACAGGCGAACCCTTCAGGTGATAGACCTCCCAACCGGCGAAGTGCGGCCCCTCGACTGTCCATCGCTGCCGCTTGCCGTCCGAACTCAGCACAAAGGCACCTTTGCGCGTGCCGACCAGTACACGTACCCCACTCATCCATGTCTCCTTTCGCCAACGGACAAGGTGCTCTCCGGCCAGGGATGCACCGCTCACAGTGTAATCGAATGGGGCGATCGGGAATCGACGGGCAACCGCAGAAGATCCGCAGAATCAGGCGGACGATTGTGGGGTGTCCGGATGCGGGGCGCGGCTGTTCGTGCGGCCGATCATGCGAGCGCGAGTTCGGCGGCCGCCTCGGCATGCAGGACGGTTGTATCGAAGAGGGGAACGGGGCAATGCTCCTGGCCGACCGAGAGACCAAGCTCCGTGCAGCCGAGAATGATGCCTTGCGCGCCGCGGGCGATGAGGCCCTGCATGATCGAGATCAGAGTGCTGCGCGACTCCGGCCGAATATCGCCACGGCAGAGCTCGCCAAAGATGATCTCGTGCACGCGGTGCCGGTCCGGTTCCTCCGGGACGAGGACATTCAAGCCATGCTTCTGGCTGAGCCGCTGCACATAAAAGGTGTGCTCCATCGTGAACTGGGTGGCGAGCAGGCCGATCGTGTGGATCCCCGCCTCGATCACTTTCCGGGCGGTCGGATCGGCAATGTGGATGAAGGGGACGCGCAGCGCGGCGCTGACGGCGTCTGCCATCTTGTGCATGGTGTTCGTGCAGATGACGATCAGCCCCGCGCCGGCCTCCTGCAGATTGACCGCCGCGGCGACCATGGTGCGCGTGGCCTCTTCCCAGTCGCCGGCCCGCTGCATGGCCACAATTTCGTGGAAATCAAACGAAAACATGAGACATTTCGCGGAGTGGAGCCCGCCGAGTCGTCGTCGAACCACCTCATTGACGATCCGGTAGTAGACAATGGAAGACTCCCAGCTCATCCCTCCGAGCAGACCGATCGTTTTCATGCTGTGCACTCGCCTGAAGCCTGATGCCGAGCGTGCTGCGGTCTCTGCGACGCGCGATGGTGGCGGACACTATACACGGCGCGGCGTCGATTTCACCGGCGGCGCGAGGTTTGTCCTGGCCGGTTGCTGCTGAACTGTGGTGCGGGATCGCGATTCTGGGTATAAATACGCACGCCTGATGATTTTCATCATGACGCCCATCAGGAGGCAGAATTCGCTCCGCTTTCTCCCGCTCGTGGGAGCCGCAAGTCCGTTCCCGAACCCGTGTTCGCGCCGACAGGTGGGGCAGGCGTCCGTATTGTCGCTGCAGGTATGAGACCGAACGTCCGATGCCGCACCCTGGTGAGAGTGGCCGCGCCATTCTGGGCCGCGATGGCCATAGCGTTTGGCACATCCGCCCACGCGGCGCAGGAAATCCGCTTCAAGGTCGTGGACGGGCGTCTGTGTGCGCGCTGCACGCTGCAGGGGCCTGACAAGTCGATCCCGGCGACGGTCGTCGTCGACCTGGGGACACGGGTGCCGCTGGTGGTGCACAGCCGGGTGGCCAGGCTTCTCGCCGTTGGCTCCGATGCGCCGGCCACACTCCGATTCGGTGACCTGGTCCTGCCGGATGTCCGCGTGATGGCGAGAGAGATCCCCGACCTGGAGGAGCTCTCGAACCGCTTCGCGCCGGAGCTCGATGAGATACCGGCCGTCGCGATCCTGGGCATGCCCGCGCTTTCGAATTATGCCGTGCAGCTCGAGGTTGAGGCCGGCGTGGTGCGGCTGCTGGCTGCGGCGGAGGGTCAGCGGATCATTGCGGGCGAGGGGCAGGCGAGTCGATCGCCCTCGACGGCGCCATCCGAGCCGACGCGGGCTGTCGCGCGGATGGAGGCGCAGGGGTACGGCTACTGGCTCGCTGGTGCGGGGCCCGAAGACTTCCGGCTGCGCGTGCGTTTCGCCACCGTGGGACACGACACGGTGATTGACGCCACGACAGCGGACCTGGCGGGGTCGGCGGGCGGTGCCATCGATGTGTTGCGCGTGGCCGGTTTGAACATCGCGCGGTTCGTCGCACTGCGGCCGGAGGATCTCTCCAGCATGCCCGAGCCGCGCCCGGACGTGGTCCTCGGCAACAGCCTGCTCGCCCACTTCCGCGTCACAGTGGATCTCGTTGGCAATCAGATCCTGTTCGAACAGCTGCGCGGGCCGCGTTTTCCGTCCGAGGAGCGGGAGTACTTCGTTGCGCGGGCGGAGGGTGACCCCGCGCGAATCGAAACGTTCATCAAGACGCACGGAGCGTCGCGCCTGGCGGGCGAGGCGAGCGAAAAGCTGCTCGCGCTGCGCCTGGAGGAAGATCCCGCTGATGCGGAGGCGATCGCTCGTGCGGTACGGCATCGTGCCGGGCAACTGCCCGAAAACCGGCGCTCGCAGCAGTTGGTGGCACTCGCGGATGAGCTGCTCGGCGGCAAACGGGCCGACAAGCTCGAACTCGCGTCGGATGTCCTGAAAGTCGCGTCCGAGTCGTCCGCAGCCGATCTGAACGGCATTGCCGCGCATCAGATCCAGGCCAGGCTGGGTCTGGTCGCGCTGAGACGCGGCGATTCGGCGGCGGCTCGGCGTCATCTGCTTGCGGCGGCTTTCGGCATGCCGCGCGATCCGCTGGTGAACCTCTGGCTCGGGGAACTCTACGAGCAGAGTGGAAAGCTGACGCGTGCGTGGTCGCGTTACGTGCAGGCGGCTCTCGACAGGAACGCACCGACCGAAGCGATGATCGGGCTCGATCGGCTCAACAGCAATCCGACCTTTCGCGCCGCCTTCACGATGGAGGATGCGGAGCAACTGCTCGAAGGCCGCGTCGTCGAGTATCACCCGGCGGCGCGGTACAACGGTTCCGGGCAGGGTCGGCCGATGCGGCTCGTTGAATTGTTCACGTGTATCGACGAGGGGTCCACCGCGGGTCCACAACTCGCTTTCAACGGGCTGCGCGAGTATTTCGAGGCGACTGACGTGGTCCTCCTGCAATATCACCTGTCCTCACCGGCGGCCGATCCGCTGACCTCCGACGTCAGCCGAGCGCGGGGCAGGATGTACCAGGTGACGACCGCCCCGGCCGCATGCTTTGACGGCGGAGAGCCGGTAACTGATGCCGGAGGCGAGGGTGACGTCGACAAACTCTTTGCGATGTACCGGTCCGCGAGCAGGGCGCCGGCTGCCCCCGCGGGATGCGAGATTGACGGCACGCTCGCGCTCTCCGGAACGAGACTGGTCGGGCAGTTGCGTCTGAGCTACGGCGCGGGCGTCTCGGAAGGCGAGCCGCGGCTTCATGTGATCCTCTGCGAAAAAAACGTGATGGCGCCGGGTGCGAGCAAGATCCTGGTGCATAAGTGGGTCGCCAGGGCCGCTCTCACGCCACCAGAGGGTGTTCCGGTCCGCAGGGGCGGGTCGGCGCACCTGTTTCCGATCGACGTATCCGTTCCGGAGATCACTGCGGAGCTCGAGCGCACGTTGAAACGCCTCGAGGAGGAATTGAACATCAAGTTTCTCCTGCGGCCGACGTACGTGGACCCGGCGTCATGCCGTGTGGTCGGGATCGTGCAGGATGCACAGACACGCAAGGTGCTGGGCGCGCGGGCATTCAACGTCGCAGGGAGTCAACCGTCGCTATGAACAGCGCAGCCGACGACAGCGCACTGCACGAACGCGTGGCCGGACTCCTGGCTGCGGCACAGCGCCGCCTGCGCCGGTCAGCCGTCCGGCGGGCCGCGGCCGACGGGTTCGAAACGGCACTGGTTGCACTGCTGTGTGTGAGCGCCGCCTGGTGGGTCGTGCGGCTGTCCGCGTGGCTGCTGGCCCGTCCGAACCCGATCGGTTGGAGGTGGTTCGCGGCCATTGCGATCACCGCTGTGCTGCTGCCGTTCGTGGTGAGGCTTGTACAGGCGGCAGGGAAGACGCCGTCGCTTCGTGAGTGCGCCGAGCGGCTGGATCTCGCGAGTGCGGATCACAACCGTATCGCGACGGCGCTCGCGCTGCTGGAATGCGGTGATCGCTCCCCGTTCGCGATCGCGGCGATCGAAGACGGCCTCGCCTGGCTGCAGCGACTCGCGGATCGGGCGCCGATGACAGACGCGGTTGCCATGCGGCCGCGACGCAAAGCCGTGCTCGCCGCGGCGTCGGTCTTCATGCTGCTGCTGGGGCTCCTCAGCGGGCCGGCCCCGACCCGGGCGGTCGTGCCCGACGTGGACGTGCAGCGTGGGGCCGAGCCCTACGCGCACCGGCGCCCGACGGGACCGGCGGAGGAGACGCCCCGCCCACGCCCGGAGCCCGCCTCGCGTCCTGCTCTGGCGGGTGCCGCGGCCGGCAAGACCGGGCGTGGCGATGCGACAACGACGCGTCCTTCCTCTCAGAGGCGCCCGGAGATGACCGCGGGCCGGGCGGGAGGTGGATCAGGCGCACAGGCGGAGACGTCCGACCGCAGTGACGAGGCCAGCGGCGAGTCGAGCGAGGCGGAAGCAGGTTCAACCGCGCGGCAGTCGCGCCGGCCTCTCGCGCCCAGGCAGCGGCAGCGTCACGACGCTCACGTCAGGACCGGCGCCACCGAAAAGCGGCAGGAAGACAATTCAAGCATCCACGCCGGCGCATCCGGGGGCGGCAGCGTCTCGGCCGTGCAGAACACGTGGTCGCAGAAATCGGAGACGACGGAGTCCGGACGTGATGAAGACGACTCCGAGCCGGCAGCCGAGGACGATTCCGAGTCCAACACGCAGCGAGGAGGCATCCAGCCGTCGTTGAAAGATCGCCAGGCGGCTCCGATGCGCGAGCTGGGGATTCCTGGTGAGGAAGGGCCGCCAGGAGGCGGGCGCGGCGGGCCGACACCACCGAAAAAGTCGCGCGGAACGGCGTCACTGGTGCTCGGCGTGCCCGTGCCGGATTTTGTCCGCGGAAAACTGGGGCCGGGGGCGACGAAAGTCACCCGCGAACGTGTCGAGCCGGCGCCGATGCCGGGCGAGCCGCCGGTTCCTGCCGAGGCGGCAGCGCGGAGGGAGCCTGAATCGCTTGTGCCGCATACGGGCATTCCCTCGGGCCTTGCGACGGTCGTCCGCAACTACCTGGTCGCGCTGCACTCGGCGGACCTGGCGCCGGGCGGAGCCACCGTACCATCACCACAGGAGCAGTCGAGCCGATGACGCAACAAGACAGTGCACTCGCAGCGGGAAGAGCCGGTGTGGACGGGCAGGTGGCCCGGTTCCGCGAAGTGTTCGACCGGCTCAAGCGTGAGGTTCACAAGATCTTCGTCGGGCACGACGCACTCGTAGACAACGTGCTGTCGGTGCTGCTCTCGGATGGCCACGTACTCCTCGAGGGAGTGCCCGGTCTCGGCAAGACGCTGCTGGCCCGAACGCTGGCGCAGGCGCTGCAACTCGAGTTCTCGCGTATCCAGTTCACGCCCGACCTGATGCCGGCGGACATCGTCGGCACGATGGTCCTGCACGAGAAGGAAGGCGGCGGGCACGAGCTGCGTTTCGCGCAGGGTCCGCTTGTGGCGAACTTCATCCTGGCCGACGAGATCAACCGCGCGACGCCGAAAACGCAATCGGCGCTGCTGGAGGCGATGCAGGAGCGGCAGATCTCGGTCTCGCGGCACACGATCCGGTTGCCGGAGCCCTTCATCGTCGTCGCAACACAGAACCCGATCGAGCAGGAGGGGACCTACCCGCTTCCCGAGGCTCAGCTGGATCGCTTCCTCGTGAAACTGCTGGTCGACTACCCCCAGGAGCGCGAGTACCACGAGATCCTGCAGCGGACGACCGACGTGCGGCGACCTGTGATCGAGGCTGTGTCGTCAGGCCAGGAGATCCTGGAGATGCGGCGCATCGCGCTGAGCGTCGCCGTGAGCGAGCAGGTCCGGTCGTACGCGATCCGACTGGTTATGGCGACGCAACCGGGCTCGCCGCATGCGCCGGCCGTGGTCAACCGTGCGGTGTCGCTTGGTTCCAGCCCGCGCGGCGCGCAGGGACTGCTGTTGATGGGCAAGGTGCGGGCGCTACTGGACGGCAGATATGGGGTGTCGTGCCAGGACATTCGCGACGTGGCCCTCCCGGTGCTGCGGCATCGCGTGCTTCTGAGTTTCGAGGGCCACTCCGACCGCACGCGACCGGACGATCTCGTGCAGGCGGTGGTGAATTCGGTCAGCGAGTTGTCGAGCTGAGCATGGCGTCACTTTTCACAGAAGATTTCATCCGCGCGGTCGAGCGGCTGCGGATTCGGACGAGCCAGGTCCCTGCCGGCGGGCGACACGCGGAGCATCGCTCGCGGAGCCTGGGCGCGGGGATGGAGTTCCGCGATTTTCGCTCCTATGTGCCGGGGGATGACACGCGCCGTGTCGACTGGAATCTCTACCGGCGAAGCGGGCGACTGTTCCTGCGCCTGTTCGAGGAGCCGGAAGACCTCGCGATTTACGTGCTCGTCGACGTGAGTGATTCGATGTTCTTCGAATCTCCGCCGCGCGCGGACGCGGCTCGGCAGATGGCGGGTGTCTTTACCTCCATCGGGCTGAGCCAGTTTGACCGCGTGGGGATTTATCCGTGCGGCTCAGACCTGGGCGCGCCGCTGCAGCCGATATCGGGTCGGCAGAATCTGCGTCGCGGGCTGGAGTTTCTGGACCGACTGCAGCCGGCTGGTCCCACGGATCTGGCACGGTGCGTGGCACGCTTCAGCGCACTGCGGCAGCGCCTCGGTCTTGCGGTGATTGTGTCGGACTTTTTCGACCCGCACGGCATCGAGCACGTGATCGATGCGACGCGTTCGCTGCGGCATCGGCTGGTACTGGTCCAGCTGGTCAAGGGGGCGGATGGGGATCCGCCGATGGACGGCGAGTACCGCATGATCGATTGTGAGTCGAATGCCGTCGTGGACGTTGCGGTGACGCAGCGCGTGCGCGAGCGTTACCGCCAGGCGTATGCGACGTTCAACGAGGCGCTGCGTGCGTTCGTGATGCGGCGATCGGCGGGGCACCTGCTGCTCGACGCGGATCGCCCGGTACTGGAGCAAATCGGTTCGCTGTTCGCCGACGGGCTGTTGGTGGCGTAGGGCGGTGTCATGACGTTTGCTGGACTGCCATTCTGGGGTGTTGCGGCGCTCGTCGCCCTCTCGGCGGCGATTCTTGGCGTTCTGCACCTCCTGCGTGTCCAGCCGCGCGAGATGCGCGTCGTGACGACGATCTTCTGGGCCCACGCGGTCGAACGCACACGAGCCAGACGTCTGCTGGAGAGATTCCGGCATCCGCTGACGTATGCACTGCTGCTGCTCACCTGTGCGTTCATGGCACTGGCACTGGGCCGGCCGGAACGCACACAGGGAGGCGCTGAACGGCTGCACACGGTGGTCATCGTGGATGCCGGGAGCACCATGGGGGCGCCGGACGGCAGCCGCCGGCGGATCGACTCCGCACGGGAGAAGGTGCTGGAACTGGTGGGCGGCCTGCCGGCGGATGCGCGCGTCGCGTTGATTGCGGCGCAGCCCTGGCCGCGACTGTTGCACGGTTTCGACGATCCGCGCCCCTTGGTCGGGCGGGAAGTTGCATCGCTCGAGCCCGCGTCAGCGCCCGCGGAACGTGGTGCCGCGATGGCGCTCGCGACTTCGCTGCTGAACGGGGGCGGCACGGGGCGCATGCTGCTCGTGACGGACCGGCCCCTCGGCCAGGCAGAAGAGGAAAC
>CAZJTF010000158.1:0-15181 GCA_964548565.1 uncultured Planctomycetales bacterium | reverse complement strand
TGTAAAACCGAGCGATCCATCGCATCCGAACGCGATGCCCACGCCGGGCGGGCGAAACGTCTCGGTGCGAGCCGTGCCGCTGCATTCCACGTAGATCCGCCCGTCGGCGTAGATCGTGTAACGCCAGTGGTGGTACGGCGACTTGTCGTTGGCCCTTGCATCAGCTGATCCGAAGCGGCATTCCGCCTGGATCACGACGCGGAGCGGCAGGGAATCCGCGAGCGTCTGGAAGACTTCGACGCCCGGCCCCAGCCCCGCCCACTGTGCCATGTCGTCCGCGGAGATGGCGGCTGAAGCTTCGGCGGGAATGACCACGGGCAACGGCCCCAGAGACGCCGGGCCGGCCAGGTTGCTCACCCGCTGGGGATCGCGCCCGAGGTCGAACCACTGCCGGATACGTCCACGGGCGAAGATGACCTCGAATCGATCGGCCGCGCCGGCCACGATGCGACGGCCCTGCGAGCGGACGTACAGATCGCCCGGTTGCGGCTCAGCCGGCCCGAACACCGTGCGGGCGTTGTCGACCAGGACGAGATCGTCGAGAAAGAGATCGACCGGCGATTCCAGCGGCTCACACCAGAACTGGATCTGGCGCACATCACCCAGATTGACCTGTTCACCGACGTCGGCAAGGTCGAGCCGGACGAGGTTCCATCCCTGGTTCAGGAAAACGTGCGAGTGCACGTACGTGAGGGGGTTTTCAGTGCCGCTCGCGATGCTGAGCGAGAATCCGCTCAGCGGGCGCGGCGAAAACACGCTGAAAATGAGCAGGTGGTAGTCGGACCAGTTGCGGACGAGCGCCCACGCGGCTTCGGGCGTCTCGACGGCCACGAGCCGCTGCGCGGAACTCCCGAGAGCCATCCGCAGCGCCCCGACCCCCGTCTCGGATCGCGCACGGTCGGTCGAGATCTCAACCGCACCCGCCGCACCGGGCGGCTCGACGTGGAACAACGTCCCCTGCTCGGGGGATTCGAAGTCCGCGAGGACGCGGAATTTCCTGCTGGCGAGATCCTCGTATGCCGCAATCATGCGGTCCATGGTCGGGGCGAGATCCCGGCGGTAGCCGCTGCCGGTGTTGATCAGGCATCCCGCCAATGGCGCGAGTGCGAGAAGAATCACGAGGCCGTGGCCGAGGCGGGAACGCCGATGATCCATGGATTTCATCCGCATCATGTCAGATGCTCCCGGAAACAGCGGAACGGATGACGGGCGGTCAGCGGACCACGCCCAGCAGGCCCTCCTTCTGGACCTGCTTGACGAAGACGGTGAGCTCCGACGCGGCGATGCCGAGCCGCTGCGTGGTCAGAAGAAGTTCATCGTAGAACTTGGGATCCCGCAACAGCATGCCGATCGTGCCCTGCCCCTCGGCCAGATCCCGGCTGGCGGAGGCAACATTGTCGAGGATCGTCGCGAGACGGTCCGAGTTCTCGACGAGCTTGCGCCCGAGCATGTCAATGTGCTCGTGTGTCGTTTCGACCGTGGCGTCAAGCTTGACCACGACCTTCTGCGCGCTCACGGCCGTCTCGTTGGCCCGGGTTCCGAACTCCCGGAAACTCGCGACGGCGACCCGCGCGTCTTCGCTCGCGAGTTTCAGGTTGTCCACCGTCACCTTGATGTTGCTCTGGGTCGTCTGGTCGCCCAGGACTGTCTCGATATGCTTCAGCACGCTGTGGAGTCGCTCGACGGCCGTATACAGGTTCGCCGGAAGTTGCTGGGTATCCACTTCCTGCATCGTACGTTGCTGCAACAGGTTGGTGATCGCGTCGGCGGCCGGTGTGAGCGCCTTGGCGAGCACGCCGATCTGCTCGGTCGTCCGGGTGAGCGTTTCCTTCATCTCCGGGTCGATCACCTGGTCGAGCGGACTCGTGACGACGCCCGGGATCAGCGCCTGTCCGTTGGTCGGCAGGGGCTCCGTCGGTGCCAGGGGCGGACGGATGTTGATGATGGGCTGGCCCATCAGCTGGGTCACCAGCTCCGCCACGGAACCGTCCGGCACCAGGTACTGGCTGTCCACCTCGATGAACGCCACGACTCCCTTGCTGGGGACCTGGCGATCGACGAGCCCCATCTTTCGGACGTTCCCCACGGGCACGCCGGCGAGGTGGACGAGCGTGCCCTCGCGCAGTCCGAGCACGCGCTGGAACTTGGCCTGTACGATGTACCGCTTGCCAAACCAGGCCTGCGACTCGCCGAACTTGACGATGAGGATGCCGAGCGACACGAGGCCGCCGAGCATGAACAGTCCGATCAGAGCATTACGGCGTTTGTTGTCCGCCATCAGAATCTCCTTGCGCGATCTCCCCGCCCGGGCGGGGCCGCGCTGTTTCAGGCCGGCAGCGTGTCGTCCTCGAGGTCTGCTTCACCGGCTACAAATCGCCGCACATGCGGATTGGTCGAATTGCGGAAATCGTCGGCAGTCCCATCCGCGATGAATCTGCCCTGGTGCAGCATCAAAATCCGGTCGGCAACCTTGAACGCGCTGGTCATGTCATGCGTGACGACGACGCTGGTGACGGCCAGTTCAGTCTTGAGCTTGATGATCAGGTCATTGATCGAGTCGGCGCGGATCGGGTCGAGCCCCGTCGTCGGTTCATCGTACAGGATCACCTCGGGGTCGAGCGCAATCGCCCGGGCCAGGGCCACCCGTTTGCGCTGCCCGCCGGAGAGTTCCGCCGGACGTTTCGCCTGGACGCCGTCCAGGCCCATCATCGTCAGCTTGCGCTTGACGATCCGCGCGACCTCCTCGTCCGAGTGTTTCGTGTGTTCGAACAGCGGGAACGCGACGTTCTGGCCGGCGGTCATGGAGTCGAACAGGGCCCCCATCTGGAACAGGAACCCGAACCGCTTGCGCAGGCTGACCCACTCCCGCTCGCCCAGATTGTCGACGCGCTGGCCATCGAACTGGATCTCGCCCTTGTCGGGCTTGATCAGGCCGATCATGTGCTTGAGCAGGACGCTCTTGCCGGTGCCCGACTCGCCGATCACGACGGTGGTTTTGCCTCGCTCGAGTTGGAAACTCACCCCGCGCAACACTTCCAGCGGTCCGAACCGCTTCCACACATCCCGAAACTCGACAACGATGTCAGCCATGGTGTTCCACGTGCCGGCGGGTCAGAAGATCGACTTGAATCCCCAGATCGTCTCGTACGCGGACTTCAGTGCGAGCGAAATGAAGAAGTCGAGGATCAGAATCACCCCGAACCCGCTCACGACCGACTCGGGACAGGCCTGGCCGACGCCCTGCGCGCCCGGCTTGCAGTGAAACCCCTTGTAGCAGGCGATCAGGCCGATGGATGCCCCGAAGAAGACGCTTTTGACCAGGCCGCTGTAGACGTCCCAGGATTCGACTGCCAGTTCGGTGTAGGTCCAGAACTCCTGGTCCGACACCTTGAAGATCGGGACACAGATGAACCAGCCGCCGTAGACGCCCATGATGTCGCAGTAAAGGGTCAGGACCGGCGTCAGCAGGATGCACGCGAGAAACCGCGGAACGGCCAGGACGCGGACGGGGTCGGATCCCATGGACCGCAGCGCGTCGATCTGTTCGGTGACGTTCATCGTGCCGAGCTCAGCCGTGAGCGCGCCGCCGACGCGTCCGAGGATCATGACGCCCGCCAGGACGGGTCCAAGTTCGCGCACAACCGAAAGACTGACGATCACCCCCATGCGCTCGGTAAGACCGACAGCCTGGAACTGCTCGATCGCCTGGATCGCCAGCACCATCCCGACGAACACACCGGTGATGAGGATGACCGGAACGCTCTGCGTCCCGATTACGAAGAACTGCGGCAGGAGCCGCTGCAGGTCGCGGCGACGTGCGAGACTGGGAAGCGATCGCTGTGCCGTCCATCCAACAAAAATCCAAAACTACCCGAAAACCACACTCACGTCAACGGTCACGCGGCCGATGTGCTCGAGCCAAGTGTTGATCAATGCAGTAGCCACCCGCGGCATTCCCCGGCCGACTCTCCCGATCAAGGAGACGCCCGTTCATCGGGCGACCCCGATTTCGGGCGGGCATCTTAGCACGTTTCCGGGCAGCGGGGGATAGCGCCTGCATCGAGGCGCTCGGGTGCGGGACGGACCGCCAAGCCCATCAGAAGGGGGCGGGTACCGCTTTCCCGCTGAGCCCCTACAATCCCGGGAGCGCCTGGGGCTCCGGTCTGCCGCTTTGACGGGCATGACGTCAATTTCGATAATCAAGGGTGCTGCATCCGCGGCCGAATCGGACGGCGCACTCCGGGTGCAGCCAACAGGGGCCGGCGGGCTTTGCAACAGCAGGGAACGAATCAGCCATGCCCACGTTCTTTTCCCGTAGATATATGCGCGGCCAGCCCAGGCGGACCGAGCGACTGGTCGGTGTGTTCGTTCTCGTTGTCCTCGCGTTCATCACAGGCACGTTCCTGCTGACCAGTGGGCTTCTGGCGAATGTCGTCAACCGCGTTCCGATCCTCGCGCGAGCGAAAAACGCGTTCGGCATCTCTGAGAAACCGCTTTTCGTACCGGACCCGCAAAACGTCACCCCTCCGGCACCACCGCACGAGATGCGGATCGCGGAGAGCATGCTTCCGACGCTTCCGGAGCCCTGGACACGCCTCACTGTGACGGCCTTCCCGATCCGGGAGGACCAGGCGCCAAGCCCGCGCGTCGTGCAGATCCGTGATGCGGTTCGCGGCACCGCGCTCGAGGCGTCGGCCAGCGATATGCCGGAGACCCTCAGGCTTCTGTCCGATTTTGGCGTGCAGTGGGTGTACCGCGGACTATGGAGGAACGGCGACGGCCTCGCCCTGGCTACGGTCATGGATGCCGGCGATCCCGCCTCCGCCTTCGGATTGTGGAAGGCGCGGCAGCCCGAGGGCGCCAGATCCGTGGCGCTGGGCCGCGGCGGCTGGGTCAAGGATTCCGTCTGCTCCTTCTGGGCGGGGCGATATGTCACCGAGGTGGCCAGTGACGCTGAGTCGGAGGGCTTCGCGAGATCGCTTGCAGCAGTCCAGTTGCTCTACGGCGGCCCCTTCTGGGGCGACAGCGTTCTCCCGGCCGACGGGCGCGTGCCGGAGACGTTCCGCTATGTGCGGAAGGCTCCGCTGGGCATCACTGGTCT
Source organism: uncultured Planctomycetales bacterium (assembly GCA_964548565.1). GTDB lineage: Bacteria > Planctomycetota > Phycisphaerae > UBA1845 > PWPN01 > CAYLLT01. Next base: position 10,080 of record CAZJTF010000158.1, on the reverse strand, counting down.
CGCAGACTGCTGGCTGGCTGACTACAGCAATGGCATCACGATGGGCGTGATGCAGCCCGTGGCGCCGGAGAAAGCGCTGGCCGCCGCCCGACAACAGTTAGGGACGGCCGTTCCCGCCAGCCAGGAGGAGCCAGGCGAGGGAGCAGGCGGCTACGGCGGCGAGGAGCGGACGCAGGAACAAGGCGCAGCGGCAGCTCTGCCGCCCGACGCACTGGGGCCGGATGCGGTGACGGGGACGCTGGACGGTCGTCGCGTGGCAGTCTTCCCGGCAGGGCCCTATGTCTTCCTCGCGGCTTCGAGCGAGCCCGCGCCGCTCCTGGCGGCCGTCAAATCTGCGCGAGATCGCTGGTCTGCCGGGGCGAGGCAACCGCAAGACTCTGCCGGACTGGCGAAGGCCGGCGCCACAGGCCAGGCGCGGTTCGTGACTCCGGACGATCCGGATATCGCCGCGCCAGTCAAGATCGAGCGGTACACCGACAACCTGTACGAGAAGATCGACGGGCGCGAGGGTCAGTTCCGCGCATACAACTTCGTCGAGCTGCGGTTCGGACAGTATCTGGATACGCGTCGGCAGCAGACGTTCGACGTGTACATCTACGACATGGCCGAGCCGCTCAACGCCATGGGGATCTACAACACGGAGAAGAGCCCGGGTGCCGAAGCGGCCGGGCTGGGACAGGACAGCTATACGTCCGGGCCGAACGTCTACTTCTGGAAGAGCAAATACTACGTGAACGTCCTTGGGGCCACTGAAGCGGGGGATGCGGCCGCTGCGACTGCCAAAAAGATCGCCGCTGCAATCGCCGAGACGATTACCGATGAAGGCGGCACGATGTGGGCGGACAAGTTGCTGCCACAGGAGGATCGCGTGGCGGGCTCGTTTACCTACCGCGCGACGAGCGCGCTGGGCTACGACTTTCTGCAGCAGGTCTTTCTCGCCGACTACAAGGTGGGCGGGAAGAGCTACCAGATGTTCGTGATGTTCGCAGGAACCGACGCGGCGGCAAAGGAGACCTTCGAAAAGTTCGTCGAGGCGACCACCAAGTATGACAAGCTGCTCTCGCGCGACAAAAGCGAGGGCGGTGAGACGATGGTCGGCGACTCGATGGGCGTCTTCAGTGCCGTGTTCTATCGCGGTGCGTTCTTTGGCGGGGTCGTCGAGTGTGACGAAAAGGACCTGGCGGTCCAGCGTGCCGGTGTCTTGCGGGATCGGTTGAAGGACCCGCCGGCCGTGCCGCTGCCTGCCTCCGGAGCACCGAAACCAGCGCCCACGCAATCCGGGACAGCAGACGAGGGGAGTGAACATGCCTACTGACCCGAAGCAGAAACCAGCCGGCGAGCAGCCGGCGGACTCGTCCGAGCGGCAGTGGAGCCGTCGCGACCTTCTGGTGCGCGGTGGGGGGACGGTGGCCGTCGCAGGGCTTGCCAGCCTGGCGGCTGCGAAGCTCTACGACCCCCGCGGCGATGCGGGGCTTCAACCGCCTCCCCCGATTCGGCTCAAGGACTACTTCGCGAAGGTGGAGTTTCCTCCAGCCTATCCACGGATTTCGGCGGCGTACGGAACGCTCGAGCAGACGGAACAGATGGTCAGAGCCGCTGTCGGCGGCCTCGACAAGGAACTCGGGATCGGGCGGTTCGTGGCCAGGGGCGACGTGGTGATGATCAAGCCGAACGTCGGCTTCGATCGCGGGCCACTGCTGGGCGCGACCACGAATCCGGATGTTGTCCGCGCGGTGATCCGGCTCTGCCGGGAAGCAGGGGCAAGCAAGGTGATCGTGGCCGACAACCCGATCGAGAACCCCGAGGCCTGCTTCGCCAAGAGCGGGATCAAGGCGGCGGCCGAGGCCGAGGGCGCGACGGTGGTCATCCACTCGAGCTCGCACGATGCGCCGGTTGAGGTGCGTTCCGGGCGACCGGACGGCAGCCGCAACGAGGCTCTGGGAACGTGGCCGATCTTCTGGAAGCCCCTGAAGGAAGCAGACAAGGTGATCGGGTTGCCCCCGATCAAGGATCACAACCTCTGTCACGCCAGCATGAGCATGAAGAACTGGTACGGTCTGCTCGGCGGGCGCCGCAACCAGTTCCACCAGGCCATTCACAACATCGTGAGCGACCTCGGATTCATGATGAAGCCCACGCTGATCATCGCGGAGGGCACGCGCGTCATGATGAAGAACGGCCCGACCGGAGGGCGGCTCGATGACATCAAGATCGGCGGCCAGGCCGGTCGCCCGGTGATCGTCGCCAGCGTTGATCAACTCGCATGTGACAGCTGGTGCCTGCAGAACCTCCTGGGCCGGGATCCAGCGGCGCTGGCGTACCTCGAGATGGCGTACGAGAAATTCGGGCAGGACCCGACGCGCCTCGTCGCCCGCAGCTGGCAGGACTACAAGGTTCAGAACAAGGTCGTGGAGACGACTCTGTAGCGTTTGTCCGTTGCCCGTCGGCAGTTTGCGCTGCAGCGGCTGGCGCGGGCGACACACCTGAAGACGACCACTGACGACCGAGCAATTATGCGTATCACGACAGTTCGTATTGTCACCCAGACGATCGTGATGGCCCTCTTCCTCACGTTCGTCTTCATCACGACGTTTTCTCATCTGAACGAGATGCCGGCCCTCAAATTCTGGGTCAGCAAGTTTCTCGAAATCGACCCGCTGGTGGCGATCTCGACCGCGATCACGACGCACACGCTCTACAAGGGGCTGATCTGGACGCTCGTCCTGCTGATCCCGACGCTGTTCCTCGGCCGGATCTTCTGCAACTGGATCTGTCCCTACGGGATCATGCACCAGTTCACCGGGTGGGTGTTCAACTCGCGGAACGCCAAGCAGAAGATCGAATCTAACCGGTACCGCAAGCTCTACCAGGTCAAGTACTACATCCTGATCGCGTTCATCGTGGCGGCTCTGTTCCACAGTCTGCAGATCGGACTGCTCGACCCCATCTGCCTGCTGCATCGGTCATTTACGGCGTCAATCCTGCCGGCGATGAACATGCCGGGACCGGTGGCGGAGCGGTTCGGTGATCCCAAGGCCCACCAGCTGGCATGGGTGATCGGCTTCATCATCCTGTTCCTGGTGGGGATGAACCTGGTGATTCCGCGGTTCTTCTGCCGCGTCTTGTGCCCGCTCGGAGCGACGTTGGGCGTCCTGAGCCGTTTCGCGGTCTGGCGGATCGAACGCGACCCGAAGAAGTGCACCGATTGCGACCTCTGCCTGCAGAGCTGCGAGGGGGCAAGCGATCCGCACACCCAGCTCCGAAAAAGCGAATGCTTCGTCTGCTTCAACTGTATCGAGGACTGCCCGCACGACGCACTCAGCTTCGCACTGCTGCCGAAGCGCAAGCACGAGGTCGCGTGGCCGGACATTCCCAAGCGCAAGGCAATCTTCGCGGTGGTGGCGGGCGTGCTCTTCTACCCGTTCGCCCGGCTGGCCGGCAAAACCACCAAGGACTTCTCAACCAAGGTTGTGCGTCCGCCCGGATCGGTAGAGGAGCAGGAGTTCCTCGAGCGCTGCATCAAGTGCGACCAGTGCATCCGCGTCTGTCCGACCAACGTCTTGCAGCCGGCCATGTTCGAGTCGGGTCTGGAGGGCATCTGGACGCCGATCATGAACTTCCGCATGGGCTTCTGCCAGTTGAACTGCACGGCCTGCGGGCAGGTCTGCCCGACGGGCGCGATTCAGCGGCTGACCATCGAGCAGAAACTCGGCCTCGGGCCGCACGCGGAGGAGGGGCCGGTCAAGCTCGGCACGGCTCACTACGACTTCGGGCGATGCCTGCCGTGGTCGAAGAACATCCCGTGCGTCGTGTGCGAGGAAGTGTGTCCGACATCGCCGAAGGCGATTCACTCCGAGTACAAGCAGCTCCTCATCCGCGACGGCAAGAAGCAGGTCCTGATGGCCACGCCGACGACGGTCACGCTGGCCGACTACCCCGCGCCGGGCAAGGCCTTCGGCGAACCGTGCACGTTCCGGCCCAACGAGTTCCGCGGCGACGCGACGACGTCCTACCACGTCCAGATCATCCATCGTGACGGTCGCAGCGAGACGCACCAGATCCTCGGGAACGATGGCGACACGCTGATGATCGGAGAGATCGATCCGGCCGGCGGCGAGGTCGTCAACGGCACGCGTTTTGCGACGATCCCGGTACGCGGAGCGGTGGCCGCCGTCAACCTCGAGTTCAAGGTGCCGAAGATCGACACGGCGCTCTGCATCGGATGCGGGCTGTGTGAAATGGAATGCCCGGTTGTCGGCGACCGGCGCGCGGTCTACGTGACGGCCGAGGGCGAAACGCGCTCGCAGAACTATCTCGAGCGCGATCGCAACCGTTCGCTTCGCCTGATGAAGACCGCCGACGCGTCCAGCACGCGGTCCGGAGCGGTCGTCAGCCTGACATCCATGATTGCATCGACCCGTCATCGGAGTGGGTCGTGTTGCGGGGGCTCCTCGGAGGGTGGGTGCGGTTGCTCGAGCGGCACAACCCGCGGAAGCGGCCACGACAACGGTCATCGCTTCGATCTGACCAGGTTCCTCACCTGAGCGTGCGGAAGCGTTCCTCCTTCCGGCGGGAGTCCGCGCAGAAAGGGCTGGACATGCGTTCACGGGACCAGGAGATGCCGCCCTCGCGCCGCAACATCCTCAAAAGCGCGGCTGCGCTGGGTGCAGGCTCGATCGCCCATGCCCAGACCAGCGCGCCGGCAGAGGATTTCCCGCCTCTGCCGCAGAATCCGCTCGGAAACACCGGCGCCAAGGTTACCCGGCTCGGTTTTGGGGCGAGTTTTCCGGAATACGGCCCGCGATTGCTCGAATTCGCGTACCGAGTGGGCATCCGGTACTTCGACAACTCGAGTTCTTACCTGGGCGGCAAGGCCGAGCGGTTGCTCGGCGAGTGGGCACGCCAGCCCGAGCGCCGGCGGAACGTCTTTGTCATTGCCAAGTCGCACACGTACGAACCGGAGGCGATTTACCGGACGGCGTGCGCGTCCCACGAAAACATGGGCATCGACACGATTGACCTGTACATGATTCACGCGCTCGTGGATCCGGAGATTCCGCTCGATCCCGACGGCGCCTGGCGAAAAGTAAAGGAGCGTCTGCAGCGCGAGGGCCGGATCCGCTTCATGGGATTCAGCACGCACGCGGAGATGCCCGTGCGGGCTGCCTGCCTGCAGAACGCCGCGAAAACCGGGTGGATCGACTCGATCCTGGTCGCGTGCGACGCCGGGCTGATCCGGGCGAATCCCGAGTTTGACAAAGCACTGGACGCCTGCGCAAAGGCGGGCGTCGGCCTCGTCGCGATGAAAACCACGCGCGGGCTGGGCAAGGCCGCCCGACAGCCGGATCGTGCGAAAGACACGTTCGCAGCTCTTGGCCTCTCGCCTCACCAGGCGATGCACGCGGCCATCTGGAACGACGGGCGTTTCGCTGCGGTGTGTGCGGAAATGGCGAGCCGGAAGGTGATCGAGGAGAATGCGGCCGGCGCCCGGAGCTTCCGAAAGCTCGATCCGGAGCAGGTGCGACAACTCGAGACGGGCATGCGCGAGCTTTCGCGGGCGACGTGCCCGGGTTGCGACGGCTCATGCCGCACGGCCGCCGGGACGCAGACGGACTTCTGCTCGATCGCTCGCTACCTGGCGTACTGCGAGGAAGACGGCAAGCGCGACATGGCCCGAGAACTGTACGCAGCCTTGCCGGAACACGCTCGCTCATGGCAGGGGGCGGACCTGCAGGCGGCGTCGAAAGTCTGCCAGGGACGCCTGGACTTCGAGGATCTGCTCACCCGGGCGGCCCGATACCTCGCCTGATTGTCGGGGGAGCGATCTGCGTCGAGCCGTCCCTATGGCGCCCGCCGCAGCGTGGAAAGTCGCCGCTCCGCCCGCATCCTGCAGCGATCGAGCGGGGCGGGGACCCCAATCTCTGCTCGCACCTGCATTTAGGGCACGTTTCCGAGGCGGCTTTTCACCCCGCCGCAGGGCGGTATCGTAGAATACCTCAACCGGTGGCCTGCCGGTGCGGCTGGCTCCCGGACGTTGACAGGGGAGTCTATGCGTACAATTGCACACGTCACGCATGAAGCGATTCAGAAGGTCGGGGGGATCGGTGCTGTCCTGCAGGGTCTCCTGACGAGCGAGGCTTATCGGAGCCGCGAGCAGCGGACGATCCTGGTCGGGCCATACTTCGCGGGCGAGGGCGGACCGGAGGGGCGGCTGGGGCCGCAGGGCGAAGTGCTCTACAGCAGCATGGACGGCATCACCCGGCACCCCGTCAGCGAAGCCCTGGACCACGTCCGCCGCGACTTCCACGTGGGGATCGTGTACGGGCACCGTCGTTACGACGATCCGCACAGCGACGCGTTTGTGTCTCCCGAGGTCCTGCTGATCGACGTTTCCCGCATGGACCTCGCCCGAGTCAACACGTTCAAGTGGAAGCTCTGGCAGAACTACGCCATCGATTCGACGCGGTACGAGCAGTCCTGGGAATACGACCTGTACACGAAACTTGCCGAGCCGGTCATCGCCGCCTTGCGTGCGCTCGGGGCGGCGGATTTCGGTGATGAATGCGTCATCCTGGCGCACGAGTTCATGGGAATGCCGACGGCGCTGGCGGCCCGGCTGGACCCGAGCGGCGCATTCCGCACAGCTTTTTACGCCCACGAAGTCTCCACGATGCGGCGCATCGTGGAAGGTCTGCCGGGGCATGATCTCAGCTTCTACAACGTGCTCTCGAATGCGATTGAACATGATCGCTATGTCACCGACGTGTTCGGACCGCAGGACGGTTACTATCGGCACGCCCTGGTGAACGCCAGCCGCCACTGTGATCGTATCCTTGCCGTGGGCGACTACGTGGTAAAGGAACTGCGGTTCATGGCGCCCGAGTTCGCCGATGCCGCCATCACCACCACCTACAACGGGATCCCCTACGAGCAGATCACGCTTGGTGAGCGCCGAGCCAGCCAGGAACGGCTGCGCCGCTACGCGGAAATCCTTCTGGGCGACCGGCCCGACTACGTTTTCACGCACGTGACGCGCACCTGCACGAGCAAGGCGCTGTGGCGAGACCTGCGGGTGCTCGAGCGACTGGAGCCTGCGTTCCGCCAGAGCGGCAAGAGCGCGGTGCTGTTTGTGCTTTCAACGGAGGTCCCGGCGCGGCGCCCGGCGGATATCCTCGAAATGGAAAAGTGGTGGCACTGGCCCGTCGCGCACCGCGAGAAGGATCCTGATCTCTCGTACGGCGAAGCACTGTTCTACGTGGGCGTGCAGGAGTTCAACGCGCGGTCACGGCAGATCAAGGTCGTCTACGTCAACCAGTTTGGGTGGAATCAGACGGTCTGCGGGCAGCGCATGCCGGCGGACATGACCTTCGCCGATATCCGCCGCGGCGTGGATGTTGAATTCGGCCAGAGCATCTACGAACCGTTCGGGATTTCGCACCTCGAGCCGCTGACATTCGGGGCCATCTGCGTGATTTCCCAGGTCTGCGGGTGCGCGGGGTTCGTCGAGCGGGCCACCGGTGAGCAGCCGACGCCGAACGTCATTATCGCCGATTACGGGCAGCTCCCGCCGGGCGAGTGGGACGAACGCAGTCTGCTGTCGGTCACGCGCGAACAGCGCGACGCGATGGAGTGCCAGGTGGCCGAGCGCGTCGCCCGACGACTGCTCGAGGTTCTGCCGGAAGACGATGCTTCGACCGAGTCACTGATGCACAGCGGGTACGAGCTCGCACGGCAGATGAGCTGGGAAGTCGTCGCAGGCGACTACGTCCTGCCGGCCATTGACGCCATGTGCGGCGGCCGAGTTCGCGCGGTACGCGTCGCCTGAGGCGCGGCGTGACGCCCATTCGCGGTTTACATCGCGTTGACGTTCCGCACGGGCAGAAACCTGGCCAGATGCTCATGCGTGCGCGACGCATGCAGCGACGCCTTTCCGAATCCCTGCACGGCCCCGGCGGCCACCGCCTGCAGTTGCGCCTCCTCGTAGTTGCTCACCAGCATGATGGGGACGGTCAGTTCCTCGCGCTTGGCCTGCCGGATCAGCTCCATCCCGTCGCTTCCGTCGTCGAAGATGATGCGGTTGACGAGTACGAGGTCGTACTGCTGTTTTCGGATGAGATCGAGCGCTTCGGGTACTGAGGAGGCCCGATCGACGTCCGCGACAAAGTCGTGGCTGATCATCGACGCGATGGCATTGTGATCGGGATTGCACTGTCCGACGTCCAGGACGCGGGCGCGCCGGGCTTCACTTGTATCGCTCATGAGTCCCTCTCTGGCTCCGGTTTCGGCACATACACCCACCAAGGCGGGCGGGTCTCCTTCAGATCATAGCGCTTCCGGATGGCGTCACGTAAAGCCGGCCAGACGGAGGGGATGTCGTCGTATACGAAGATCGAGCCTTCTTCGACGGGGCCGAAGGTCACGATCGTCGCGTAATGCGCGGCCTCGGCACGTTTGGCGATGATGTCCTCGTGCTCAGCTTCGGTGAAGTAGCTTGCGTAGCACACGGGATCGTTGAGGCCGTTCACGATCGCTGCACGGTACGTCAGCCAGGCATCCATGCACAGAAGTGGTTGCGGCAGACTGCGGATCCATGCCTCGGATTCCTTTCCGTATCCGCTCCGGCGAAGCAACTCGCGGCTCGTGGCGTCCATCCGGTTAAACCGCAGCGGCAAGTCCGGCAGCATCGGACTGCAAAGGGCAGCGAGGGCGATTGCGCGCGTCGGCAGCCATGCCCGGCTCCCGCGCGCCGCCGCAATCCGTGCGGCCCACAGGCCGAGCAGTGGTCCTGCGGCGAGGGCCGGCTCAATCAGGTAGTTGCGGTCGCTTCCCCGGTGCAGACCCCCGGCGAAGGCGACGCCCAGCGAGACCAGGAAAAACCAGGAAGCGCCCGCCCATCGCTCATGCGCGATCAAGCCGGGTGACGTGCGCCGCAGCCACAGACGTGACGAGAGGAGGAGCAGCAGCGGGTAGACCAGGAGCGCGGTGAGCTCGAACTCGCCCGGGTAGGGAATCCACGAGTCCATGGCGCGGTTCGAGCGCCCGTACATGAACAGGTACCACAGGTGGTGAGGGCTCGTCGGCGCGAGGGCGGCGATCGCCAGGTGGCGGGCAATCCATCCATCCGTCGCGATGAGGAGCACGACCCAGATCAGCAGCGTGGTGCCTGCGAACGTGCCGAGCACCAGCACCGCGCGACGACGTTGGGACGGCCACAAGGTCAGCGCGACCGCGATCGGTGCGGCGACGGCTGTTACTTTCGTGTGGGTGGCGGCCGCCATCAGCAGGCCGGCGACGATTGCGGTCACTCTCCCGCGCTCGAGGGCAAACAGGAGCGCCAGCAGCGAGAAGGCGGCGGCGGTCACATCGGGCCGGGCGCTCGCCACGAACCGCACCATGGTGGGACTCAGCAGCCCGACGCACGCCGGCGCCAGCAGCACCGCCCAGAGGGGCGCCCTGCTGCGCCGGACGTAGAACGCACCCGCCAGGACCGCTGCCACGAGTGAAACGATGCCGGTCCACCGCCCCACATCGATCATCGCCAGGTTGTCGGCAGCCGACAGCGCTCCACCGGTCGCAAGCACGAGGTAATATGCCGGCCCATAAATCGCGAAAAGCACAGGTCCGCGCGTCCAGTCGGGATACAGCGGTTGGGCGGAGCGAAGTCGCAGCGCCGCCTCGAGGGACGGGTTCTCCCACATCGTCGTCGGGCCCGGTGTCTCGAGTCGGAACAGCAGTTCCCGGGCCGTGGCCACGACGAAAAGGAGCGTGACAACGAGGCCGGCGATCGCCAGGAAGCGGTCGATCCAGAGACGCAGGGGGGCACGATGCGCAGGGAGCGTCGGCAGGCTGGCAGCGGGTTCCGCGGGCACAAATCGATGGTACCTGCGGCCCGATGGGCGGGCAAACGGTCGAGTGCGTCCCGGGTTCGGCACGGGATATCATCCCCTACGTTCGCCCGGAGGCCTCGTCAAAGCAGTCGCCTGCCGCTAAGTTTGGCGAGGCATGATTGTTGGATGGAGAGCACGCGCATGCGCATCGCAGTGATCGGAGCCGGTTCGGTGGGGTGTCTGTACGGCGCCC
>CAZJTF010000157.1:0-15216 GCA_964548565.1 uncultured Planctomycetales bacterium | reverse complement strand
ACAGGGTGCCATGGCACTGGCCTTGGCGGCCGCGGAGGAGCCGCGCATCGATGGCATCGTCCTCGACAGCCCGTTCACCTCGCCGCGTGAGCTCGTCCACGCAGGGGCGGACCGCCTGCCGATCCTCGGGCCTCTCGCCGCAGACTGGATGCTGCTGCTCGTCTCGCTTGAGAGCGGCACCAACTTCTTCACAGCCTCCGCGGAACAGGCGATCGCGTCCATGAGACCCCGGCCCGTGTTCGTCGTCCACGGCGAGGGCGACATCATGATGCCCGCCGCGCACGCGGAGCGTCTGTACAGGGCCGCCCCCGACCCGCGCGAGATCTGGTTCGGACCCGGCACGCACAGCAACGTCATCACGACGGCGCCCGACGAATACGCCCGCCGCCTGTTCGCGTTCCTCGACCGCACGCTCGGCCCTGCACCGCATGCCGGCGCGCGCAAAGCAGACGACCCGCTCACGACTACCCGGGCGCTGTGATTCCGCAATTCGCGGTTGTTCTCAGGTCTTGATGCTGTCCATGAGGACGACGGCCAGCGGCCCGAAAAGCAGGATGGGCAGCCACGCCGGCAGCGCAGGCGACACGTCGGCCGAACCGACGAGTTGCTGGCCGGCGAAGGCGATCAGAAACGAGACGGAGCAGACCGCCAGCGCCTGCGCCCCCTGGGTCAGGACGCTGCTCGGCTCCCGTGTCAGGAAGAACGAGATCCCCAGCAGCAGCAGGATCATGTTGTTGATCGGCATCGTGAAGCGCGTGTGGCGGATCTGCGCGATCTGACCGGGATCGACGTCGCCGTTGCGCTCCAGCATCGCGAGCTGCCGGATACTGAGGAACTGCACCCACTGCGCGGTCTGGCGGAGCTGCAGCTCCTCCGGCGTCAGGTCCGTCTTGTAGAACTTTTCAGGGGTTCGGCGGATGGAGTGGTCCCCGCCGAGGATCCCGGCGCTCTCCGTGTTAATGCTGATACGGCGGCCGTTGATCAGGTTCCAGCCGCGCTGGTCGGGCACCCATTCCGCCTTGTCCGCCAGGATGACGTCGCCCATCCGGCCGCGGACGCTCGGATCCCCGTCGGTGGAGAGCTCCATGATGATCATGTCGCGGATGCGGCCCTGGCGCGGCGCGAACTGCATCGCGCTCACCAGGCGGCTCTCGCCGTCGCGGACGAACCAGACCTCGTAGACACGCGCGCCCTCAACGTCGTCGCGGGTACGAACCAGCTTGGGCGCGACGTCCGGCAGAATCAGCTCCTGGTCGACGACCAGCAGCGCGTTCATCACCAGACCTGCCAGCACAATGGGCGCGGCCAGGCGGTAGAGACTGGTGCCCGAGGCGAGCACGGCTGTGATCTCGTTCTGCCGCTGCAGACGCGCGAACGTCGCGCATGCGGCGAACAGCGTGATGACTCCCGAGAGCTGCGAGAAATAGAGCGGCAGGTTGTAGAAATAGAAATTGCCGATGTTGTAGACGATCGTGCCGATCGGCTTGTTGCTTTCCGTGAACTCGTCGAAATTCACGAACAGGTCCAGCACCACGTACAGGCTGATCAGAACGGCCAGCGACAGTACGTAGTTGACCAGGAAGGACTTCAACAGGTATCGGTCAAGCGTTCGGATCATTCCCGATCGATTCGTCTCTCTTGTCGACGCCGCCCGCCGACGCGGCCACGGTTACCGGCGAAGGAACCAGGTCAGCACGATGAAATCCGCGATCCCCAGCACCAGGATGCCGCCCCAGATCGTCGCGATGCCGTAGGGCGCGGTGTTGAGGTTCTCCGCAAGCTGCCGTCCCATGATGTTCATCACGACGACCAGCAGCGCAGGTGCAAAGCTGATGACGAATGCTGTCAGCAACTGCCCGCCCCGGAAAACGATCCCCAGCCCGGCCGCCAGAACCAGCATCACGAGCACGCTCACACTGAAAGCCAGGCGAGAGTGCACGATGCCATCAATCTCCAGAGCGAGTTTGGCCATCTCCCGACGCGTGCCTGCGCGGGCGTTCTCGATCCGGGTGCTCAGGCCCAGCGGTTCGAAATCGTCCCGGACGAGCAGCTTCGGGGTCGGGCGGGCATCGGAGATCGCCAGGATCTGCTCGTCGGTCATCCCCGCGTCGCTGCTCGAGAGTCTCGGATCCAGCAGGACCTCGTCCAGCACCAGGTCACTCTTTTCGACGGACCGCACCTGGTCGAGCGCGTCGTGCATGGTTGTGCGCCCGGGCAGGTACAGCTGCACGGTATCTCCGGTGCCTGCAATCCCGCGTTTCACCTTGATGTTGCAGCGGGAAGTGGTGTATTCGCGGTCGGGCCGGCGGTCGGCGGTGCTGCGGCGGCCCGCGGCGCGATCCAGCAGCCGCCACTCGCGGATCGTCACCTGCTCCAGCACGGGCCGGAAGTCGTTTGGGTCCTGCTGCGCCTGCCTGGCGCGCACTTCAAACTCGACACGCCCGTCATTGAGCCGCAGGACGCGATCGCCCGTCGTGATCTGCTCGATGACGTAGCGGTAGAAGCCAGCCTCACGGATCTGCAGCCGGATGTTCCGGAGGGACTCCTGCACGGTCGGCAGTTCCGTCAGGTCCCGCCCATACGCAAGCAGCTGCGGCAGTGTGAGCCACTTGAGCTTCTGCTTGAGGGTGGTCGGGATTTCCATGGAGTGGAACGGCTGGTAGTCTTCCTCGTAGAACTGGTTACGCCCCATGTCGAGGCCACGCACCCGGAACATGGCGGCCTGCACCATCGGGTTACCGCCATCGGGCGTCGTGAAGTCGACGTGAACCTTCTGGGCGGTGCCGCACCGGGCGAGCTGCTCGCCTTCGAGTTCAAAAAAGGCGGCGTGATCGATGTCGATCTTCCGCGTGCGGCCCTCCTGCCCGGCAGCCGCCGCGTGGCGGGCGTACAGCACGTAGGGCCCGCGCCGTACGTACCCCCGCGTGTTCAGGGCATGCACCATCAGCTTCTCGAGGTCCTTCCGGAGCATCGCGTCGAGGCTCTCGACAAACCGTGGCAGGATATGGTTCGTAAACGCAAACGTGAATGCCGCCGTCCCCACGCTCAGCAGCAGGGCCGGCCAGAGCAGCCGGTGGATGTTGATCCCGCTGGCCTTGCAGGCGTCGATCTCGTTGTCCGCAGCGAACCGACCGTAAGTGATCGCACAGGCGAACAGGGCCGCCACCGGCAGCGTCAGCGTCAACGCCACCGGCAGAATGAACATCAGCATCTTCAACATCTGGACGGGGGTCAGCGCGTCCGCCTCGATCATGTTGAAGACGCCGCCGCACAAACTGAAGGTCAGGGCGAGACCGATCGCCGTCAGCGAGAACGTCTTGAGCAGTTCCCGCGCGACATATAGTTGGAGGGTTCGGATCATGAGCGAATGTGCCCGGCGGACGGGTCCTGCCCGGCACCGAAATGGCCTAACTCCTTGCTATGCCGCGAATTAACCGCGCCAACCCCCGTCTGGGAAATCGCCCGGGAGATCACAACGTAGTCATTTCCTGCCGTTCGTCAATAGGCGACGGGAGCGGGTATCATCGGAGCATCCATGAGTCGCATCCCGCCCATGCCCGCCGAGGGTGAGCCGATCCCACCCGAACTGAACCTGCGGTGCACCTCATGCGGATACGCTCTGACCGGTCTTCTGGTTCGGATCTGCCCGGAGTGCGGCGAGCCCTTTGACCCTCGGGAGGCCTGGCTGGATAACGAGCGGTCCACCCTGGGCTACCATTTCAAGCACCTGCGGCCGCTGTGGGTCTATGTGGTGGGTGGCATCACGCTCGTCATGGCGATCCTCACCCTGACGCTCGCGATTCTGCAGCCGGTGGTGTTCTTTGCCCTTCCGCTGGTCATCTACGCCGAATTCATACCCGCCATGTATCCGGTTCGACGGCTGTGGGTGCGGTTGGTCTATGTGACAATCTGCTGCGTGATCGCTCTGGGGATCACCCGCATGAGGTTATGAGCGGCCCGGGGCGATCGATAGAATCCCTGCGATGTCCGTTTCGCACCCGACCGCCACTGCGGTGACCGCCCTCGCCCCCCGCCCGACGCCCCGCCAGCGATTCTGGACGGGCGTGAACGGGCTGTATTGCCGCTGGTGGTTCGGGATGACCTGCGAGAGCACCCGGATGATCCCGCGGTCCGGTCCGCTGATCGTCGTCGCAAACCACACGAGCGGAATCGACCCCATCCTGCTGATCGCGTGCCTGCGGGAACGCCCCCTCGGGTTCCTGATCGCCGAGGAGTACTACAACCTGCCCGTGGTCGGGTTCCTGATTCACCTGATGGAGTGCATACCAATCCGTCGCGGCATGAACGACACGAGAGGCACCAAGGCCGCGCTGCGTCACCTTCGCGCGGGCAAAGCTCTCGGTGTCTTCCCTGAAGGCAGAATTCCCCGCCCCGGCGAAATGGTGGAGCCGAAAGACGGCGCCGCGCTCCTGGCCCTCAAGACCGGCGCCTCCGTCGTCCCCGCCCACATCTCAGGCACCCGGTACAGCGACGACCTCATTCCATGCTTCTACACCCGCCAGCACGCGCGTGTCCGCTTCGGGCCGCCGATCGACCTGTCCTCGTACCGCGGGCGGAAGGGCGACAAGGACACGCTGACCGCGATCAGCCGCATGTTCATGCAGCACATTCGCGAGCTCGGTCCATCATAACTGGGGGGCAGTCGCCAAGCCCGTCTTCGCCGCACGGACGGGGAAGACAGACCGTGCCACCCGGCGCGGAGAACCCGCCACCCGGTGTTGTTTTCACCTTGTCACCGCGTCACCTTGTGTCTGTCACGCGCCGCGGGACGCGGCGCTGACGGTGATCTGCACGGGGAGCGCGTGACTCGCCTGTTCGCCGCTGACGCTGCGCATGGGCAGCGCACTGGTCGGCGGACTCGTGCGGCGGACGATCGGCCCGCGGAGGAGCCGCAGCGCCCATCCGAACGTGCGCCGGATCGTCTGCGTCACGCCGTACATGCCGATGACCTGCATTCCCGCATCCGCGAGATACAGGCGGCTGCGCGGCCTGACCAGGGCAACCAGGAACCGGACGGGGTTATAGAAGTACAGGTAGGTGAGCATGATGTTGAACTGCTTGCGCCACGGCTGCGCTGCCCGGGAGGCCACAACGTAGTTGGCATCCATCATGTACTGCTCGACCTTGCGCCCGCCCACGCTCTCGTATACCAGGCCGCTCGTGAACGACTCCTCGTACGTTTTGGAGCCGGTGGCCGGCGTGATCATCAGGACCTGCAGGCTCACCGCCCCGGCCTTGCGAAGCACCCGCGCCTGGTTGATCAACCCGTAGGGCTTGCCCGGCGTCCAGAGCGGCTGGCTGTCGTGGTGCATCATCATCGGCATCGGGTTGATGCCATGCGACTGCAGCAGCCGGAACGCCTCGACCGTGCCACCCACGCTCTGGCCCTTCTTGACCAGGGTGGCGGTCATATCCTCCACCCCGATCCACAGCGCCCGCACGCCCGCCTCACGGACGAGCGGCAGGTGCTCGCGCAGCCCAAGCGTATCGTGCACCGTGACCTCGGTCCCCCACCGCACTGCCTTGCGGATCGGCCTGCCGCCGAAATCCGATGATGCCATCCGCTCGACAATCTCGAGCGTCCGCTGGTGGTTATTGAAGAAGTTGTCGTCTGCCCCGAAGAAGTACTTCAGCCCGAATTCCGTGTAGAGCCGCCGCATCTCGTCCACGATGCGTTCGCCGCTCTTGACCCGGTGCTGGCGCTGGTTGTACGCCGGAATCGGGCAGTACGGACACGCGAATTTGCAGCCGAATGTCAGGACAAGCGACGAAATCGGGCTGTACTTGCGGACCTCGGAGGCTGGAAGCGGCGATTCGCTGAGCGTCTCGCTCGAGCTGGGTCGTTCGAGCAGGTGATACCCGAGCGACGGGTGGGGCAGCTCGTCGAGGTCGCCCACGAGCCTCTGGATTCCGGTGTCTACCAATTCCTGCGGCAGGCCGTCGCGGTCCGTCCGCGCGTAGACCAGGCCGGGGATCTCATCGAGCATCCCGCTGTTCCGCGCGCGAACAAATGTGGTACGGAGCGTCTCGTTGCGGGACCGGATGGACAGCAGCAGTTCCAGCAGGCTCAGCAGGACGTACTCTTCGCCCGTCACCGCCACGTCGGCGCCCCAGCGGTCATCGGGGGAAGCGCTGAAGACGTCCCACGGCTCGTAAATGGTCTTCGCGCCGCCGGCGATGATCAGCGGACGGTGGGCGTCGTCGATCCCGCAGGCGTCGTAAATCAATTCGCGGCAACGCTGCGAGTGAATCTGCATGCTCGACACCATGAAGATGTCGGGAACGCGCCCGCCGAGCCGCGCCCGTGAGGGCCGGAACCGGGGGTTCCACTGCTGCAGGACAATCCGTGTCTGGTCGAAGCCGGAATCCGCCATGGCCGCGCCGATCGCCCGCACACCCGCCGGGGCCATGCGCAGGTCGGCGTAGACAAACGGCAGCATCCGCGTGCGGTGGTCGAACGCGCAGGCGATGACCGTCCGAATGTCATGCGGAGGGGCAATCTTGCGGAGGCGTGCGCGGAGGGCCCGCAGTTCACCGGGTTTGAGTAGTTCATCTCCCCGGGCGCGACGAGGTAATTCCATGCGTAACCTCGAAAAGTCAGATGCGAGCACGGGCGACCGCACGCGCCGGCTCAGCATCGGTCAAAAAGGATATCCAGCCCGGGATCAGTATACCACCGCGCGGCCAGGACAGCACCCGGTCTGGAAAAGCCTGCCTTCAAAGAAGGGACGGGGCAACGAGACAGAACGCAGGGGCGGGTCAAATGCCCAGATGCTGGCGGACCGCACTCAGGAGCGTCACTGGACCGTGGCGCACCGGGTCTGCAACGGCCAGACCCGTCGCCTCGCCGATCGAGCGGACCGCTTCTGACGCCGCTTCATCCGTCATGCCGGCGGAGTTCAGTGCCACCGCGACGACCCGGCACGGGTGCATCAATGACGCGACACGCTCATAGAGGGCGATCTGCTCGGCGATGGGCGCGACCGGGCAGTCCTGCCAGCCGTTGTGCAGGATGCGATCAGGCCGGTGGTTGATCACCATGACCTCGGGGCACGTACCGTGGATCAGCGACAGGGTGACGCCGGAATACCCGGGGTGTCCGATGGAGCCCTGGCCCTCGATGAAGCAGATCTGGCGGTCGGTGACGCGTTCGACGAGCATTTCGGCGGCGCCGGCCGTGAAATCGGAAATCACGTGATCGATGGCGATGCCCCACCCCTCGATCATGATGCCGGTCTGGCCTGTCGCAACGAACGCCGCATCGAGGCCGGCCTCTACCGCGGCCCGCCGGAGTTCGAGCGCGGTCACCATCTTGCCGATGTTGCAGTCCGTCCCAACGGTGAGCACTCGCCTCGCCCGCGTCTGGCGTGCCCTGCCCCGCGCGATCCGCGTAATCGGCCCCGCATCGCGCAGGTCATGGATCCGAGCGTTGTGCTGCTCGGCAATCGTGACGAGCTCGGGATCCTCCCGCAGGATCGCGTGCAGGCCGCTGATGATCGCCATGCCCTTTTGGAGGGCGTCCACGACGTGTGCCCGCATGGCCGGAGGCAGCGCCCCCCCCGAGGGAGCGATCCCGATGAGAATGGAGTCGGGCGCGGTCGACATGGCGTCTTCAACCGACGCGAAAATCGGCACGCCGCTGATGCCCGGCAAGTGCCTGCCGATGTCCTCGCCGGCCCGCGTCGAGTCCAGCACGCCGACGCAGTCGCCGCGCCTGTAGCGCAGGACGGAGTTGCCAGTCTTCGAAGTGAACACGCCGAGGTGCCCCTCGGTCAGGATGAGCATCCGGCGATAGGGAAGTTCAAAAAGCATAGTTCGATGACTCTCGCAACGGGGGTGTCGCTTCTCGGATGGGGGAAGATGATATCAGACCCGCTCCAGGATCTGCCAGTAATGCTCGAAGAACGCCTCCGCGCGGACCTCCACGGCAATCTGGTGGGGCTGGTCCTGCACATCGGCGTAAAAACGCGTCAGACCGCGAAATTGGGTGCTGCTCAACTCCACCTCCACCCGCCCGGCCTCCATCGTGCAGAGCTCCGGCGCAAAGAGAACCGCCGCCGCAAGCGGATCGTGAAACCGGGTCACCGGCCGCTCGGCCGACCAGATTGTGGCCATCTGCCTGACGATCGTGAGCGGGCCGCTCGCCAGTCGCCGGCAGACTTCCATGCTCTCCATCGTGCAGCGGGTCGTCACGTCGAGACCGATGCAGGTGGTGCCGGGCACCCGCGCGCCGAGCACCACCGCGGCCGCCTCCGGATCGCACGAAATATTCGTCTCGGCGTGTCCGTACTCGGCAGGGCGCGAGACATACAGCCCGCCCATCAGGACATATCGCTTCAGCAGCTGCGAGATCGCGGGATCAGCCCTGAGCAGGAGAGCAACGTTCGTCATCGGCCCAATGCCGAGCAGCGTGATCTCACCGGGACGCCTCCGGACTGCTTCGCGCAGGAAGGCGACGGCGGTGTCCGGAGGAAACGCATCGCTGTGCGTCCACCCGTTGAGCACGGCCCGTTGCGGGACGTCAGTCTGCCTCTGCTCTGTGTGCAGTGGTCGCGGCGCCCCGCTGTGAACTGGGATGTCCCGTCGACCGAGCGACTCGCAGACCGTCCTGGCCAGCTGTGCCCGGACCTGTGGCTCGCCCCCCACCGTCGTGATTCCCAGCAATTCACAACGCGGCTGCCGGAGCAGGTATGCCAGCGCGAGGGCGTCGTCGATGTTACTTCCGATATCGGTATCGAGGAGGACTGGTACTGTGTCGCCCGCCACCGATTGCTCCGCCTCGAGGGCCGCGGCGTCGCCCTGAGAAGAGACCCGCGAAGCGTCACTTCATCGTCATCGCACTGCCGCCGGCACTGGCCTGTTCCAGGGCGGCAATGAGTGAGCCCTGGGTCAGGATTTCGTCGAGCACCATCGCTTTTTCGGGCTGGTTGGCAGGCTTGACGATGTACATCGGCACGCCGGAGCGGCCGTGCCGCTCGAGGTCCGCCTTGATCAGGGGATCGCGCGAGGTGAAATCCGCCCGAAACGGCAGCACGCCAAGCCGCCGCATCGCGTCGCGAACCTCCGCGGTGTCGATCACGAGCTTCTCGTTGGCCTTGCAGTTCGCACACCACTCGGCCGTGTAGTCAATGAAAACGGTGCGTCCGCTCTTCACGGCCTGTTGCACGCGGTCCGGGTGGTATTCGATCCACGGGAACTCGCGGGCGTCCCAGTTGGGATCCTTGAGCCAGTCGGCGGTCATCGCGAGCCGGATCTCGCGCTGCTGCTCGATCAGCTCGGGGATCGTCGTGATCCGGTGGAAGCACAGCCACCACCCAACAGCAACAAGAAGTGCACCCGCAAGGAAGTGCCCGACGCGGATGTGGAGCGGGTCCGTGTACGAGACGCGTCCCCGGAGCCAGACCGCCATGGCGACAATCAGCAGGAACACGAGGGTCCAGAGAAGGCCGGTACCCCCCAGTTGGGCGTTCACCGTATTCAGCAGCCAGGCGACGGTCGCCAGGATCGCGAAACCCATCACCTGCTCGAATTCCTTCATCCAAGGCCCCGGGCGGGGTACCAGGCGCAGCCACGCCGGCTTGGCCGCCAGCAGGACATAGGGAATCGCCATGCCAAGCCCTGCGACGACGAAGATCAACACGCCCACGGCCGGCGACTGCTGCGTCGCGATCGAAATGGCGGCGCTCAGGAAAGGAGCCGTGCAGGCGGTACCGAGGAGCGTCGCGAGCAGACCCATCCCGAAGGCGCCAAAGTGCCCTTCCTGCGGCACCGCCTCGCCGAGCTGGTTCACGATTTTCGGCGGGAACAGGGCGAACACGCCGAACAGGCTCAGGGCGAATGCCGTCACCACGGCCGCGAGCCCGATCACCATCTGCGGCATCTGGAAGAGCCCGCCCCACTGCTGGTCGAGGAGGACAATGAGGATCCCGAGGACAATGAACGACAGCAGAATCCCTGCCGCGAACGCCACTCCCAGCGTGAACACGCGGACGCGGCTCTCCTTGGCCTGCTGGACG
Source organism: uncultured Planctomycetales bacterium (assembly GCA_964548565.1). Taxonomy (GTDB): domain Bacteria; phylum Planctomycetota; class Phycisphaerae; order UBA1845; family PWPN01; genus CAYLLT01. The sequence goes on along the minus strand of CAZJTF010000157.1, from coordinate 5,179 downwards.
AAGGACAGAATTTTGATGGAGATGACCGGCAGTACGCAGGGCATCAGGTTCAGGATAAAACCGCCGGCGAAGGCCATAATCAGGTAGCCGATCAGGCCGAGGGAGGCGAGCCGGCCCTGAACGCGTCCCAGCCACGTCCCACCCCAGTCGGGTGGTGTTTGAAGCAGGGTATTGGGCGCGCCTGGGCTGCCGCCGCCCGTCCCCTGCCCCCCGCCGGTACCCGATCGTGCATCAGACGGCCCTGCCGGGCCTTTTTCGACCATCTGCGGCGGGGATGGGCGGGTCGCGGCGCCGGTGAAAAGCTCCGTATTCGCGGGTTGCGCCGTTTCACCCGGTTTGCCGATCGGCAGCGTGACTGCCCACTCTGCGGCGGTTGGCGGGTAGCACTGCCTGGTCTTGTCGCTGCAGGCCTGGTACGTGATGACTCCGCTGACTCGAACGGAGTCGCCCTTCAGGCTCTTTTCCGCCCGGATCGGGAGAATGATTGCCGTCCGCCCACGGTAGACCGATATCTTCTCGCCTGGGATGGCGCCCGGCTCCTCGATTCCGGGCGGGAAGACGGGGCGACCAATGTCGAGGCCTTCGGCGGCGTCGTTGAAAACGTCCGTCGGGATCAGGTACTCATCGAGTGGTTTGCTCGAGTTGAGGTGGAGCTCGTCCGGCACGACCGCCACGACGGCGACCTTGAATTCGGAGCCAGGCACGACGCGATCGACATTTGCCGCAGCCGTCAGCTGCCTCAGGTGTTTGGCTTTCTCTGCGGGATGCGGGATTTCGGCCCGGGCGCGCTTGAAGACGTCCTCGTGGGCAGGTTTCACCTCATCCGGCGATGCAACGATGGGCAGCCGCAGCGTCAGGCTCTTTTCGCCAGGCTTGCAGACTTCCTTGCAGACCAGCCACTGGGCCTCGAGGCCGATGGTGGCGGTTGCGCCGGCCGCCGCAGTGGCTGGAACGGCAAGCGTCGTCAGGAAAGTCGGCTCCCCCTCGAGAATGAAAGTGTGGGCATCCGCCCGGTCGACGTGGCGTCGGGGCGCTGGATATTGGAGCGGTCCAATTTTGTATCCCTCGGGGAGCTGCCACGTAAAGAACGGCTCGAGACCGCCCTCGCCACGGTTCCGCCAGTAAACGTGCCATTCGGGCTGAATCTTGAAACGGATGGCGAGCTCCACCGTCTGGCCCGGCATGGCCGCCGTTCTGCCGGCCAGGAGCTCGATTTGCACCGTGGCGTCTGTCTTCAGAAATGGCGCCGCGCCCGCAGCCGCCCTGGCTTGGTCTGCAAAGACTCCCCCCAATCCCACCACCAGCAGGACCCGAAACGCCCGAACGTACATACGTCTGTTCTCCCGGCAGAGATTTCCAGCCCATTGTAACGGCCCCGCCGGCCGGGAACACTTTGCCGCCACCCGACCGGTCTATATGCAGTCGCCCCTCTGGGCCGCGATTCCCCGCTATGCCGTGTCCGTCTCGTTGCTCGGCTGTGCTACGTACGCGGGGCGGCGGAAGTTTGCGTGACGGAGAAGGCGAGCGGGCGGCTGGCAACCGTGTGGTGGCAACCGCCGTCCAGAGAGTTGACAGGCGTTGCCTGGGGTTATACTCGTGCCATGCAGCGGGCCATAGCATCCTCAAAAAAACAGCCGCACCCGAAGGCTCGAGAGGCTCAGGGGAGTGCAAATGTGGGACTGCGCGCGCTGATGGTATGGGGCTTCGTGGCTGGCGCAGTCGCACTGGTACATTGGCCGGTCCTGGCGACGCAGGCGTTATCTTTCGACGACCGCACATATCTCTTCGAGAATCCACTGATTCTGAACCCGAGTTGGGCATCCGTCCAACGGGCATTGAGTGAGATCTCAGATTCAAAAACTGTCGAGGGCTATTACGAGCCGCTTACGCTTGTGTCCCTGATGCTCGACGTAGCGGCGGGGGGTCACGTCGGGCACCTGCTCCCATTTCATCGCACCAGTCTGGCCCTGCACGTCCTCAACACACTCCTCATCATCGTGCTTATCCAGTTCCTATTTCATCGTCCTCTCGTTGCTGCAGCTTGCGGGCTGCTCTTCGGCGTGCATCCTATGACAGTCGAGCCTGTGGCCTGGGTGTGGGAGCGCAAGACCCTGCTTGCCACACTCCTGCTGCTTTTGAGCCTCATCCTCTACGTCTGGCACGCGCGCTCGCCCAAGGGGATCGTCTTTCTGGGAGCAGTGTTGGCCTTCGGCCTGTCCCTGCTTGCCAAGCCGATCGGAATGCCGATGCCAGTTCTCTTGCTGCTCCTGGACTGGTGGCCTCTGAGACGCTGGACCCGGTGGAGACTGGCCGAAAAGCTGCCATTTCTGGTGCTCGCGATTCTCTCGGGCGTGATTACCGTCGTCTCGACCGGCCGCACTGCAACCGTCGTGCTCCCCGGCGGAGCTTCCGTTCTGAGCTTGCCGCTAAAAAGTTGCTATCTCGTGCTTTTCTACCTCGGGAAGATCATCTGGCCCGTCCAATTGACGTCATGCTACCCGCCTCCACCGCCGGCTGAACTCTCTGAGCCGCTGATTCTGACGTCCCTCGGCGGCATCCTCGCGCTTGCCACCAGCCTGATGTTCTCCCTGCGCTGGACCCGCGCCGCAACGATGGGATTCCTGTTCTTCGTCATCGGGCTTGCACCAACGTTCGGCGTCGTCGGCTACAGTTGGGTGACCGCGTCGGATAAGTACACTTACTTTCCCGCCCTGGGTCTGCTCATCCTCCTGGCTGCGGCCGCGGGTACCCTTCTTGTCCAGTCGAGGCCGGCGGTCCTGCGACTCGCCCTCGGCGGGGCGGTGGTGATGGCAGCCGCAGTGTTGGCCGTGCTCACGCGTCAGCAAATCGGTCGGTGGCGGGACACCGAAACCCTGTTCCGTCACATGCTGACAATCACACCAGAGGTCGCGCAACTGCACGACTGCCTGGCCGATGAACTCCTGGAACAGAGACGATTCGCGGAAGCGATCGGTCACTACCGTCGAGCAGTAGCCCTCGAGCCACGTTGGGCAAAGGTGCGTGGCGACCTCGGCGCCGCGTTGCTCGCTATCCAGAGTTTGGACGAGGCGGAGGTGGAACTCTCCGAGGCGATTCGGCTCGACCCGGCGCTTGCCAAGGCCTACGCCAATCTGGCGGGCGTTCAGATGCAGAGGGGTAATCTGGGCTCGGCAATCGACTACTACAGAAGAGCAATCGAACTCAAACCCGACTTGGCCCAAGCGCACATCGGAATCGGGCAGGCACTGTCCGCACGAGGGCAAGCGGCCGATGCCATGGGTCATTATCAGACAGCGGTCCGGCTGCGTCCCAACGATGCAGGCGTGCGGCTCGCGCTGGCTCTTTACCTCCATGCACGGGGCGACGCGGCGGCTGCGGAGACTGAATACCGGCGGGTTCTTCAACTCGCACCTGCCGAAGCCCGTGCGCATCGCGGGCTCGGTATGTTGTTCTTGAATTCCGCCCGGCCCAAGGATGCCGTCTCACGTCTGGCGGACGCAGTCCGAATTCAGCCGACGAATCCTGAGTTCAGCCTCGAGTTCGCCCGCGCATTGGAGGAATCAGGTGACCTGGTTCGGGCGGTGACACAGTACCGTAGGACGCTGGAGCTGCAGCCGGATCTGATCCCGGCACTGAACGATCTGGCTTGGATTCTGGCTACCGCCAACGATAGCGGAATCCGAGATGGGCGGGAGGCACTCCAACTGGCCCTGAGGGCAGCTGAACTCACACGTCAGTCCGACCCCGCGGTGCTTGACACTCTCGCGGCTGCATACGCGGAGGTCGGAGACTTTGCACAGGCAATCTCGCTCGTCCGGCGTGCCCTGCATCTGGCCGCGCAGAAGCCTGAGTTAGCTACTGCCTTGCGCCGTCACCTGAATCTGTATGAAGGCGGCAGACCTTGCCGCTCGACCTTGAGGTGAGGGTGTTCCGTTCTACAGATTGGAGTTGTTCAGGGCACGATTCCGGCTGCGGTCTACTTTCCAGTGTGGCGCCACAAGTGCATCGCAGCCAGTGCAAACAATGCCATTGCCGCCCCTTGCGAAGCCCCGGATCCGCAGGCGGGCGTACCCACAGAAGAGTTCTCTTCGGCACTACTCTGCCGCAGATTCTCGAATCGTGCCACCGGAGCAGGATCCTCCTGCGTATCGAGGTCGCTCCCATCCGTCGTACCGCTGTTGGGGTCGGCTGAGCCAGAGTGCCCCCCATCACCGGCGGCACTCCCCGGACCGGGCTCCGCCGCGACAATGGTCACGGTCCCGGAAACGAGAGTCGTGACGACGTCCGGAGAGGCAACGACATGTGAAGCTGCAAGCTCGGACCGCAGGTGAATGGTGAACACCGACCCGGCCGCGAGCCCGGTCGCATCAAGCGTCACCGTTGCGGCAAGGCCGTCTGCGAGAGCCGAGGCGCCAAACTGCATTCCGTAGTCAGTGTAGACCTGGTTGCCATCAATGTACGCAGGGTCGGGGCTCACTGTGCTCGCTTGCAGGACTGTGCCGCTCCTGGGATCCATGTCTGTCGGCCTCGGGCCGCCAGCCTGAATGGAAACCAAAAGTTGAATTGCCTGGATCGTTTCGCCGTCGGAGATCCGGATGGAGATCTGTTGTCCTGCCATGGCGCGGATCTGGTGGTCTCCGGCGGACAGCGTCGCGCCGAGGCAAGACGATCCCGCCAGTAAGCTCAGACCGAGCAGGGTCCGGGGAAAGTGCATGCGGATTCTCCCATGCGTCCTCAGATCGCGCCTCTGGCCAACCGGCGACTCGGAGGCACGGCCGATGCCTTCAGGACATCGGTCTGCGAATGCCCCGCCTTGACTTGTAGCAGTGGAGGGAAATCGCGTCCGCAGCGGCGGCAGTATTCGCGGACGCTGCCCTGAGGTGCATGTCAAAGGGCCAACCTGGATCAGGTGCCGCGAATCGGCCGGAAGGACCTGCTGTATATCGTCTGCACCGCCAGCGCACCAGAAGGCCCGTCAGGACCAGGAAACCACCGGCTGGTTCAGGTACACCGAAAGCCCCGTTCAGCAGAGACCCCGGCCCCAGGTTACAGCCGACTGCCATCGTCGGTCCGTAGGGACTGGCTGTCCCGTCAACGTAGACTGGCTAGCGGCCGGGCGGCAGCCCAATGCTGTCCGGCATCGGTACGGCGTTTGGGCTGCCGCGCTCGGCCGCAGCTG
>CAZJTF010000156.1:0-15235 GCA_964548565.1 uncultured Planctomycetales bacterium | reverse complement strand
TTCTCCTCGACGATCGGCAGGGCGTCATTGTCCGCGCGGCGGGCGCTGCACGGGCCCGGGCGGTCGGGATTTTGCTCGGAGACCACGTCCGTCTCGATTTACGGGGGCAGTACGCGGATGTTGGGCAGGCCGTCCAGCAGGGCGCGGATGCGACGGGAGGTACTGTACTCCTTGAACGACAGCTCCGGCGAGGCATGGAGCTCGCGGCGCAGTTTGACAATATCGGGCAGCACCCGCTGAATGTGTTCGGAAAACATGCTCATAGGGGACCTGACGGCACTCCTGGTAACAACGTGAACAACAACTCGTCTCCGCGCTCGCCCGCGAGCCTACTCGACGCGGCGGGGGGCGGTCGTTGCGCTGCGGCGCGAGCTGCGAAGCTCCGCGCGGGCCTTCTCGAGCTCGGTCGAGAGCGCTTCCAGCTTTTCCTGCAGCACCTGGAGCTGCTCGCGGGCCGTGGCGTTCTGGGCGACCTTTTCAGCCAGTTTCCGCTCGGTTTCCATCAGTTTGGCGCTGATCTGCGTCTGCAGGTTCTGCATTGCCTGGTCCTGCTCGGCGCGATTGCGTCCAACGCTGCGATCCCGGGCGGCGGATTCTTGGGTCGCCTTGAGGAGGGACTTCGCCTTGCTGGTTTCCTCGCGGGCTTCCGCGAGCTCCGTCCGGGTGCGGTCGAGTTCGCGCCTCGCCTCCTGCAGCTCGCGCTGCAGGCGCACCTGGTCGTGCTCGAGCGCGGCGTTCTGCTGCTGGAGGGTGCGCATCTCCTGCTGCTGCTCCGCGCAGCCGCTTATCCAGAGCAGTACCGGGAATACCGACGCAGAGAGTGTCCAACGCCTGATGGTCATGGCTGCGCTCCTTGGTTCGGACGGTCACACGGCGGACGACATGGTACCAGCCGGGCGCTGCGGTGGGGAGTGGGGGGCGAGTTCAGCCGGATGGCTCTGTCGCGTCGGGAGGTTCGCTCAGGCGCGCCTCCGGCGGAGAGCCGCCGCGCCGGCGAGGCCGAACAGCACGAGCATAGTCGGCTCCGGTGCGATCGTGAGGATGCCGCTCACGCCGTCCACGTGGACGGGCGACGGTCCGACCAGCGAGGTCATTTGCGGGATGAGCGTCAACGGGTACTCGCCCGAGGCCGCGCCGGTCGTGTCGACGGTGACCAACGCCAGGACACCTGTCGCGATCCGCGCGCTCGCGGCAGGGGGGGCGATGTCGATCGCAACGTAGAAGTTGGGCAACCCGGGCCACGGCGTCGGCGGAGAGACGATCAGATCGTCGAAGAGGGGGGAGCTGGCAGCGACGAACCAGGGGACCGGCGGATGCGTGGCGACGCCGCCCAGGTCCGGCCCGCCGTCGGCGATCATCAACCCGAGGCTGAAGCCTTGGATCCATTCGCTGCCGGAGATCATCACCGCGATCTCTCCCGTCGCATTCGCAGGGAGGGTGGTGTTCTGGACGGAGATCACCGCGCCCGTGGCGGGAGCGCCAGCTACGATCGCGGCCATACCGGCCCCGACCAGGACAGACATCCGGATGCGCCTGATCATCTGCGCCTTCTTTCCGTGTGCATGGCCGGCCGTCAGCCGGGCGCGACACGCTGAAGTGTGGCAGAGACACCTGATGGAAAGGGAGAACGTAGCCGGCAGGCCTTCTTCACCCGTCCGGCACACCAATTCTAGACAAGAGGCGCTGGGCATTGCAAGCGAAAAGCGGTTGGGTGCCTCTTGCAGAACGGTGATTCCGTCTCATTTCCGGAGACGCAGTCGGCGTCCCAGCCACCCGACTGCGTACAGGGGCGCCAGGACGCCCCCCACGGCGACGAGTGCCGTGCCGGCGCAGGGCGGACCCACCTGCGGCACGAACAGGGGCGGTGCCTGCACGGTGGGAGTCTCGCCGGACGCATCTCCCTCGAGGTCAAGCTGGACCGTCTCGCCCGCGGTGATCTCGCCCTCCCAGGCGTACAGGTCAGTGCTGGACGATTCCGTCACGTGCTGGATGGTGACCTTGTATGGCCCGTTTCCGGTGCCCGTCAGCTTGAGCGAGAACGGGCCGCCGAATTCACCGGCGGGGATGATGAGCTGTTCGTCCACCTGCACACCGGCCAGGTCCTCGGTCACGCCAAACTGCTGGTACATTCCCGGAGCGATGTAGACGCCGCCCGGGATGTCCCATACGCTGCCACCACCTGAAAGAGGGTACTCGCTGCCGATCGAGAGAAAATCCGCCTCGGTGAGCGTGCCGGCCGCCCCCAGTCGACGCCCCAGGGCATCCGTGTACAGCGTCGTCACCGGTGAGTGCAGCATGATGTTGATGACCGACTCCTTCATGGCGCCGCTCTGCGGGTCTCCGGACGCGACGAGATCCTTCTTCTCGTGATACGCGTAGAATCGCCACTTCTCGTGATCCTTCAGTTCGCCCGACGTCCCGTCATCGTTGCCCAGGACGAAGTTGTAGCCGTGATCGTCGATCGCATACCACGTGCGGATCCGCCCGTAGGGGAGCACGCTGCCGTACTTGACGCGTGTGAAGTAGGCCTGGGGATAGTCGCGAATCGGCTTGCCGCCGTTGAATTTCATCCCGAGGGCACAGTCGAACCAGTTCCACTGTCCATCGAACCACACCTGGTTGGTGGCGTGCTGCGCCCAGCCGACCAGGTACTTCATGGCGTTGTTCATCTCGCGGGACCGCAGTCCCACCACCCGGGTCGCGGCACCCAGGTAGAACGCGAAGTTCACGCAGGCGGTCGGTCCGTGCGCCTGCCCGGCCTCGAGTTGACGCGCCCAGACGCCGATCTCGTTGCCGGTGCCCGTCCATTTAAACGGCAGCTTGTCGACGAGGAACTGGGCGATGCTGGCGGCGGCTTCGCGCGGCTCTTCCGGTGTGAGGTTGTCCGCGGCGGTGTACCGGACGGCCTTGAGCATCCACTTCCGGACGACCGGGTCCTTGAGGTACACGGGGTAGATCGGCTTCTTCTCCCAATGCACGACGTTGCCGTTCTTGTAGTACGGGAGTTCCGTCGGCTCCGACGTAGGTGGCTCGCCGGTAACGAGGGAGTAATCCGGATAGGTGATCGACCACACGGAGTCATCTGCCTTCCGCAGAGACTCCTGGAACGTTCGGGATCTCGGCGTCTCCTTGACCGTGTAATCGGCCTTGATAGAGAGGCGGGCATCGAGGCTGATCGAGCCGGGCCCCTGGTCGGCATCCATGACGTTGGCCATGATCTCGTCGTTGGTCTCGTCCGCGATGCGCACCGGGAGATCCACCGCCACCGAGCCGGTCTGATCGGCGGGAATGGTTGCGGATTCGAGCCCGGTGTAGAGCGGGATGTCGGAGTCGAGGGAAATCGTCATCGGGACCTTGCCGATCTTTTCGAACTCGGCGCGGATTGTGATCTTACCGCCGGGGACGATCTGGCCGCCTTTGGCTCCTGGACTGCCGGCGCGCACCAGCTTGATGAACGGCCCGATCCGGATCTCGGCGCTTTGTGCGGCATTCGATGTGACCTTCTGATTCATCCCGTTCCGTGCGCTCGCCGAGGCGGTCAGGGTCAGGGTGCCTTCCCCGGTCGCCTTTGCCGTGTAGACAAAGTCCACGGATGCATCCGGAGCCAGGGATGCCACGCTGGCCGGGGTCGGTCCGCTCACGAGCGTTGCCGCGCCGGTGCCGCCCATCCCGCCAGTGGCGGGAGCGACGCCCGTCAGTGTGTCCTCTCCGTCGTTGGTGACCGTCAATGTCACGGTGAAGGTGTCGTCAATTTCAACCTCCGTGGGATCCACCTCGAGCGACGCCGCCAACTGTGAGGCGGGCGCCATGATCTCGACATCGTCGAAGTCGGCGAAGGTGCCGTTCGTCCCATTGGAGGTGCCGCGAAACCGCAGGGTAATCGACTGCCCCTTGTAGGGCAGAAGGCTGTACGACTTCTGAACGGGCCCGTTGCCGGTGCACAGGAGCGGCTTCGACGGGTTGTTCGCATCCTCGGACCACTCCGTGATTGGAGGCGTGAATGTGTCCAGCACGTGTTCGACTCCGAGCTGGTCGAGGATCCGGACGGAAGCGGTGACTGGGTCAAGATGTCCCCAGGTGCGGAAAACGAGCGTTGTCGGCGCGTCGGGCAGCGTGAGATTCTGCTCCACCCAGCCATCCAGGCCCCAATAGGCATTGATGTACAGGAACGGGTTCCCCTCCTGCGCCGGCAGGCAGTGCTTGTGCGTGAGGGTGCCGACATCGGCATTGCCTCCCTGCGTCCAACCGGCGAGGCCGGCGCTGAAATCCCCGTTCTGTACAAGATTGACCTCGCCGCCTCGTGTGGCAGGCGATATCACCAGGCACACGATCAAAGCGGTGACGAAGACGGCCAGTCTGGCACGGGGCGAGGATTCCGGTTGTCGACGGGCGGCGCGGCAGGATGCAGACATACAAGCAGCCTTTCAAGTGGGCGCACGGGTTCGTCCGCACGGGTTCGGTCTGCGCTGGCGAGGAAGTGGGGGATCACGGAAGCAGCTTCAGGGCCCCCGCCAGGCAGGCCCGCTCGTGCGCCAGGGCCTCCAGCGAGATCTACACACACGCCCTGAAGCGACGTGGGCCCGGTCGTGAAATGGCGTCAGTACGTCGATGCCGGGTACGCCTCTATCATCGTACCACAGCGGGGCCGGCCCGCAGATCTGGAATCGGTGGGTGCCGCCGGCGGCGTCGCGGGGCGGTCCCGAATTGCACGCCCCTCGTTGAGAGCGGTGTCGGGTATTACAATGGGAAATCTATGGGCACACTTGATTACCGGACTGCGGGGGAGTCTCACGGGCAGGCGCTGATTGCGCTCATTGAGGGTCTGCCGGCCGGCGTTCCGCTGGACCTGGCGCTCGCAAATCGTGAACTGGAGCGGCGGCAGGGCGGCTATGGTCGCGGCGGGCGGCAGAAGATCGAAAAAGACGTCGTCAACATCCTCTCCGGCGTGCGGCGCGGGCACACGATCGGTTCGCCGATCGCCATCCAGCTTGCGAACAAGGACTGGCGCATCGACGAGGCGCCCGACGTCCACCGTCCGCGGCCCGGGCACGCGGACCTGGCGGGCAGCCTCAAATGGCTGACGACCGACTGCCGGGAGACGCTGGAACGGGCAAGCGCCCGCGAGACGGCCGCGCGCGTTGCGGCCGGCGCGCTTGCACGGAGCCTCTTGCACGCGTTCGGCATCCGTTGCGTGGGGTTCGTCACTCAGATCGGTCCGGTGGCAGCACAGGTGGCGTCGGACCGCACACCGGAGGACCTGGCGGCGGCACGCGACGCCAACGATGTCTACACGCCGGATCCGGCGGCCGTCGACGGGATGATCGCAGCCATCCGGAAGGCGAAGGAAGAGAAGGACTCGCTGGGCGGCGTCGTGGAAGTGCGTGTGTTCGGGTGCCCGCCCGGCCTGGGCAGTTGCATGCGGTGGCAGGACAAGCTCGACGGGCGGCTGATGGGTGCGGTCGGTTCTATCCAGGCCTTCAAGGGCGTGGAGATCGGAGCGGGATTCGGGTCTGCCGCTCTTCCGGGCAGCCGCGTCCACGACGAGATCGACTTCGACCCGTCGCTGCGGGGCACACCGCAGATGGGTTTCCGCCGCCGCAGCAATAACGCCGGCGGGCTCGAAGGCGGCATGACGAACGGCGAGACCATCGTCGTCCGGGCCGCCAAGAAGCCGATCGCCACCCTGCTGCGGGGCCTGGACAGCGTGAATCTCGCGACAAAAGCCGCCGAGCGCAGCGATTACGAGCGGAGCGACGTCTGCGCCGTTCCGGCCGCCAGCGTCGTGGCGGAGAACGTTGTGGCGTTTGAAATCGCCCGCGCGCTGCTCGAAAAGTTCGCCGGGGACACGCTGGCGGAAGTCCGCGCGGCCTACGAGTTCTACCTGTCGGCGGCGCGGAGTCTCGGGCCCGCTGAACCGAAGACATAGGTCATTTCCGGTCGTGCACGTGCCGTAAAACCGTGCCGCGACAGTTGTTGCTCGACACGCTTCAACTCTTCGCGTACTCTCGACCGACGAATACCATTTGGGAATCGGACCAAGATGGAAGAGCGAGTACCTCCGCGTCTCTTTGTGATCCTTGCCCGCAGAGCGCCCATCGGCCTGGTTTTCCGGCGCGGGCCCAGCAAGTGGGTGCTGCTGTCGAAGTGGAACACGCAGACGGATACCGTTGCGCGCGGACAGTGGTTCCACGGGCGGATCTATGAGCGGCGGTGCGACCTGTCGCCGGACGGCAAGTTCCTGGTGTACTTCGCGTTCAACGGCAAGATGGATGCGGAGAACAAGGGGAGCTGGACGGGCATCAGCAAGGCTCCCTACGTGGCGGCGCTCGCGATCTGGCCCAACGGGACGACGCTCGGCGGCGGCGGGTTCTTCCTGAACGACCGCAAGCTGTTCCTCAACTGGTCGGGCGAGCCGCTGCGTGGGCGCGGGCCGCGGGGCGTCGAAGTCACGCACGCGCACCCCTTCACCGGCGTGCCGACCAACCAGGAGGACCTCGGCGTCTACTTCCCGCGGCTCAAGCGCGATGGCTGGGAACTGCTGGAAGAGGGACCGGGCATCGTGCGCTGGGCAAAGCGTATTCCCGCCTCACCGCACCGGATCATCAAGCGGTCGCTCGCATCCGTGCAGCCGGCGACGGGAACGGGAACGTATTCCGACGAGCACGCCATCGAACTGGCGGGCGGCCAGGTGATCGAGATGCCCGGCGTCGAGTGGGCCGACTGGGACCACGCCGGTCGCCTCGTGTTTGCCCGCGACGGCAAGCTCTGGGCTGGACGGATCGACGGCTCGGACTTGAGCGCCACCGAACTGGCAGACTTCAATCAGGACAAGCCGGCCGCCAAGCCGACCCCCGCCTGGGCGCAGAAGTGGTAGCCAAAGCGCCGTGGACTGCGGGCTGCGCGGCATTTTCGACGCACAGCGCTCCCGACCCTCTATCGCTGCGATGAGCGGACTTTCTCCGGCCTCGGCCAGGGGTACGCGTTCGAACCAACGTCACGGTCGGATTGCCCCGGCGGCAACCGCGATTTCCACGCGAGAAGCGGTTCGGACAGTCGCTCCACGACATCGGGATGCTCGGCGGCCCGATTGTCCACCTCCGTCGGATCTGACGTGAGATCGTACAATTCCACGCGGCTGCGATCGGGGTTCAGGAGCAGCTTCCACTGTCCGTCTCGAATGGCCAGGGCGGGGCTTTTGTTGATGATGTCCCCGGCGATGCCGAACCGCCATTCCCACAGGAGCGGCCGCTTGCGCGCGACGGTGCGCCCCAGGAGGGGGTCGGTCATGTCCTGGCCGTCGAGATCTGGCGGCGGCTCGACGCCTGTGATCGAGCACAGCGTCGGCAGGAGGTCGCAACCGCCCATGATGGTCGCGTCATCCACCGCGCCTGCCGGTGTGTGCGCCGGCCAGCGGACGATGAGCGGTACCCGGATCCCGCCCTCGTAGAGGCTCCGCTTGCGCCCGCGGAACGGTCCGGGACTACCGACCGCGCTGTGGCTCGCGTTCGGGATGTGGATGTCCTCGGGGCCGTTGTCGGACGAGAAGAAAATGAGCGTATTCGACGCCAGCCCCATCGCGTCGAGCCGTTCGAGCAGCCGCCCCACGGCCGCATCGAGCGCCGTCACAGACGCGTAGTAGATTTGCATCGCACCGTGATGCGGCACACCGCGCGGGCTGTGAACCGCGTACGGCTTCATCTGCTCCTCAGTAGGGTTCAGAGTGGCGTGCGGCAGCAGGAACCAGGTCTGAACGAAGAACGGACGGTCGCGGTTGGACTCGATGAACCGGATCGTCTCATCGACGAAGAGTTCGCTCGAACGGGCCCGGAAGAACGGATCGCCCGTGTCCCAGCCGGCCTGGGTGCAGTTTACGCACTTGTACGCATCGATGCCGTAGGCGGACGGTTCCGGGACGTCGCGACCGCTGCCCAGGTGCCACTTGCCAACATGAGCGACGGCGTAGCCGGATTTCTGCAGCAGGTGCGTCAGCGTGGGGACGGCAGGGTCGAGGAAGTTCGGCATCCCCTGGCGGGCGTTCTGCTGCTGGATCGTGCTCCCGGGGCGGTTTTCTCCGCCGAGGGCGCTGTGGATCCGAACGCGGGCAGGAAATCGCCCGGTCATGAGTGCCGCCCGGCTGGGCGAGCAAACGCTCCCGCAGGCGTAGAAGTTGGTGAACCGCGTTCCCTCCGCGGCGAGGCGGTCCAGGTGCGGCGTCTTGATCAGGCGATTGCCATAGCCGCCCAGGTCCCCCCAGCCCAGATCGTCCGCGAGCAGGAAGATAACATTCGGCCGCTTGCCCGCTGGTGATTCGCCCGCGCTCACCGTGGCTGGCACGGTCAGCACGCTGGCGAGAGCGAGGCATCCGACACGTCTCACGCTTTCGGCGAAGGTCATGGGCCGCATTGTAGCGGAGATCGCCGCTGGACGGATCGGGCCATGTGCTTCAGGATAGAGCCCATGCGTCCCATGCATCTTCTCCGCATCGTGGCTCCTCTCGCGCTCCTTACCGGTTGCTCGATGGGCACGCGGTACGACGTGCTCATCCGCAATGGCCTGATCTACGACGGCTCCGGCGGCGCGCCGTACCGTGGTGCCGTCGGGATCCGTGGCGACCGCATCGAAGCGGTGGGGCGGCTGATCGGGGCGACCGGGCAGGTCGAGGTTGATGCCGCCGGGCTGGCGGTGTCGCCCGGCTTCATCAACATGCTCAGTTGGGCGAACGAATCGCTGTTGATCGATGGGCGGTCACAAAGCGATATCCGGCAGGGCGTGACGCTGGAGGTGCTCGGCGAGGGGACCTCGATGGGGCCCTGGAACGAGACAATGAAGCGGAGTTCCCGCGAAAGGCAGGATGAGGACCGCTTCGAGATCGCATGGACCACGCTCGGCGAGTACCTCGCGCACCTGGAACAAAAGGGCGTCTCCACGAACGTGGCGTCATTTGTCGGCGCCGCCACGGTGCGGATCCACGAAATCGGCTACGTGAACCGTCGCCCCACGCCCGGGGAACTCGACCGGATGTGCGATCTCGTGCGCCAGGCGATGAAAGAGGGAGCCGTCGGTGTCTCCTCCGCGCTGATCTACGCGCCGGGGGACTACGCGGACACCGAGGAACTGGTGGCGCTCGCGCGGGTGGCGGCCGAGTACGGCGGCATGTACATCTCGCATATTCGCGGCGAGGGAGACCACCTCCTGGAGGCGCTGGACGAGTTCCTGGACATCGTGCGCCGGAGCGGCGCGCGGGGCGAGGTCTACCACATCAAGGCGGGCTGGGGGAACTGGGAGAAATTTGATGTGATGCTCGCACGGATTGAGGCCGCGCAACAAGAGGGGCTGCAGGTCACGGCCGACATGTACCCGTACATCGCCAGCGCGACGGGGCTCAACGCGACGATGCCGACGTGGGTGCAGGAGGGCGGCCACAAGGCCTGGGTCGAGCGTCTCAAGGATCCGGCGATCCGTGAGCGCGTCAAAAAGGAGATGTCGCTGGCCGGCGGCGGTTCGCGGGTGCTTCTCATCGGCTTTCGGAGCGAGGCCCTTCGGCCGCTGATCGGCAAGACGCTGGCCGAAGTGGCTGCGATGCGGGGCAAGTCTCCCGAGGACACGGCGATGGACCTGGTCATCGAGGACGACAGCCGCGTGGGGGCCGCGTTCTTTGGCATGTCCGAAGACAACGTGCGGAAAGCGGTCCAGCGTCCGTGGATCAGTTTCTGCTCGGACGGGGCGTCCATCGCGGCGGAGGGGGCATTTCTGAAACGCCACCCGCACCCACGGACCTACGGGGCGTTCGCGCGCGTGCTTGGCAAATATGTCCGCGAAGAGAAACTGATTCCGCTGCAGGAGGCGGTTCGCCGGCTGACGTCGCTGCCCGCATCAAACCTGCGGATTTCGGACCGCGGGCAGCTGGCGAAGGGCTTCCACGCCGACGTGGTGGTGTTCGATCCGGCGGTGATCACCGATCGCGCGACGTTCGAAGAGCCGCACCAGTACGCGGTCGGAGTGCGTGATGTGTTTGTCAACGGTGTGGGCGTCCTCAGAGACGGCGAGCACACCGGCGCCATGCCGGGCCGGGCGGTGTACGGGCCGGGGCGGCGTGTCCGGCCGTAGCCCGCGCGTCGCGCAGAACAGGCGAAACCTGCGGTTATCGCTCCCTGAGATGGTCGGCGATATCCATATCGGCACCGACTTGCCGCGCCTCCGCGACTCCATCGTATATTCCTTCAGACTGCAGGCACCCGGCGAGCGATCCGATCGTCCAGTGCGCCGGATCCGCAGGATTGGTCTGAACCAGCCTGGAGAGCGGCAATGGCTCGCTTTGCACGACTCGCACTGTGCTGCATGGCCCTGCTCGGCTTTCTGAGCGGTCAGGGATGCATGTCGTCGCCACCCGTCCCGGACACCACAAGCGCGGACACGACCGATGATGGCAACACGGATAGTACGGTCGGTACGGGCGGCCCCAGGAACGGCGGGACCAGCTCGTCCAACGTTGTCGCGGTTGAAATCGACGATTTTGCCTTTGTTCCGAAGGCGATTACGGTTCGCGCCGGTCAGACGGTGCGCTGGACGAACCGCGATTTTCCACCGCACACGGTCACGTCGGGAAACCCGGAGGACACGGACAAGGGCGTGCTGTTCGATTCCGGTACTCTGGGTGTTGGCAAGGCCTTCGAGTACACGTTCGAGACGCCCGGGACGTACGAATACTTCTGCACGTACCACTACGGCCACGTTACGATGCGCGACGCTACCGTCACCGTGATCCGCTGATCGCGCCGCGCCCACGCGCGAACAGGGCGTAGTCGTCGATGGTCTTCTGCATCGATGCCATCACATCCCGCAAACGCGAAGGGCGGTTTCCGAGCAGCCAGACGCGGCGCAGCTCGGCGGCGGTGGCGTTGGTCTCCTCCATGAGCTGCTTCCACGTGGAGGTGCGAACCGCTCGGCCTTCCCCCGCGCGCTTGAGGGCAAGCGCCC
The DNA here is from genome assembly GCA_964548565.1 of uncultured Planctomycetales bacterium. Lineage (GTDB taxonomy): Bacteria > Planctomycetota > Phycisphaerae > UBA1845 > PWPN01 > CAYLLT01. The sequence goes on along the minus strand of CAZJTF010000156.1, from coordinate 4,258 downwards.
GGCGCGCGGCGAGACGCTCAAGCCGCGTCGCGATGGCAAACTCCTGCAGGAGTTCGACCGCCAGAGCCGGGTCGGCCGCAGATGCGCGCTCTCCTGAGTCCATGGCGGAGGGCCAGGCGAGGGCATCCATCCGCCTGGCACGATCCTCCAGGTCCCGGGTCAGGACGTACGGCAGCGTGTCCATCGAGAACTCCATGTATTCGAAGCCGGCCTGCACGGCCGGGCAAAGCACGGAGTACAGGAATGAGAGATTGCGGTATTTTTCTGGTGTCGGGAAGGTGGCACCCAGCGTCCGGATGGCGCGCGGGAGCTTCGGATTCGCAACTCCGAACGTATCCCGACAGAACCGCTCGGTAAAACCGCGCTCCTGGGTTCGTCGGTGGCACCACGCGTGCGCGGCCCCCCACGCCAGATTGTGCATACTGACGGCGAGCAGATTGCGGTGCCCGTTATCGCCCCAATCAGTGTTGAGCAGGCCGTCCACGCCGCAGGCGAGCCCCTCCGCGGCAAACCGCTCGATATTCCGGATGCCGTACTCGATTCGTCCGCCGTGTGCGAGCCAGCCCTGCGTGCCCGGGCATACCACCACGCGAAGTCCTGCGTCCACGAGCCGGCGCGTCTTGCGGATGTTCGGGCCGTCGGGTTCATAGTCCCAATTGAGCATCACCATGTCGCGCGGGACGTGTCGGATGATCTCCGGGTGCAGCAGGATGAAGTCAGCCCAGGCGTTCGCCCGCTTCCCGTGGTGCCGGCAAACGTCGTGCAGCTTGTTCATGAACTGCATGTAAACGCCGCCGATGCCGAACCACCGCGCCCGGACAACACTGCGACCCTGGCCGAGTTCCCAGGGTTCGTCGCCGGAAACATTGAAGTCGTTCGCCTCAAAGAGCGGCAGGTACTCGCCGTAGAGGTCCGCGATCAGCCGGATGGAGCCGGGGTCGTGCGGGCAGAGCGTCGTCCCGCCCGGCCAGTCGCGGAATCCCTGCATCTCGCCCAGGGAGCTGTACCGCGGGATCTGCAGAATCTTCTCCATGTGGCCAAAGCTCGCGAACGAGCCCACCAGCCGGATGTGGTGACGACGGCAGTGGTCTTGCAGGCGGCGGATATCGTCCGGCGTGAGCGGGCTGTAACCGCGCCCGATCTCCGGATGTTTGCGAAAGCGGAAGACGTTTTCGACGTACAGTTGCAGCTCATTGACCTTCCAGTGGGCGAGCACCTCGACGAGCTGCATGAGGCGGCTCATTTTTGGCACGCGCCCCCGCGATATGTCAAGCGAGACCCCTCGCCGGCGGAAATCGGGCGCATCGTCGATCCGGCAGGCGGGAATCGCGCCGTTTTTGTTCGATCGCAGCAACGCGCGGAGCGTTTGCAGGCCGTAGTAGGCGCCGGCCGGGCCAGATGCGCGAATCTCGCAGCCGCGGGGGCTCACGACCAGCCGGTAGGCCTCGGGTCCGCGGATCTGCCGGTCGCGCAGGATGCGGATGGCGGCTTCTGATGCTTCGACCGGTTGGAGACGAACGTGGTGGGCCGCCAGGTCATCCGCCAATTGCTGCTGCGCGGCGGAAATGTCCAGCCGCGAGGCGATCGTGACGTCCGGGGTCACTTTGAATTGACCGCCGGCGGGTGCGGACCTGCGAACGGGAATCAGTAACCCATCTGTCGCCATCGTGTGCTCCGGCCTGACCGCGCGGGTGTCTGCGGTAACGGAACTGTACCGATCGTGCGGGAAAGCTCAAGCGGGTGCTTGATTTGCATAGCCGGCGGAAAAACAATCAGCGCGCGGTCGCCGGCGTGGCGCCCTTGACCGGCCGCGCGTGGCGACGCGGCATGGTGGATATCTCGGTTACGGACATCCCAAGCCTGATCCAGGGGATCAAGTCCCTTCGCGAGCGCTTCGGGACGATCCAACTCTGGTTCCGCGGCGAACCCGATCCCGGACCGGATCTGCGGCCATTCCTGCACCGTCACTTCTCGACCGAAGACGAACGCAGCATGGTGCACCGCTTCCGGCTGGGCGCACCGATGCGGTACGTAGCCTGCCCGCATACCGATGACCTCGCGCGGTGGCTGTGCCTGATGCAGCACTTCGGCCTGCCGACGCGCCTGCTCGACTGGACGGAGTCACCGCTGGTGGCGGTCTATTTCGCGCTCTCCGGAGAGGATGCCGCGCACGAGCGCCTGGTCTGGGTGCTCTCTCCGACCGGACTGAACCGCGAAATGGGCGGCAAGGAGCAGATCGAGTTCCTCAACAATCCATCGCTGCGCAACGTGCTGAGCGAGGCTTTTTCGGAAGGGCAGTCGGGGGGCGAAACGGAACCGGGCGTCTTCCCCGGGCAGAGCATCGTTGCCGTCATCGGACAGGATGTTGATCTCCGGATGACGCTGCAGCAAAGCCGCTTCACGATTCACGGGAACCCGCGGGCGCTGGACGCGTTGCCACGGTGTGATCGGTTCCTCGCGCGCCTGACAATCCCGGCGGGGGCGAAACGCGAGCTCGATTCGGAATTGTACCTGTTGGGCCTGCGGCGATCGCTCGTGTTCCCGGATCTGCAGACGCTCGCAGAGGAAATCCGCGATGAATACCTCATGCCGGAAGACCTCCTTCGCCTCGGCGGAGGAGCCTCGCCGCAGCCCCGTTCCTGACACTCAGATCGGTTGCTCTTTCCGGGCTCTCCCTGGTCGCGATGCAGGATTGGTGCCGGCCCGGCGCATCACGGCCGCCGTCGGGGCGAGCCCGCTGGATCAGAACCACCTCCGGCAGACCTTGAAACAGGGTTCGGCTCTTGAGGACGTCGCCTTGACGTGGCGGGGCGCGCACGCTACGCGTAGTCGCATGCGCAAACTCATCGTGACTCTGGCCGGGATCGTCCTGCTGTTGTCGTCCGCCGCGGCGGGGGACACACAGCTGGCCGCCGATGACTCTGTGCGGGTCGAGACCGGGATCACCTACTTCCGGCCCCAGGGGAAGGTGCTGAACCTCGATATCGCCCGGCCCAGGGACGGCGCGCCAGCCCGCCCGGGCGTGATCTGCCTCTACGGGGGCGGGTGGATCTCCGGGAGCCGCAGCGGGATGGCCCCGCACCTGCGGTTCTTCGCCTCCAGCGGCTTTGTGGCAGTCGCCCCGTCGTACCGCCTCGCACCGGAACACCCCTTCCCGGCAGCCGCCGCGGACGTGCGGAACGCCGTGCGATGGCTGCGCTCGCACGCGAAGACCCACGGCGTGGATCCCGAACACATCGGCGTCATGGGCTTCAGCGCCGGCGGGCACCTGGCCTGCCTGGTGGGGGTGACCACGGACGAAAACCGCTTCGGGCCGGACGACGCGCCGCAATTCGGGACGTCGCCACGGGTGCAGGCGGTGGTGAACTTCTTTGGCCCGGGGAACCTGGCTTCGCGCGACTGGTCCGCACTCGCCGTCCGGAAGTACCTCGTCCCGTTCCTGGAGGGCACGGTCGACGAAAGGCCTGGCGCCTACAAGGCGGCCTCGCCGATCACCTACATCAGCGCGGACGACCCGCCGATCCTGACGTTCCAGGGAGGTAAGGATTTGACCGTGCCGCCGTCCATTGCCCGGGACCTCCACGCGCGCCTTGCGGATGCGGGCGTGCCGAATCGCCTGGAGATGCTTCCGGTACAGGGGCACGGCTGGAAGGACCCGCTGCTCGCGCGGACGCTTCAGCAGTCCGTCGACTTCTTCAACGAGCACCTCCGTGTGCCCGCGACCACGACCTCGGCGCCGGAGTAATCCGGCGGCGCGTCACGCGGGCAGATTCACGTGGAACCGCGTTCCCTTCCCGCACTCTGTTTCCACCGATAATGATGCGCCCACCACGCGTGCCGCCAGATGGGCGATGAACAACCCCAGCCCCACGCCAGGCCGGCCGTGCGTGTCGCCGCGCGTGTACGGCGAGAAGAGAGTCGCGAGCCGCTCTTTGGCGATCCCGGGGCCCTCGTCGGCAACGGTGAGTTGAACCCGGTTTTCGTCGAGTTGCCTGCCCGACACCTCGACGGTGCCCTGGCTGCTGTATTTGACCGCGTTCGAGACGAGGTTCTGGAGGATCAGGAGGACCAGTTCCTTGTCCGTCCGGCAGCGGACGGAGTCATCCACCTCGACTGCCAGGCGCAGATTCTTGGCGCATGCCTCCTGGTGGAACTGCCGCGCGATGCCCTGGACGAGCGAGCGGAGATCGGTCTCGACGAGTCTGGGCTGGACTGCGCCGGTTCGCAGCTTCTCCGCCTGCAGGAGGCGGTTCATCGC
>CAZJTF010000155.1:0-15266 GCA_964548565.1 uncultured Planctomycetales bacterium | reverse complement strand
GCCACGAACCTCGATGAGGAGATCGTGATTACGCCGCAGACGGACGTTGCGTTTCTCAAGCTGGTGCCGCTGGTGGGGGGGTGATCTTCGAGCTGCCTGTGCCGTACGCACTTTTTATACACCACGACACACTTCTCTGACCGACAGGTGCAACATGGCGAAAAGGACGAGGGCTGAATCCCCGAATCCACCCCGCAGAACTTCCCGGCCGGGAAGCGGCACGAAGAAGAAGACGGCCGCGCCGGCGGTCGTTGCGGAGCCTGAAGTAGTCGCGCAGGAGTTGCTGCTGAAACTCGAGCGGCTGAAATTCGAGGAAATGTTCAAGCACCCGGATGGTCGCGCCGCCCTGAAGGCGGATCCGGCAGTGCATGTGGCGATGGTGCGGATCGTCGCGGATCGAATCGGCAAGCTCCGTAACGACCTTGCGCCACCGGTATTTCATTTGTCCGGAGCGGATCTGCACGATGCGGCGAAACGAAAGGTGTACTGGCAATACATCACGTTGGGCGATGTGGAGAATTGGCCGGCCCGACCGATCGCCTTCATACGCAAGGCGCTGAGACGACCGCTGCCTTTTACCAGCAGTGATCTTGCCTTCATCCTGGGGCGGATCGCGGACTTTGAAATGGTGTGCCAGGAATCCCACCGGTACCTGCCGCCGCTCCTGGAGCAGGTACGCAGGTATGTTGACGAGCACGGCGTGACGGCGGAGCTGGCGAAGTCGATGGACCGCCTCGCTGACGCGATGGATCGGGAAACGCTGGTCAGGACGGGCAACAGTGGTGCGGCCGCACAGAGGCGGACGATCCTGAGCCTGCGTCAGATGGCGGCGATCGTCTGAGGTGGCCCCTCAAACGAAGCCGCGGAGGGAGTGCTCATGAACGCGGCGGAACGAGACGCCGGAGCCCGCAGTGCCGGTCCGGATGAACAGCCCCGGCCTGCCATTCACATTTATCGCGGTGAGGCGTGGGCCGACCGGGCGCTGGCGGACCTCAAGGCGATGGAGCCACTCGAGCTGGCCGGCTGGGCAGCGCTGCTGGCGCACTGCGAGGGCGCGAAGAGTGGATCGCCGTCTGAAAAGTGGATCAAGATGGCCGTCGATCTCCTGGCGAAGGTGGGGGCCGAGCGTTTTCGCGGGCTGGTGAGCGCGTGGTTTCCGCTTGTAGACAAGCCCCGGACCCAGCCGCTGGAGCGGGTGCAGTGGGGTCAGCACGCGGACCTGCTCATCTGCGAGCCTCACGCGGACATCCTCAAGGGGCTTGCCTGGTACTGCGGGCTCCGGGAGGACGCGGCCCTTGCCCGCGCGCTGATGTCTCTGGCGATGAGTTCGTACAAAAAAGTGCCCGGAATCGGGCCGCGACTCGTGAAGGTCGGGAACGCATGCGTCTGGGCGCTGGGGCGGATGCCGGGCATGGAGGGGCTGGGGCAGCTTGCGATTCTCCGCGTGCGCGTGAAGTTCGGGACGGCACAGAAACTGATTGAGAAGGCGCTGACTGCGACGGCGGAGCGGCTGGGAATGGCGCGCGAGGACGTGGACGAGCTGGGCGTTCCGTCGTACGGGATGACCGAGGTGGGTGTCCGGCGCGAACCGCTGGGGGAGCACACGGCGGAGCTGCGGGTGACGCCGGAGGGAGGTACGGAGCTGGCCTGGATTCGTGCGGATCAGCGGCGCGCCAAATCGGTGCCGGCGGCCGTGAAGAAGGAATTCGCGGCGGATCTCAATGAACTCAGGCAAGCGGCCAAGGACATCCAGCGGATGCTCCCGGCCCAGCGCGAGCGGATCGACCAGCTTTACCTGCAGCAGAAGTCGTGGGCGTTCGAGACGTGGCGGGAGCGGTATCTCGACCATCCGCTGGTGGGTACGCTCGCGCGGCGCCTGATCTGGCGGCTGTCGGAGGGGGATCGGCGCGCGGATGCTATCTTCCTGGACGGTCAGCTGGTCAGCCGCTCCGACGAGCCGATTGCCTGGCCCCGCGCGCAGACGAAGGTCGAGTTGTGGCACCCGATCGCGAGCCAGCGCGAGGAAATCCTCGGCTGGCGCGCGTGGCTGGAGAAGCACCAGGTGCGCCAGCCGTTCAAGCAGGCGCACCGGGAGGTGTACCTGCTCACGGATGCGGAGCGGGCGACGCGGGTCTACTCCAACCGGTACGCGGCGCACATCATCCGGCAGCACCAGTTCAACGCGCTCTGCGCGGCCCGCGGGTGGAGGAATCAGCTGCGGTTGCTGGTGGACCAGGAGTTTCCGCCGGCGTCGCGCGCGCTGCCGCAGTGGGGCCTGCGGGCGGAATTCTGGATTGAAGGGGTCGGCGATGACTACGGCACTGACACGAACGAAACGGGCACATTTTACCGGCTGACCACGGACCAGGTGCGGTTTTACGCGATTGACTCGGCTCCGCGGACGGCGCACGCGAGCGGGGGCGAGTACCACACGCGCCGTACGGAGGACAATGCCGAGCCGATTCCGCTGGAGCAGATCCCAACGCTGGTGTTCACCGAAGTCATGCGGGATGTGGACCTGTTCGTCGGGGTGGCCAGCGTCGGAAACGACCCCACGTGGGCGGACGGAGGGCCGCAGGGGCGGTACCGGGACTACTGGCAGAGTTATTCGTTCGGGGAATTGGCGGAGTCGGCGAAGACACGGCGGCAGGTGCTCGAGCATCTCGTGCCGCGGCTGAAGATCGCCGAGCGGTGCTCGCTGACCGAGCGCTTTCTGGTCGTGAGTGGAGACCTGCGAACCTACAAGATTCACCTGGGCAGCGGCAACATTCTGATGGAGCCTGACGATCAGTACCTGTGCATCGTGAAGGCTCCTTCCCGCGACGGCCGCACCGAGGTGTTCCTGCCGTTCGAAGGGGACGGGACGCTCGCGATCATCCTGAGCAAAGCGTTTCTGCTCGCCGACGACACGAAGATTACAGACCCCAGCATCACGCAGCAGATCGGCCGGCACGAGGGACGCGCCTGACACACGCCGTCCCTGCCGATGCACCCTCGTTGGGAACACTGCAGGACTCCGCAGCGGAAACCCGATGAGCTGGTGATGGCACGGAAGGTTTCGAGATCGGCATTGCAGCCAGAGCCCGCGCCGGCGCGCGGGGCTGTCGAGCTGGTGCTGGATGCGGCGCACTTTCAGCGGGTGGTACGCGAGGGGATTCTGCGGGCAGAGCGGAGCATCGACATCGCGACGGCAGATTTCAAGGCGATGCTGGTGCCGGTGCCGGGGCGACGAGGGGCGCGGTCGATCATCGAGATGATGCGACGGCGGGCGGCGGAGGGGCTCGAGATCCGCGTGCTGCACAGCGGCGTGCCGAGCAGCGCGGCCCTGCGCGAACTGCGGAAGGAGCTGCCGGAGCGGGTGACGATCCGGCGATGTCCGCGGCTGCACACAAAGGCGGTGGTGATCGACTGTGCGGCCATGTACCTGGGGAGCGCGAACCTGACGGGCGCGGGGCTCGGAGCGAAGGCGGATGGGCGGCGGAATTTCGAAGCGGGCATCTGGACGCGGAGCCCCGATCTGATCGACGGCGTGCTGCAGCAGTTCAATGCGCTGTGGGAAGGGCGGTTCTGTACAGGCTGCAAGCGGCAGAACGTCTGCCCGGTGCCGCTGGAGGAGCCGGAGCTCGGGGGAGCGAGGAATGAGGAATGACGAAGCACGGAATGACGAATGACGGTAAACGCGTGATGGTGGGCGAATGAGGCATCACTCCGCTCAGTCCTGCCGTCTGCCCGCTGTGGGCGCGCCATGGTGACGTGTCTTCTCTCTCTCCTGATCGCTGCCGCGCCGGACCCGGCGGGCGTCAATCTGCTGGACCATTTCGTGCCGGGGGAGGATGCCCTCTGGGCGCCGCTGGTGCCGGGAGGGATGCGGATCAGCCCGCATTATATCGCGCCTCCTCTGCCCGGGCAGGATCACGGAGCGTGGCTGGCGGCGGTGCGGGAGTACCGCGAGGGGGTGCGCGCGGGGACGCTGGCGCGGGTGATGCGGCTGGATTTCAAAGGCGTGCGGGCATGGATGCGGCTCGATGACGCGGTAGCGACGGTGTACGGGCTGCGGCCGGGGGATCAGCTGGAGATCCGCTGCGACGCCCGGAGACTGGCCGGCCAGGGTGCGTTGTGCGTGGCATTCGACCTCCGAGACCGGGCGACGGGGGCGTGGGCGGGCTGGTCGGGCGTGGTCGAAGCGCTGACATGCCCGGCGGACGGAGAGTGGCACACACTGTCGAAGACGGTGGTGGTGCCGGAATTCGACGCCCGGGCGACGTGGGCGCGTCCGATTGTCGGAATGGATGCGACGCACGATGGGACGCCGCGGACCATCGAGATCCGGCGGTTCGAGCTGCGCGTGGCGGACGAGGAGCGGATGCAGGCCGTCACGCGGGCGGCAGTTGCGGGGGCGGCGCCCGGACCGCTTGATCGGTCGATCTATGACCGGTCTGAGATGGCGTGGGCGTCGGGGGCGTTCACGTGTCATTTCACGTTCATGTACGACCGGTCGTTCTACGATCCGGAGCGCGAGTACACGCTGGAGGCGCTGCTCGAGGACGGGGAGCAGGCGTTCGGCGGGTACGACATCCTCGTGTTGTGGCAGGGGTACCCGCGGCTGGGGTTTGACGATCGCAACCAGTTCGACATGTACCGCGACATGCCGGGCGGATTGAACGACCTGCGCGAGGTCGTGCGGAGGGCACACGCGCGCGGCGTGCGGGTGTTTATCGACTACAACCCGTGGGATACAGGTACGCGACGGGAGGAGCGATCGGACGAGGACGCGCTTGCGGAACTGGTCGCGGCGATCGAAGCGGACGGCATTTTTCTCGACACGATGGCGGCGAGTTCGCGCGTGCTGCGGGAAAAACTCGACGCGGCGCGGGCGGGGGTGGTGCTCGCGCCGGAGGGGCATCCGAATATCGATCAGCTCGGACTGCTGAGCCTGTCGTGGGCGCAATGGTTGACGGATCCCGTGCCGCCGGGGCTTCTGCACCTCAAGTGGATCGAGCCGCGGCACATGCAGCACCAGATCCGCCGGTGGGACGCCTCGCACGCGGACGAGATCGATGCGGCGTTCTTCAACGGCAGCGGGATACTCGTCTGGGAGAACGTGTTCGGGTCGTTCAACCCGTGGAGGGTGGAGGATCGCGCGCGGTGGAGGCACGCGTCGCGGATCCTGCGGCTGTTTCGGGGGCACTTCGCGTCGGAGGCATGGGTACCCTTCGTACCGACGTTGCGGGACGGCGTATTTGCCCACCGGTGGGAGGGTTCCGCGGGGGAAGACGCCACGGTCTGGACCCTGCGCAACATGGGGGAGAGCGTCGCGGATGCGCCGCTGATCGAGGTCGATGCACGGGAAGGCGTGGCGTGGGTTGACGCGTGGAATGCACGGCCGGCGCGGGTGGAAGCGGCGGGTGCGGGTCGGGTGCGCGTGGTGGCGGACTGCGGGCGGATTGGCTGCATCGCGGCGGTGCCGGCGGGCTCGGCGGAAGCGTTAGTGCGACGGCTTGGCCCGGCTCCGGGGGTGGCGATATCTCCTGCGGAAGATCCGCGGAATCATGTCCGGCCGGTGGTGGAGGCGGAGCGGGCGCCTGGCGGGCAGGCGGTTCGTCGCGCGTCGGCCGCGATCCCGGCGGGCATGGTGAAGGTGCCGGGCGGGCGGTATCGGTTTCGGGTCGAGCATATCCGCCGGGAATGCGGATGTTACCCGGATCCGGGGGCGGCGCCGGAGCGGTGGGGGCCTGATTTCTTGCTCGGGTCGGATTTCCAGGGGCGGATTCGTCACGATACCGGGCCGATCGAAATCGCACCGTTCCTGATGGACGAGGCGGAAGTCTCGAATGCGGAATTCAAGCGTTTCCTCGACGAGAGCGGCTATCGGCCGGCGGTCGCGGAGAACTTTCTGAAGCATTGGCCGGGTGGGAAGATGCCGCCAGAACTGGCGGATCATCCGGTGGTGTACGTCGATTTGGACGATGCGCGGGCGTATGCCCGGTGGGCCGGAAAGCGGCTACCGACCGAGTGGGAGTGGCAACTGGCGGCGCAGGGCGCGGACGGGCGGATGTGGCCGTGGGGGGAGGCTTTCGATGCAGCGCGGTGCAACCGTGGCGGTCGTGGCACGATGCCCGTGCGCTCGCTGCCGGAGGGCCGGAGCCCGTTCGGCTGCTACCACATGTCCGGAAACGTGTGGGAGCTGACGGAGAGCTGCCGCAATGACGGCCACACGCGATTTCTGATGCTCCGCGGAGGCGGGTGGTTGCGCGCATCGGGCAGCATCTGGTACGCAGACGGCGGGCCGCAGCCGTGCGGGTACCACGCCAAGTTTATCCGGATGTGGCCGGGGTTGGACCGGTGCGCGACGGTCGGGTTCCGATGCGCTGTGAGCCTCCGGTCGGAGTAACTCGACACCCTGGCGGTGCATCGGTGTATACTGGCGGGTCGTGCGGGAACCCGCCGGGGCGGGCACGTTGTCCGGTGCGGCGCACCTTGGCGCAACATTCACGGCGGACGGCGCATTTCATGCTGACGCTGGTCAACATCAACCGCATGCGGCCGCTCATCGCTCCGATCGGCGTGGATTACCTGGCCGGGGCAGTGCGGGCGGCGGGGATCGAGGTGGACGTGCTCGACCTGGGGCCGGTGGCGGACCCGCGGGCGTCGATCGCGGCCTACTTCGCGTCGCGCCAGCCGCGGCTGGTGGGGATTTCGCTTCGCAACACCGACGACTGTTTCTGGCCGAGCACGCAGTGGTTCGTCCCGGACCTGCGGGAGATGATCGCCGCCATCCGGGGCGTGACGGATGCGCCGATCGTGCTGGGAGGCGTGGGCTTCTCGATTTTCGCGGACGAGGCACTCCGCGAAACCGGCGTCGAATTCGGCGTTCACGGGGACGGCGAGCCGGCGATGGTCCAGCTCGCGCGGGCGGTGGAGAGGTGTGGGCCCTACGATCGCGTCGAGGGGCTCATCTGGCGCGACGGGGAGCGGCTGCGCGTCAATCCGCCCGCGTGGACGGCGAGAATTGACCGGCCGGCGGCCCGGGATGCGGTTGATCACGCGTTGTACTTCCGAATGGGGGGTCAGGGGGGCTTCGAAACGCGGCGCGGCTGCCCGCGGCGATGCTTGTACTGCGCGGATCCGGCGGCGAAGGGGCCGGTATCACGTCTGCGGGACCCGGCGCTGGTGGTGGACGAGATCGAGTCGCTGCTGTCGCAGGGTGTGGACGTGCTGCACACATGCGACGCGGAGTTCAACGTTCCGCGGCGGCATGCGGTGGCGGTATGCGAGGAGATGATCCGGCGCGGGCTGGGCGAACGCGTCCGGTGGTACGCGTACCTGGCGGTGGTGCCGTTCGATGCCAAACTGGCGGAACTGATGCGGCGGGCCGGGTGCGTAGGGATCAATTTCACCGGGGACTCGGCGTCACCGGCGATGTTGAAGACGTACCGGCAGCCGCATGGGCCGCAGAACCTGGGGGCGGCGGTGCGGCTTTGCCGCGCGAACGGGATCACGGTGATGATGGACCTGCTGTTCGGCGGGCCGGGCGAAACGCCGGAGACGGCAGCGGAGACAGTCGCGTTCATGCGGCGGATCGATCCGGACTGCGTCGGGGCGGCGGTGGGCGTGCGGCTGTACCCGGGGACGGGCCTGGTGGAGAGACTGCGATCGCGGAAGCGGCTCGAGACGTCGCCCGAGGTCCGGCGGCGGTACGACGGGCCGGTGGACCTGCTGCGGCCGACGTTCTTCATTTCGGCGGAGCTTGGCCCGCGTCCGGCATTCGTGATCCGGGAGCTGATCGGGCGGGATGCGCGTTTCTTCCCGCCGGCCGAGGACGGAGGGGCCGCGGGGGCCGGCGGCGACCACAACTACAACGACAACATGCTGCTCAGCCAGGCGATCGCGAACGGGGCGCGCGGGGCGTACTGGGATATTCTGCGGAGACTGCGGTAGGGCCCTCCGCGACGGTCAGCGGAGGGAAATCGTGCTCTCCGGCGGCAAGGCGTGCGGAAACAGCTTGATGCGTCCCGCGACGCCTGATATACTGCCGTAAGTCATTTCAGCATCAGGACGTTCGCTTGAAGGAGTTCTGCATCTCGGATTGAACTGCGACTCGTGAAGACGCAGGGCCTCCCGACTCCGGGTGGCATGAAGACAACTGATCCCAGGTGTCCAGCCGCGCAGAGCGTCATGTGACGCGTTACCGGCGCGGCAGCGTGCGGCGGTGCCATGAAGCAATCCGTGCGGGCATTTACCCTGATCGAAGTCCTTGTCGTTGTGGCGATCATCGCTCTGCTCGTCGCCATTCTGCTGCCCTCGCTGAACCGGGCACGCATGCAGGCCAGGAGCTCCGTCTGCCAGTCGAACCTGAAGCAACAGGGCTACGCGGCGATGATGTACGCCCAGGACAACCGGGGGACGCTGCCGGGGTCGTGGGGCGATTCGACGGAGAAGCTCCCGTACAAGCAGGAGCCCGGCACCGCGAACACCGCCTTTCGGCACCCGTTCATCCACGTCTACAAAATGAGCGCGCTGGGGAACATCTTTTACTGCCCGGCGAACAACCTCCGGAAGTGGACAGTTTCGAACTTTTTCCTGGCTCAAGGGGCGTATGGCAACAGCGGCGACTCGGGGCGGATCCTGTACTGGTGGGTCGCGAATCCGCCGGTGAATGACGAATGGCGGTTTCTGGACACCAACGGGAGATACGCCGACGGGCGGACGGCCACGCCGGGAGCTGCGGCTCCGAAGGGGCAGGGGTCCGACGACGAATACATGACAAAGATGGACCAGCGGTGGCCAAAAATCCCGCCCGGAGTCATTTACCTCTCGCCGGAGAAGGTGGCTCTCTCGACGGACCAGTCGCGGCAGGCGGCGGCCGGGTGGACGTTCATCCACGGGGGCGAGGCACTGCCGCCCGGTTCGACGGACACGTCGGGGATTTCACGCTCCTGGAAGAACACGCTGTACGGCGACTGGCACGTGGCAACCGTACGAGGCCGGGAGGTGATCCCGCGGTGGGGGCCGGCCAACCCGGCGGGTTGGTGACGGTTCGGCACGGTCGCCGGGCTCGTGCCGGCAGAGGGTGTGGAGAAGCGGAGCGGAACGCGGGCGGTCGCTGCCCGTGAGGTGAGGGTAAAGAGACGCAACGACAATTCTCATTCAGGAGGCGGGAGATGCGAAAACGCGCGGTTTTACTGGCAGTTTGTGGAGCGGTCTGGCTCTGCATCAGCTCGTCGGCTTCGGCGAGCCTGCTGGCGTACGAGCCGTTCGACTACACGGCCGGGCAGCGGGTGCTGGGGCAGGCGAATCCTTCCACGGGAACGACGTGGCGGCTGGCGGCGCAGTCCTCCGCGGGCGGCGACACCAGCGCGATCAACGTAGCCCAGGGGAGTCTGAGTGTTCCGGCGCCGATCGCCGCCCCGGTCGGCAACGCGGCCACGATCAATGGCGTCGGGAACCTGACGGGGGCGTCGAACCGCCTCGCCTTCACACCCGCGCCGAGCACCTCGATCAGCTCCGGCAGCGTCTACTACTCATTCGCGCTGCGCGTGGACGACGTATCGGGCGCGACGAACGGCTTTTTCACCGGCCTCAACAACACGGGAGACTCCGCGACGACCAGCAATCCCAGCGCGGTGGCGGCGCGGCTGCAACTGCGCGTTGATCCCGGCGACGCCGGCAAGTACAACCTGGGCATCAGCAGGAACCGTGCGACGACCGTCGGCGATATCCCGTGGAGCGGGCCGATGAACGTCGGCGAGACGATGTTCATTGTGGCGGCGGTGGACATCGTGGACGGGGCACAGAACGACGTGGCGCGGCTCTGGATCAATCCCGGCAACCTGGGAGAGGTCTCGGCGCCGGGGGCCACGCTTACCGACAGCACGACCGGCACGGGAACCGACATCAACATCGCGAGCCTCCTGCTCCGCCAGAGCCCGGCACCATTCCTGACGATCGACGAGATCCGCGTGGGCACAACGTGGGCCGATGTCACGCCGGAACCGGGAACGTTGATGCTGCTGGTGGCCGCGTTTCCACTCCTGTGGGCCAGACGTCGGCACGCGTAAGAGACGGCCTCGATGGGATCGTCTGAATCGATGTGGAGGGAGGCACTGATTCTCCGTGCGCACGGAGGCGCGTCTCCGGAAAGGAAGTGACATGAGGAAGGCTGCAACCGCTGCGGGCGTGCTGCTCCTGATCGCTGCTTCACAGGTTTGCGCCTGGACGATGGTATATGACGGGTTCGCCTACGAGCCGCCGACCAATCGTGCGGATGGTTGGTGGTTCCTGAGCACGCCGACGGAGTACAACTATCACATCGGTGACCCTCGATACTGGGACAACACGGTCAATCCGATCCCCGCGCAGTACGTCTACCCGCCGAGCGCCTGGGTGGGTGCGAGGAACACTGCGCAGGGCTACTGGCCGTTCATCGGGAACAATACGTTGTCGTATCCGGGGCTCCCGGCTTCCACCGGGCACTGCGTGGTCGTGTTCGGCTCGGCCAGCAACGGCGCGATTGTCTCGCGGATCAGCCCGATCAACCTGGGGCAGACCCCGCCGAAGGGCCCGTACCGCGCGATCGTCCGGGGGACGGTGTACTACTCGCTCGTCATGCAGGTGATCGACGCCCCGGCGCATGCCCAGGGCGGAAGCGGCCAGGGATGGTTTCACGCGGGCTTCAACAACCAACCGCCCGACCCGACCTGCATCAGCGGCACTTCGTGCACGGTATCCCGGGCGGGTGCCCGGCTCCGTCTGCGGAACGGCAGCACGACGGAGAATTTCAAGTTCAACGTGGGTATCGAGAGCGACACCGGCGACGCATCAACGATCGTGTGGGATCAGAACATGTACGATGCGGGTTCCAACACGACGCCCAGGCTGGTCGTGGTTTCCTACGAGTTCAAGCCGGGCACGGGCGATGACGTCTCACGCATGTGGATTGATCCGCCGCAGGCATCGCTCGGCGGTGCAACCGAGCCGGCGCCCTACACCAACGGAGCGACGACGTACCCGCTCGTGAGCACCGGCGGAGACATCAACCAGGACCAGATCCGGAGCTTTTTCCTCCGCGAGGGCCACACCACGAACAATCCCACGGGCGCGGTGACGCGGGTGGTCTTCGACGAGCTGCGGATCGGAACGAACTGGGCCGACGTGACGTCCAACGTGCCCTGCACGCCGCCGACGGTTACGGACATCAGTCCGGGTTCCGCGGCCCCGGGCCAGCAACTCTCGGGGGTGAGCATCACGGGCAGCGGTTTTGTCCAGGGGGTCACGCTGGTGCGGCTGCGGGCCACCGGGGAACCGGACATCGTCGCGACGGCGGTGGATGTGCTCGATTCGGGCCACCTCACGGGCAACTTCAACATTCCGGCGAATACCGCACCGGGGGCGCGCGACGTGGTGGTGATCACCTGTCCCGAATCGCCGGCCACGCTTGCAGGCGCGTTCGAGATCGGTGCCTGCGCACCCGCGGCCGATTTCGACTGCGATGGCGACGTGGACGGAGCTGACTTCGCCGCATTCAGGGACTGCGCGTCGGGAGCGGCGGTTCCGTTCGAGACAGGATGCGACGAAAAGGACCTGGATGGGGATGTCGACGTCGACATGGATGATTTCGGCGTCTTCCAGCGGTGTTACACGGGGGTTGGCGTTCCGGCGAATCCGAACTGCGCGAGCTGATCGTCGTTCATGCACGCGGGCCGGTGCAGGCGGTCGGCCCGGCTCTCCTGCCCAACGGCCGGAAGCGAGGAGTCATGAAGCCGATGTTTCTGCTGGCGGTCTGGGCCGTCGCGGCACAGGTATTCGGGGCGCCCGCCACGTACGACAGCTTCGACCATGCCGTCGGGGATGCGCTCGGCAGGCACGGTGAGTATCCCGGCAAGACTGCCGTCACCGGCCAGACGTGGTACGCGGGCGGTATATACGGGACGACGAGCACACTCGACGCCGTGATTGCCGCGGAGAGCCTCTGGATCCGCGGGCTGCAGGACTCGGGCGGCAACAGCGTCCAACTCCTGGGCATCGCGGCGAGCAACGGTGTGGTGGACCGCATCCGGATCGGTGATCCGACGCCGCAAGGCAAGGCGCAGGTGTACACGTCCGGGGAGCTGTACTATTCACTCATTCTGCGGGTGATCGCTCTGACGGATCCGGGTGATCCGACGCCCATCGCGCTGAACGGTGCGTTCCTCGCGGGGTTCAACAACCGCAACCCGGACGAGGTGAACGCTTCGGGCACAACGAGTGCCGCGACGCGTCTCCACGTGTGCCTGCACGACACGGACAGCACGCGATACCGCATCGGACTCCGCCCGAACAGGACCGCCGCGCCGCTCGTCTTCGACCCCACACCCCGAACGCCCGGGCCCGACAGCGAGCCGGTATTCATCGTGGGGCGATACCTGTTCGTAGAGGGCGGTACGACCAATGACCTGCATGAACTCTGGGTGAATCCGCCTCCGGACAGTTTCGGCGCCGCGACGCCTCCCGCGTACACGGCCGGCGGGACGAGTTTTCCGCTCAGCGCGACGGGAATGGACATCGGGCCCGCCACGGACAACGTCCAGGGGCCGCCGGCGGTGTACTGCTTCTTCATCCGACAGAACAACGTGACGGCACACAGCATGGTGATGGACGAGGTGAGGGTGGGGCTGAGCTGGGCCGATGTGACGCCGCCCGGCACGAGCGTCTTCGGCCCGTGCTGCAGGTCGAGCGGTGGCTGCAGCGATCTGCCCGCGTCCGCGTGTAACGGCACGTGGAGCCATCCAGGGCTCACGTGTGAGGATATCACCTGCGCCGCGCCGATCGGCCCCTGCTGTGCGCCGGACGGGTCGTGCACCGAGACCACGCTGGCCGACTGCGCCGGTACGTGGGACAAACCGGGTCGAACGTGTGCGGAGGTTACCTGTTCCTGCACGCGCGACCCTGTCTTCGACAGCGACTGCGACCGCGACGTGGATCTGGACGACTTTGGCGCATTCCAGGCCTGCATCACGGGATCCGGCGACACCGCCTCACTCGAATGCAAGCCGTATGACCGCGACGGCGACAGCGACGTGGACGGCGACGACTTTGGCAGTGAGCTGGCGCCGGGGACATTCGTGTACTGTGCGAGCGGTCCGGCGGTGCCAGCGGATCCCACCTGTGACGGGACTCCCTGATCCCGGTTGGCCCGTGTTCAGCACCCCGGCGGAAGATTTGCACCATTCATGCACGTCATGAGGAGCGCGGCATCCAGGCCGTCGACCACACCATCGGCGTTCATATCCGCCATGCTGCAGCCAGGGGGCACCTGAAAGTCCGGGCCGGAGAAGCACCGCTGCAGGAACGCGAAGTTCTCCTGGTCGGCGTCGCCGTCGAAGTCGAAATCTCCGTTGGCGTGGGGCGTAGCGGACGCGGTCGCGGGCGCAGCGTCATTCCCGTGGATGTCACGTGCGAACGCGGCGTAGTAGACGGTCGTCCCGTTTGCGAGGCCGGTGTCCTGGACGGTGTCAAAGCTGCCGGGGGTGGCAGGTCTGTCGGCGATGAGCTGGCCGTCGTTGCGATCCACGGGAAAGCCGCCGGTCTTGCGCCGGATCATGGTGGACGCGACGTCCGGGTCCGCAGGGTTGCGCCAGGAGAGGATCACGCGTCCGTATGCCGGCATCGCGGTGAACGGAGACACGCTGGCCGGCGGAGTCAGGTCCGGGGGGTCCACGCCGATGAAGGGAGCGGTTGTGTCGAACTTGAAGAGCTCGCCCGTTCCGCCGTCGAGCTGCAGCGTGAGCCGGCGCCGGCCGCCACTACCCTCGATGACCGGAAGCTCGATGCGCTCGAGTTCGCCGGTGTCCTGACGAAGCCTGCGGACCGCAGTGATGCCTGACGTGCCGAAGCCGAAGTTGAGGCGGACCTCCTGGCGGCAGTCGGCGGCGGCGCCCGTCGGGGCGGAGAGTCCGTTGACGACCATCATGTAGATCTCGCCCGTGTACTGCGGGCCGTCGAAGGACTCGTCGAGCGGCTTGAACCACGCGAGCCAGACGTCGCCCGGCAGGCCGTTGTTCTTCGTGCCGGTGTTGGTGACGGTCCAGCCGCGGAGCCACGGATCGCTAACGCCGAACTGCCAGTTGAGCACGTCGATCGGGGTCGGGTTGGAGACAGGCTTGCCGTCGTGACCCATGGACTGGCCGTTGATGAAACGCACATCCGTGTTGAGCAGCCGGATCATCGTCCGGCCGAGTATGCGGACGCGGCGGTGGGTTTCCCTGAGTTGCGCGGATGTTGCGGTGGGATTGCTGTCACCGGGGCCGGAGAACAGCGAGGTGGCGCCGCTGTTGTACGTGAAGCAGTTGAACCAGGTGTAGCCGAAGGCGAGGCCGGCGAAGTACTCGAGGCGCAGCTCCGACTCGCTCGCGTCGCGCACGGTCGCGTCGTGGAAGGTCTGGGTGTACATCGCGTATGGCAGTCCGCTGGCGAGGGCGAACTTGCGATAGCGCTGCATGTCGCCGTAGAGATTGGTCGGGCTGCCGTTGCCGGGGACGCCGGGGCGGAAGGGATACGTGTCGAAGGACAGCATGTCGGGGCGCGATGTGCGGATGAAATCGTCGAGGCTCGGGTTCGTGAGCTGGCCGCCGTAGCTGTTGCAGTAGAGGACCGTATCGGGGAAGCGGGAGCGAATGCTGTCGAACCAGGCGGCGGTGTTCGCGCGGAGGCCGGCGTCGTTCAGGTCCTGCTCGTCACCGATCTGGAGGGCGAGCATCTGAGACATGTAGGGAGCTTCGCCTGCGATCGGCGGCGTCTCGGCCGGGCTGCGGGCCCAGCGGCACCATGGGATGCCGGGGGCCGGGCCGAGCCAGGAGACCTGCGAATCCCAGAAGAAGTGCACGGCCGTGAAGCCGAGGTCCTGCCAGGTGTCGAGGTGAAACGGGTCGAAGTCGGAGACCATGCCGTGCAGCTGGATGCCATGTTCCAGGATGATCCGGTGACCCTTGCCGAGCATCTGGGGGGACGTCGCGGAGGCCGGCATGACCGCGGAGAAGCAGGACAGGAACAGGATGCGGCTACCCAGGTGCATTTCACCCTCCGCGGAGGTCCGGGACGGCTCGGCGACGAAGCTGTATTGTACCCTGACGGGCGGGGGAGGGAACATGTCACCTGAGCCGGGTGTGCTGGATTTGCGGCGCACGCGTGAGCACCCTTTCATTTCCGGCGGGGGAACTTGACGGTATGGGAGGGCGCAGTCTGCCGCAGGATCTGCTTGAACCTTGGGCTGCGATTCGGTAGGCTCACAT
>CAZJTF010000154.1:3529-15286 GCA_964548565.1 uncultured Planctomycetales bacterium | reverse complement strand
CGGCCCTTCCGTGCCCGGCAAAGCAGTCCGAGTGAGCCGAGCAGGCCGAGCGCCAGCGACGACGGCTCCGGGATCATTCGGTTCCGCCTGTCTCCGATGCTGGCGACCAGCGGGGAAACAGCAGGCCCCCCCAGGCCCGAGTTGATCTGCAGGAAATCGAACTCCGGCAGGAACGGGCTGGTGAAAACCAGCAGATCGCTTGTCTCGCCGACAAGGGGTTCAGTTCCATTGAAAAACCACGCCATCGACGTCGTGTTGTCACCGCCACCGGTGGGCGGTTTCGAGGCGGCCAGCCCCGTGGCGACAAAACTCGGGGCCGAGACCGTCCCACGGCCGTCCGCCGCATCGACGCCGACTGTGAGCGTGTCGATCCCCGGCGAGGCCGACGTGACAGAGGAGATCTGGTACACGTAAACGATTTCTCCGGCAGCGGACGGATCGCTCTGAGCAATGCCCTGGCTGTTCAGATAGAGCTGGAAATCTCCATGCTGAAAAGCCGCCCAGTCGACCTCGGCAACGGCCGTATCTCCGAAAGCCGCACCAGCAATCGCGACGGTGCCGTGCCAGCGTCCTGCATCGGGCCCGAAGCCATCATTCAGCGCGAAATTCGTCGTCGCCAGAGGTCCGGCGCTTGCCTGTAACGGCCCCAGCGACGCAACCAGGCCAATCGCGACCAGGAGACCCGGTCTGACAGATTCACTTCGCAGGAAAGTCATAGATCTCACTCCCATCCAGCCTTGCGGCGGCTCAGGGCACGGAGCAACCCATGGACTGCGGCAGAATACCTCGTCGCCTCGGCAACGCCCGTCATCGACGCCGGGATCGCGGCAAGCAGCACGACGCCAGGCCTGCGATCACCAGCAGCACCGATGCAGGCTCGGGCAGCGGCACCGGGCCGGGCGTCGGCACCCCCGCTACCAGCGCCTGCGTTCCGCCGTCGATCGTCAACGCCGCGCCGACGATCGGAAGATTCCGCGACGAGAATGCGAGTCCCCACGTGGTCATCCCTGTCGGGATCTCCGGTGCGAACAGCCAGCGGGCATTCGGCGTGAAAGACGCAGACAGCGCATTCACATCACCAATGTCGAACGTGCCGATGGTATTGGCCGGGTTCGAAACCCCCACGACCTCGGCCGAGACACCGAGATTGCCGCTCACGGAAACCTGGTACGCGTAGACCAGGGCATCACCCGGCACGTAGCCGAGACCGTTGAAGTTGGCATTGAAAACGGGAGCCGTAAAGACGGCGTAGTCGATCGTTCCGCTCAAACCCAGGCCGTTGTTGAAGGGCACGCTGCCCGTGACACCTCCAAAGGCGCCGGCATGGCCGTTGAGAATCCCGGCCTCACTGACGGAGGCCGCGCCTGTCAGGACCAATGCAGCTGTGATAAACCAGATGAATCGGTTCGCGGCAATGCTGGCCACTTTCCACCTCTTTCAATAGCGTTTCTGCACGCGCGCGGGACCTCATCTGCCCACGGCACGCACGCTAATATGCAACACACCGCCTGACCTGGTTCTGGAAGGATGTAAGCGCCTGGTGTATCCGGCCAGTTCTGAATGTAATGGCCACCATGCGTGGTGTCAACGAAACAATTCCACCTGCCAGAATGGGGCTCTGCACAATCCAGTCCTGACGGAGCCGGTCGCGCAGCACCAGGGAGCAGGCAGATCTTTCTATCCAGATCTGACGCGCGGCAGACTCTCCGAAGTGACGACAGCAAGGGCGAGGACGTCTCTCCACGGCCTCGCCCGAAAATCCGCCGGCCGCCGGTCGGCATCAGGAAACGGATTCACTTCGAGAGAATCTCTCTGAGTGTGTTGACCAGCAGGTCGGGATCCTGGGTGCTTGCCTCCAGCTGTGAGCAGTACTGCACGAACAGGTCCTCAGTGGGGAACGCCGCGAGAACCAGCCCCCGGAACTGCTCCTCGGAGATCCCGACCGCGTCCAGTTTCGCCTGCAGCTCCGGCGGCAGACCCATGCGAAACTTCTTGGGAGGGATCACCTTGGAGTAACGCGAGCAGACGCCGGCCAGTTCGTCCGACCTCTTCTTGAGCGCCCCCAGGTTGCTCCGC
Source organism: uncultured Planctomycetales bacterium (assembly GCA_964548565.1). Lineage (GTDB taxonomy): Bacteria > Planctomycetota > Phycisphaerae > UBA1845 > PWPN01 > CAYLLT01. Next base: position 13,210 of record CAZJTF010000154.1, on the reverse strand, counting down.
TGCGCGTTGACCGCACCCTTGAACTGGTCCGCGGCCTCCCCGGCGGCCGCCGTCATCAGCGCTTCGCATCCCCGCAGAACCGCGGAGCAGCTGCGGTGTTCTCTCTGCAGGGATGACGCCATGAAAATCGCAGACATGTCGCCGTGCAGCGAACCGCCTTCAAGCGTCTTGATTGCGACCTCCGAATCCCCGATCCGCGGGATGCTTCGAAACGCGATGCGCAGAACGGAGCCAAACGCCGGCCGGGCCGCCCGGTTGTGACGCCAGTCGGCCAGACCCGTCCGCTCCCAAAACCCGCGGCAGCGCCGCCGACCCTGCGCACCGCGGTGCACTCGCGCCGAAGCTCCGCGCCGGAGCAGCCCGCGTGTTCCCCCGGCGGGAGCTCCCATCCGGGGAGCGCGTTCTTTGACATCCGAAGATCCCGCCCGTCCGCGATCCAGCCACGGCCCACCCGGCAGGCGCCGCGACAACACGAACCCACCGTGACCGCGTCCGCCCGGAGGGATCCTCACACCCGCTCCGCCGCAGGCGGAAAGCGCACTCATGCCGCAGGCGCCCTGACAAGACGAACCCACCGCGGTACCGAGTTGAAGCCGATCCCGATCCCCGGCCGCAAGCGCCATGGGCCACGCGCTGATGCACCAGGCCTCCCGGCAAGACGAAGCCACGGCGCCGAGAGCTCGATTGATCGCCACTCCCGCCCGCGATAACGTGGCAAGCGTCCTGCCGCCGGCGTGACGCGAGTAACGCCGGCCGGAGCATCCGCAGGCGCTATCCCGGGAGTTCACCCATGAAAAGCAGCCTGACCCGGCGTGATGTCATCCGCGGCGGCCTCGGTGCGATGGCGGCGCCGTACGTCGTGCCCGCCCGCGTTCTCGGGGCCGAAGCCCCCAGCAAGAAAATCACCGTCGGCATGATCGGCACCGGCTCGCACGGCACCGCCCATAACCTCAAGCGATACCTCGAGCAGCCCGATGCCCGCGTCCGGGTCGTCTGTGACGTGGATACCAATCACATGCGGGCTGCCCGGGACATCGTGAACGCCCGCTACGGCAACTCCGACTGCGCCATGACGAAGGACTTCCGCGAAGTCCTCGCCCGCCGGGACATCGACGTGGTCATGATCTCCACGCCGGACCACTGGCACACCCTCATCAGCGTCCTGGCCCTCCGGGTCGGCAAGGACGTGCAGTGCGAGAAGCCGACCTACTCCATCGACGAGGGCAAGGTCCTGATCCGGGAGGTCCGCCGGCACAAGCGGGTCTTCCAGACCAGCACCGAGGACCGCGCGCTCGGCCACTATCGACGCATGGTCGAACTGGTCCGCAATGGCCGTATCGGCAAAGTCCAGCGCGTGGAGGTCATCCTGCCGCGGCACCCGGAGTTCGCCGGCGACCCCACCCCGCAGCCGGTTCCCCCCGAGCTCGACTACGACATGTGGCTCGGCCCGGCTCCCCAGGCCCCGTACACGAAGGACCGCGTGCACTACACCTTTCGCTGGATCCAGGACTACTCCGGCGGCATCATCTGCGACTGGGGCACACACCTCTTCGACACCGCTCAGTACGCCCTGAACATCGAACGAGGCGGACCCGTCGAGGTCGAAGGCACCGGCACCTACTGGAGCGAGGGCCTGTTCAACACCGTCAAGGATTACGACGTCACCTACCGCTATGCCGGCGGCGTCGTGATGACCTGCCGCCCGGGCAAGCCGAGCATGCGGTTCATCGGCACCGACGGCTGGGTCGGCAACGAGGGTTGGGATGCCCCCGTGCAGGCCAGCTCGCCCGAAATCCTGAATGCCCGCATCGGCCCGGACGAGTTCCACTTCACCGGCAACCCCGCCGGCGAGCACCGCGACTTCCTCGACTGCGTGAAGTCCCGCAAAGACCCCTACTTCCCCGTGGACATCGGCCATCGCGTCAGCACCGTCTGCCATCTCGGCAACATCGCCATCCGCCTCGGCCGCAAGCTCCGCTGGGACCCGGAATCCGAGACCTTCCCCGGCGACCCCGAAGCCAACGCCCTCTGCCGCATCCGCGACATGCGCAAACCCTGGTCCCTGTCCTGAGCATGCCGCAACGCTGTCGAAGATGACGGAGCCGGGCGATGGCCGGACGGGGATTCGGTCAATCTGCCGCACAGTTTCTGGTGTGTGACGCGGGGACGTTTGGGAGTGACCCGGTATGTTCTTCCTTCGAGACGCCTGCGACAGAACTATCTCCCTTCTGGTGGTATCGTTCGGAAAAAGCGACACTTACACGCGAAACGCCCTGAGTTTTGTCGGCACAACGCTGTGGTCTCTGCGCATAAGACTTTGTAATTAAATGCCTTGGAGTATCGACGGGCTTGAGTCTCCTGCGAAAAAAGCGCATAATCCACAGCTGGCCGGAAGATCCGATTCAAAACCTCGAGTGGAGCGCGTGTAGCGGGCGTCGTACGCCTGCGTCGCGAAGAATACCGGTCTGCTCCGTTCAGGCCGTCTTCTGAGGGGAGACTGAAGATGATGATGCGTTCAAAAGCAGCAGGAATTGCCTTGGCCGTCCTGGGGGTCGCCGCCGCATCGGCGAGCGCGAACCTGACGCTGGACCTGACCACGGCCGGCAGTTCCGGCTGGATCAATGGGGCCTACTTCCTGCAGATTGATAATGGCTCGACCGGCACGGGCGTCATTAACCCGTTTGTTCGTCTACAGGCCAATGGAACGCAGCACGGTCTCAACACGGACAACAACAAGCCGGAATATGACGAGAAGACCGGGAAATGGACTCACTCGCTGCGTGTCAATGACATACCAACCGTGACGAGCGGCGGCATCGAGTACTTCGTCTTCCTCCTTGATATCAATCAAAGTAACCCTACCCTGCTGTCTCTTAATGCTATTCAGATCTATCTTTCGTCGACCAGTGGCGCCCTCACGAACATCAGCCAGCTCGGAGCTCCGGTCTTCGATCTGGATGTCGGCACGGACGGCGACGGGACGGTCAAGATGGACTACGACCTGAACCCCGGGAGCGGGTACGGTGATATGTTTGCCTACATCCCGAAAGGCGCGATCACAGGCAATCCGTACCTCTACCTCTACTCGAGTTTCGGCGTCCCTGACGTGGCAAACGCAGGGTTTGAGGAGTGGGCGACGTTCGGTGGAGACATCTCCCCGCCACCCGTTGTCCCCGCCCCGGCCGCCGCTGGACTGGTGATGGTCGGCCTCGGCCTTGTCGGCTTCATGAAGCGACGGCTCGCCTGAGACGGCGGCCGGTACGTCCAGTTTCAGATCCTCAAGCCACCCTCGCACATCCTGCCGGGGTGGCTTTTTGATACGCCCGGGCGCTCAGATCCCTTACGTGGGCAAAGGATACTCAGGGCAGGTCGGCCCCCTGCACGCTCCCGCCGATGCCCGCCGAGCGTCGCGATGCGACAGGACGGGCGAGCTGACCGCCTGACCCGGGCCAGGCTGCCGGGCGCCCGAAGGGAGTCCTGTCCGACATAAGACTCGGTGCTCCGGTTGGCTCCGGGTCCCGTGAACCGGATGACCTTGGCACGCACAGCTTCCACCCGCAGGTACGCGTGCCAAGTGGGCTGACTCGTGCACCGATACACGCCCGACCCCGCCGGCGCCGCGGGAAACATGGTTGGAATAACTTTTTTAATGTGCGGCTGCACCGCTTCCAATCAGGAGCGATTATCCCCATTCCTGAACCGCCAGAGCCCTTTTGCGGAGCCACGTTTCGGAGCATCCCCACCGTTGAATCCGATGCGTCCTCTCCAGCGGATTGCCCCGATGAGCCTCGGCAACCTACAACTAACGACGGAGGAAGAGAGCACCTGTCCGAGCCCCGTCCCTTCAAAGCATGACGCGGAGGGTCCGATGCTTGTCATCTCGCGCTGCGTGAACAGTTGTATCAAGATCGGTGAGGATATCACCGTCAAGGTTCTCAAGGTGGGGCGGACGCGCGTGATGATCGGCGTGGATGCACCGCCGGCGGTGCGTGTCCATCGTGACGAGATCACCGAGTGGACCGACCCGCCGGAGCCCGCCCAGCCCCCCGCACCCGCGCTCGACCTTAAGGTGCTCGTCGTCGAGGACACGCCTGCCCACGCGCTGCTCATGGAACGCGCGATGTCGAGGCGCGGCATCGAAAAGGTCCTGAAATTCTCCAACGCTGAGGATGCCGTCCGCCTGCTCAGCCGCGCCGCCACCGAGCCCGCCATCCAGCCGGATATCGTCCTGCTTGACCTCTACCTGCCAGGTGTCTCTGGTTACCGCGTTCTCGAGATGATCCGGTCGGTGCCGGCCCTGAGCATGATCCCGGTCATCGTCGTGAGCACTTCCGATTCGGAAGCAGACTTCACCCGCTGCATGCAGGGGGGCGCCAACGCCTTCCTGGTCAAGCCCGATGACGGCAACGAGTTCCGCGAGTGCATCGTCCGGACGATCGACTTCTGGAGCCACGCGCTCCCGCCCCGGCACGCCAAGCAGCCGAACTCGCTCGGTGCGGCCTGACAGCAACCGTAACCCATGATGCCGTGTCCGGGTCTGCCCATGCAGCGCCGGTCGTCTGCACGGCTCCGCGGTGATCACCCGCCGCCGCCCCGCGCCTCGATCCGATGGATGCAGCCGCTCCTAGGCCGCGCTGCCCGCGCAGGCAGCCTGCCCCCGCCCGTACACCACCACGTTGCCCTGCCGGAGCCGCTTTGACTCGTACATGGCGACGTCGGCCTTTTCGATCATCTCCAGAAGTGAGGTGTCGCTGTCGACGTGCTCGCGCCACAGAACCCCGGCACTCATCCGCAACGGAATCAACAGATCCCGCCACGTGACAGGGTCACGCATGACGGCGTGCTGCAGGCGTCCGACCGCCTGCGTGCATTCGGCCTCGCCGAGGCCCTGCAGAAGCACCACGATCTCGTCACCACCCCACCGGCAGACCAGATCCAGGCTCCTCGCCTCGCTGCGAAGCCGCCCCGCCACCGTCTTGAGCAGCATGTCGCCGCAGGAATGACCGTGCGTGTCGTTGACCTGCTTGAAATGGTCCAGGTCGAACATCGCGACGCCCAACGGTGACTCCCCGCGGCAGGCTTTCTCGAGCACGTGACCGGCCAGCTTCTCGAATCCTTCGCGGTTCAGCAGCCCGGTCAGCGCATCCCTGTTCGCCCGCATCTCGGAAGCCGCCTGGTCGCCGGTGAGAGCGGAAACCGCCGCGGCCAGGTTGTTGTTGTTCGTCACGAGCGACTGCACCTGCCCGACGAGCGTGGCCGTACACCGGGCGTTCTCGGCGCAGGCCTCGCGGATCAGCACATCCAGGTCTGGCGGCGTCCCGGTGGTATTCAGCAGCGATAGAAGCCGCTGCAGCTCGGTCTGGAGTTGCTGCACGAATTCGGAAACACTGGCCCACCGGTCGGCATAATGCTCGTGGATGATCACCTCGAGCCGGGCGACGTCCTGCGGCTTCCAGGATCGGATGTCATGCGGCAGCAGCGCGGCCACTTCGACCGCCCGGGCCATGTCGGCATCCTGCAGCGGCTTGGTCAGGCTTCCCGTGACGTGATGGAGCGACACGCCCGAGACAAAGAGCTGCGGCAGCTTGAGACGCTGAGCGATGCACTCGCCGACCTGCGTGTGGTCTGCGTCGAACCGCTCCTTCTCGTACCGGAGCTGCTCTTCGACGGTGGGGACGGCCTGAAGCTGTTCGACGTACTCCCGCCCGCCGGTGGCCGCCAGCAGACCGATGCCGATGTCCTGGAACAGCGCGAGCGTGAACGCCTCCTCGGACCGCTTCGGCAGACGCACTTCCGTGAGCAGTTCCGCGGCCGCCGCTTTGCAGAGGGCAGCCTGCCAGTAGCTTTCCGCCTCCTCCTGCGGCAACTTCCACACGCTGTGCAGTCCCGCGAGGCAGTAGCTGATCGCCAGCGCGCGGACGTTGTTCGTGCCCAGGAGCCCCACCGCCTGCTTGACCGTCCGGATCTCGTGCCGGGCTCCGATCCAGGCCGAATTCCCCACCGCCAGGAGCTTCGCGCTCAGCGACGGATCGCCCTGGGCGACCCGCACGTAATCCTGCAGCTCGGCATCCGGGTCCTTCCCCAACTCGATGAACCGCAGCGCCAGCGTCGGGAGGATCGGCAGCGCCTCCAGAGCATCCAGACGACTCTCCCACTCATTTCGATCTGCCATACCCCGCCCCCTGTTCAGCAGGTGCCTGCACGCCACAACACGCGATTCTTCCCCTGACCTGCCGGGCGGCCCCGGAGAGGCGATCCAGCGTGCATCCGTGCGGCGCAACGTGAAAGGCCGGGCGCGAACCCCGACGGTCGCACCCACCGGCAGTCTTCCTGCCGTACTTTTTTCTTTTCGGTCAAGTCCGGGTCATCGTTGAGACTCTTGCGCGCGCAAATCGCAGCGCGCGGGTGACACGCAATGGATGGCACAGAGCCGCGACTTTTCGGACGTTCCGGTCCCCGTTGCCCGAAGCTGCGCACCGTTTGAGCACACACCCGCATCAGCGATACAGTGTGCCCGCAGGTCCCGCATGGATTCGGACGCGGGCCGCAGCGGACTTGGTGACAACAATGGCGGCCATCCAGGACCAGGCGATCGTTCTCCGGCGGCTCGATTTTTCCGAGTCCTCGCAGGTGCTCGCATTCTTGACGCGCGGAAATGGCCCGCAGCGCCTGATCGCCAAGGGCGTTCGACGCGGCACGAAGAAGCGTTTCGCCACCGGGATCGATCTCCTGGAGCGCGGCAGGATCGTGTTTCTGAAGGGAAGCCGCCCCGATGGCCTCGGCACGATGACCGAGTGGCAGCAGTCGGAGCTCTACCTGGGTCTTCGCGGCACTCTCCGCAGTTGGTACGCCGCCCAGTACGCCGCCGAAATCAGCGCCGGCATGACCGAACAGGAAGACCCGCACCCGGAGGTGTTCGACGCACTGGCAGCGCTGCTGGAGGGTCTCAACGCGGGGGCGGAACCGCTCCCGCTGCTCGTCGCCTACCAGCGGGTCCTGCTCGGAGCGGCCGGGCTCTGGCCGGACTTGACGCGCTGCGTCTCCTGCAACCGCCCCGCCCCGCCGGGACGCACCGGGTACTACTCCGCCCAGCAGGGAGGCCTCCTCTGCCGTGATTGCGAGGCGGCCCATGTCGAGAAACGGAAGGTCTCGGGGATCGTCCTTGATGCGCTGCGAATGGAACGTTCGCCCGCCGAGCAGGCGCCGCCGTGCTTCGAATTGCTCGACTACACAATCACCCACGCATTGGGCCGACCGCCCGCGCTGAGTCGTATGGTGTGGCAGGTGGCGTGCGGCGGGCCTCCCGGCGCTCCGTCTCCGGGCGCCTCACCGGGCTGAAAACCGCCCGGTTCCTGCTATAATGTTCGCTTTTTGCGGCCACCTTCCGTCAGGTGAAGCCCAGACTCTGAAATCGAGGACAGCATGCGCAGTGACATGATCAAGCGGGGCATCGAGCGGGCCCCCCATCGTAGTCTGCTCAAGGGCACCGGCAACTTCACCGACGCCGACATCGACAAGCCCTTCATCGCGGTCTGCAATTCCTTCGTCGAGATCATCCCGGGGCACGCGCACCTCGATAAAGTGGGCTACTTCATCAAGGACGCCGTCCGCGAAGCCGGCGGGGTCCCGTTCATTTTCAGCACCATCGGGATTGATGACGGCATCGCCATGGGCCACCTGGGCATGAAGTTCTCACTGCCCAGTCGCGACCTCATCGCCGACTCCGTCGAGAGCATGATCGAGGCCCACCGCTTCGACGCCATGATCTGCATCCCGAACTGCGACAAGATCGTCCCCGGCATGATGATGGCGGCCGCACGCTGCAATATCCCGACGATCTTCGTCAGCGGCGGCCCCATGGAGGCCGGTCGCACCTCCGACGGCAAGAAGGTCGACCTGATCAGCGCGTTCTACGCCGTCAGCCAGCACACCGCCGGCGAGATGGACGAAAAAACCGTCCGCGACATCGAGAACCACGCCTGCCCGACCTGCGGCAGTTGCTCCGGCATGTTCACCGCCAACAGTATGAACTGCCTCGCGGAGGCGCTCGGGATCGCACTGCCGGGCAACGGCACCATGCTGGCCACGAGCACCGACCGCAAGGATCTCTACCGCATGGCGGCGAAGCGCATCGTAGAGATGGCCCGGGCGGGCGGTCCGCTCCCCCGCGAGATCATGAACCGCAAGGCCTTCGAAAACGCCATGATGCTCGATATGGCCATGGGCGGCTCAACCAACACCGTCCTGCATATTCTGGCGATCGCCCACGAGGCGGGCGTGGACTTCACCATGAAGGACATCGACGCCCTCTCGCGCAAGACGCCGAACATCTGCCGGCTCGCTCCGTCCTCGGGTGACAACGGCAAACTTTACCACGTGGAGGACTGCCACGCGGCCGGCGGCATCATGACGATCCTGGGCGAACTCGTCCGGGGCAAGAAGGGCCTGCTCCACACCGAATGCATCACGGTCACCGGGCGGACGCTCGGAGACAACATCGACGCCAACGACATCCGCGTCCGCGGCGACGCGCTGCGGATGGACGGCATCAGCACGGCCGCCCGGAGCGAGCTCAGCAAGTACACCGCGAACGCCGAGCGCGGCGGCGCCGCCGTCCTCAGCGTGATCGAGAAGAACACGTTCGACCCGCATGATTGCATCCGACCGGTGTCACACGCCTACTCGCAGGAGGGCGGGCTCAGCATCCTCTATGGCAACCTCGCCCCCGAGGGAAGCGTCGTCAAGACCGCCGGCGTGGACCGCGAGATGCTGAAGTTCACCGGTCCCGCGGTGATCTTCGAGAGTCAGGAGGAAGCCTGCCAGGGCATCCTCAGCGGCACGGTCAAGCCGGGCGATGTCGTCGTTATTCGGTACGAAGGCCCGAAAGGCGGCCCCGGGATGCAGGAAATGCTGGCGCCCACCAGCTACATCAAGGGAAACCCCAGACTGGCCAAGAGCGTCGCGCTGATCACCGACGGGCGATTCAGCGGAGGAACGGCGGGCGCGTGCATCGGGCATGTCAGTCCGGAGGCAGCTGCTGGCGGCCCAATCGGGCTCCTCGAGAACGGAGACCTGATTGAGATTGACATTCCCGGACGCACGCTCAACGTGAAGCTCTCCGAAACGGAGCTCGCCGCCCGACGAAAGAACTGGCACCCCCGGGAGCCTCGCTACAAGACGGGGTACCTCGGCAAGTACACCGCCATGGCCACCAGTGCGGCCACTGGAGCGATTCTCGACTGGAATCGCTGACCATTCTGCCCGTAAACCCGTGTAGCGCACCCGGTGAAGCTCATCCGTAAGACCTGCGCCGGCCCGGGAAGTTCGATCTCTGGGCCCGACGGGCTTCATGACGATGAGCGGATGCTCGCGAACTGTCAGGTGTGTGGCGTGCCCCGCAATTGAGGCGTGCAGGACTGATTACCCGCCGTTTTCGCTGCATTTGCTGAGTTTCCCGTCAAAGCTCAGCAGAATACAGCACCGTGCGGCTGTGTTTCGCACACATTTCATTGACCGCTGTTTGCCTTCTCAATCTGAGCAGCAATATAAACGGATGGGCCTCGGTGATCCGCAGGCCCACCCCGTTTCCGATCAAAAGGCACGATGGAACGTGCCGATCACGTTTCGATGATCCTCATCAAAGTGATTTGAATCTCATCCTGTGCGGAAGCGGAGCGCGCT
>CAZJTF010000154.1:0-3429 GCA_964548565.1 uncultured Planctomycetales bacterium | reverse complement strand
CGGTCACGCCATCCCTGGCAGAGCAGTGGGGCGCAAGACATGACGAAGTGGGCAACCAGCCGGACGGGAACGATTTTTGCGCACGTGGGATGCGCACGGCCCGGCATGTAAGGCGGTGGACCCTCACTTTTCTCTAATGGAGGTACTGAAATGAGACGGCTTCTGGTTTTCCCGGCCGTGTTGGCCGGGTTGCTGGTGGCGGCGGGCCCCGCCGCGGCCGGGATCTGTGACATCTGTAAGAAAGATCCCTGCAAGCAATCGTGCAAACAGACGTGCGCTCCGCACGAGCAGCGCACGATCACGCGCACGATCTACGAGCCCAAGGAGTTCACGGAGTACAAGACGGTCTGCGAGACGATCTACAAGGACGTCGAGAAGACCTGCTACCGCACCGAGAAGGAGACCGCCTACAAGGAGGTCAAGCGGACCGTGTCGAAGCCGGTCTGGGAGACCATCCAGAAGGAAGAGCGGTACACCGTCTCGAAGCCCGTGCGCGAGACCAAGCAGCGCGAGGTCAAGTACACGGTCATGAAGCCTGTGTATGAGACCATCGAGAAGGAGTGCCGCGAGAAGGTCTGCAAGCCGGTGTGGGAGACGATCGAGAAGACCAACGTCCGGTACGTCTGCAAGCCCGTCACCGAGACGGTCATGAAGGAATGCAAAGAGACCGTCATGGAGCCAAAGTACGAGACGGTCAAGCGCAAGATCGAAGTCTGCAGCTTCAAGGAAGTCGAAGAGTGCGTGATGGTCAAGCAGTGCGTCCAGGACCCGCCGACCTGCACGTTCGACCCCTGCACCTGCGAGACCAAGTACCATGAGGGCAAGGTCCGCACGATCAAGGTGCCGCAGAAGGTCACCAAGATGGTCCCCGTCAAAGAGACCCGCTGCATCGAAGAGCAGGTCTGCAAGATGGTGCCCCGGACGATCGTGAAGCAGGTCCCGGTCACCAAGACGAAGATGGTCCGCGAGAAGATCTGCGAGAAGGTGCCCGTCCGCGTCTGCAAGATGGTCGAGGAAGAGATCGTCAGGAAGGTGCCCGTCCAGGTCTGCCGGATGGTCGCCGAAGAGAAGACCCGGATCGAGACCTACGAGGTCTGCCGGACCGTGACCGAGGAAAAGGTCCGTACCGTGCCGGTCCGCGTCTGCAAGATGGTGGAGGAAGTGGTCGTCGACCGCGTGCCCTACTGCGTCGAGAAGCAGGTGCCTTACACCGTTACGGTGAAGGTGCCCGAGCAGATCACGAAGCAGGTGCCGTACACGGTGACGCGGTGCGTCGCCCGCGAGGTCCAGGAAACGATCTGGGTCCCGGTCGCCAAGACCGAGGCCTGCAAGCCCGCCTGCAAGTAACAGGCAGGTTCCAGAACCTCACGGCACATCAGGAAAACGGTAGGTCTCGCCACTCGTCCGATCGGCGCTTGAGCCGTCGGCGAGCGGTGCGGCCCACCGCTTCCATTTTTACCGGCACTTGCATTTGCCGCCGGACTCGGGAAGGATCTGCTGACCGGCTACACTGCCGTTCCGCACAGGGCCGCTGACGTCTGTCATGAACCGTGACCCGGGAGCAGGCATGGTCGAGATCCGTTCCATGGATCCCAGCGACATTCCGGAGGTCTGCCGCATCCTCGCGGACTGCTTCCGGTGGGTCGGCGCCCGCGAGGGCTTCACGTCCGAGCAACTCGCGTTCCTGATCGACGACCGCTCCAGCGAGGAGACAGTCACCCGCGAGTCGCAGAAGCTGCCGCACTTTGTCGCCCTGCAGGACGGCCGGCTCGCCGGCCTGCTCGTTGTCAGCGGCAACGAGATCGCCCGCCTGTACGTCGATCCCGTCTGGCACCGGCGCGGCATCGGCCGCAGCCTGCTCGAGCACGCGTTCACCTTCATTCGCGAGGCCGGCCACCAGGAAGCCCGCGTGGGTGCCATCGTGGACAGCGCCCGCACGTTCTACCAGGCCGCGGGGATGAAGCCGATGGGACAGGTGCCCTGGATGCCGGAAATCTTCGGCGAACGACAGGTGACGATCCTCACGCGGCGGCTGTGACGCCTTGCCGGCCACGCCTCTCGGCCTGATCATGTCGGCTCATGAGCCGCTTGCAGCCGCTGCTTGGCCTCCTCGTGATGATCGGCCTCCTGTACGCCTTCAGCTCCGATCGTCGGGCGATCCGCTGGCGCGTCGTCCTCTGGGGCATGGGCCTGCAGGTGCTGTTTGCACTGGTGGTGCTGAAAACCAGCATCGGCGTGCAGGTATTCGGCGGCATCAACCAGGGCTTCGTCAGGCTCATGGCTGCCTCTGACCGCGGCGCCGCATTCGTCCTTGGACCCATGGCGGTCGCCGACCAGGTCCCGGTCGGGGAGATCGGGGCGGACAAGTCATTCCAGCCGCACCGCACCTGGGTTGCGCGCACCGGCTACAACTTCGCCTTCCGAGTCCTGCCCACGATCATCTTCTTCTCGGCCCTCATGGCGATCGGTTACCACCTGGGCATCATGCAGTTCGTGGTGCGGGCTTTCTCCCGCGTGATGGCGTGGTCGATGAAGACGAGCGGCGCCGAGACCATGGCCAACGCCGCCAACATCTTCGTCGGCCAGACCGAGGCGCCGCTGATGGTCCGCCCGTACGTCAACCGGATGACGAATTCGGAATTGATGGCCATCATGGTCGGCGGTTTCGCGAACACCGCCGGCGGCGTCATGATGGCGTACATCAGCATGCTGAAGGACCTCGTGCCGGATATCGGGGCGCACCTGCTCACCAGCAGCATCCTGACCGGACCGGCCTCGCTGATGATGGCCAAGCTTGCCGTGCCCGAGACCCAGGAACCGCTCACCGCGGGCGAACTGAAGGTGGATCTGCCAAAGGTGGACGCAAACGTCGTCGACTCGGCCGCGCGCGGGACCGCCGAGGGTCTCATGCTGGCCCTGAACGTCGGCGCGATGCTCATCACCTTTATCGCGCTGGTGGCGCTGGTAGACGCCCTGCTCGGCGCGGCCAGTACGCATCTGCTGCACACCCAGACACCCTGGAGCCTGTCTCTTGTCTTTGGAACTTTGTTCTGGCCGGTGGCATGGCTGTTGGGCATTCCGCCGCGCGACTGCGCGGCCGTCGGCCAGTTGCTCGGGACCAAGACATTCCTGAACGAGTTCGTCGCCTATGCGGACCTGGCCACGATGAAGGATCTGTCGCCGCGCTCGTATCTGATCGCGTCCTATGCCCTTTGCGGATTTGCGAATATCTCGTCCATCGGGATCCAACTCGGCGGGATTGGCGCCATGGCCCCGGAACGCCGGCACGACCTCGCCCGCCTTGGCGTGAAGGCGATGATCGTCGGCTCGATGGCGACGTTCTCGGCCGCCTGCATCGTGGCGATCCTGACCACATGAGGCTCATATTCCGGAGGGTGATGCATGCACGTCACGCGGAGAGCACTCTTC
>CAZJTF010000153.1:0-15412 GCA_964548565.1 uncultured Planctomycetales bacterium | reverse complement strand
CACGAGGATCTGCTGGTGCCGGTCTTCCGCGGCGGCAGGCGCGTGTATGACCCGCCGGCGCTCGCGGTGTCGCGCGAGCGGACCGCTGCGCAGCTCGCGCGGCTGCACCCGGGCATCCGGCGGTTCATCAACCCGCACCGCTACCCCGCGGGGCTGGAGAAGAGCCTGCACGAGCTGCGGACGCGGCTGATCCTCGAGGCGCGGGGGATGGGGGCGGGATGAGCGGCTGGAAGGGTGCGCAGGCGCGCCTCGGCGTGCGCGCCGGGCGGAACGGGAGGAGAGAATGCGGGCGCTAATCCTGGTGGACATTCAGAACGACTTCCTGCCGGGCGGGGCGCTGGCGGTGCCGCGGGGTGACGAGACTGTCCCGGTGGCGAACGCGCTGATGCCGCGCTTCGAACTGGTGGTGGCGACGCAGGACTGGCACCCGCGCAACCACGGGTCGTTCGCGAGCCAGCATCCGGGACGGAACGTGGGGGACGTGATCGAGTTGGGGGGGCTGCCGCAGGTGCTCTGGCCGGACCACTGCGTGCAGGGGACGCCGGGGGCGGAACTGGCGCCGGGGCTCGACGTCCGCGGCATCCGGCGCGTCTTCAAGAAGGGCATCGACCCGGGTGTGGACAGCTACAGCGGCTTCTTCGACAACGGGCGCCGCCGCGCGACGGGGCTGGCGGAGTATCTCGCGGATTACGACGTGCAGGATGTGTACATCGTCGGGCTGGCGACGGACTACTGCGTCAGATTTACGGCGCTGGACGCGCGGGGGCTTGGGTTCGCAACGTACCTGGTCGAGGACGGCTGCCGGGGTGTGGAGCTGCTCGCGGGGGATGTCGCGGCGGCGCTCCGCGCAGTGCAGGCGGCCGGGGTTCAGGTGATGCAGTCGTGCGACGTGCAGAGGGAGGGCGGATGGTGAGCGGCGAGATGCAGATCGTCTGGTGCGGGAAACACCTCCAGGTGGTGCGGCGCGGGACGTGGGAGTACGTAACGCGTCAGGGCACGACGGGCGTCGTCGGCATCGTGGCAATCACGGAAGACCGGCAGATCGTCCTCGTCGAGCAGTACCGGCCGCCGCTGGACGCGCGGGTGATCGAGTTGCCGGCGGGGCTGGTCGGTGACCAGGTGGGGCAGGGGCAGGAGAACATGGAGGAGGCGGCCCTGCGCGAGCTGCAGGAGGAGACGGGCTACGCGGCGGGGGAGATGGTGCGGCTGGTGGAGGGGGTGTCTTCGGCGGGGCTGTCGGACGAGTGCATCACGCTGTTCCTGGCGCGGGGGCTTCGCAGGACGGGAGACGGGGGCGGAGACGGAAGCGAGGAGATCACAGTTCACGAGGTGGCGCTCACGAGGATTGCGGAGTGGCTCCAGGAGCGGCAGCGGGAGGGGTGCGTGGTCGATCTGAAGATCTACGCGGGGATTGAACTGGCTTCGCGGATGGCGTGAGTTCTGAGAACCACGCACGGAAACAGACCCGTGCGTGCCACCCTCGTTCGGGCCGGCGCGCCCGGGACCAGAGCCTCACCTGGGCGTGTCCCCTCATCTCGAAGAAGCTGGTAGCCAGCGGCACGTTGCGGCACGTCGGTCGCACGGCGGCTCGGGTGATTGCCCGATGCTGCGGCGTTGCGACGGCGGGGTGGGATTCTGCTACAATCCGGGCCGGTTTTGGGCCGATTTGCCGGCGGCGCTGCATCTTTTCGTGCGGCCGGGCAGATCATCTCGGGACAATTCGGGCCGATTCAACAGAGTCCTGCTTTCGCATCGGAGCGTGTGCATGTCGGGCCATCAGAAGTTGCTGGCGATCAACAGTGTCGAAGAATTCGTGTTCGGGCGGTCGCCCCGGCCGGTGCGGTGCGGGCGCGGCGTGGAGATCGGCGCCGGGACGGTGGTGCCGGAGTTGAATTTCACGCTGCCGCCGGTGGAGATCAACGAGGAGAACTGGGCCTGGATCCGGGGGCAGTACCAGGACATGATCGAGGGGGCGTGCCGGCGGGCCGTGGACCTGGAAGTGCCGGCGCTGCTGGTCGAATTCGAGACACTGCCGCCGATGACAACGCGCCCGGCGTGGGGGTGCGAGCTCACGCGGATCCTCGCGGACACGCTGCAGAAGTACCACGAGAAGCACGGGCTCAAGACCGCGCTGCGGCTGACGCCAAACGATAATCGCGATCACATCCGCCCGCCGCTGATGCGACGCGGCGAATACTGGGACCGGATGCTCGACTTCTTCCGGGCGGCCGGCGAGGCGGGCGCGGACCTGCTGGCCATCGAATCCACCGGCGGCAAGGAGTCGTGCGACGAGGCGCTGACGAACGCGGACCTGCCGGGCGTTGTCTTCGCGCTGGGTGTGCTGGGCGCGCGGGACATGGCGTTCCTGTGGAAGGATATCGTGGCGGCCTGCCGCGCGAGCGGCATCGTGCCGTCGGGCGACACTGCCTGTGGGTTCGCCAACACGGCGATGGTGCTGGCGGAGCAGAAGATGATCCCGCGGGTGTTCGCGGCGCTCGTGCGTCTGGCGAGCGTGCCGCGGAGCCTGGTCGCGTACACGATGGGCGCCGTCGGGCCGGGCAAGGACTGCGGCTACGAGAACCCGTACATCAAGGCGATCACGGGCGCGCCGATCTCGATGGAAGGCCGCACGGCGGCGTGCGCGCACCTGAGCCGCGTCGGCAACATCGCCCAGGCGGTGTGCGACTGCTGGAGCAACGAGTCGGTGCAGAACGTGCGGCTGCTGAGCACGAGTGCCCCTGTTGTGTCACTCGAGCAGCTGGCCTACGACTGCCGGCTGATGAACCTCGCCACGAAGCAGGGCGGGGCGGCGGCGCAGCTGCGGGACCTGCTTGTCGAGTCGGATGCGTCCCTCGATCCGCAGGCGTGGGTGCTGCGGCCGGACGTGGTGCTGCGGATTTCGCGGCAGATCGTGCAGGAACCGACGCCGTACCTGCAGACGCGGCGGGCGGTGATCGCGGGGCTCGATGAGTTGCGCGAGGCACACACATCGGGGCGGCTGCGGCTGGAACCGCGCGAGGTGCGCTGGCTCGGGCAGCTCGCGCGGCAGGTCGAGTCGCTGCCAGACCAGGAAGAGCGGCTCATTTCGACGGTGATGCAGTCAGCGGTGGGTGCGAAGTTCGTGCCGCACGAATACGACCTGTGAGCGGATCATGAGCGAGCGCGTGCGCATTCACCTTCAGCCCCGGGGCGAGACGTTCGAGGTCGCGCGAGGGGCGTCGCTGCAGGACGTGCTGTTCCCGCATGGGGTCGAGTTTCCCTGCGGCGGTGAGGGCTACTGCAAGGGCTGCCGCGTCCGCGTGCTGAACGGCACGCTGCCGGTCACGAAGGAGCAGGGGGAAGCGCTCTCCGAGGCCGAGCTGGCGGACGGATGGCGGCTGGCGTGCTGTGCACGGGCCGAGAGCGACTTGACGCTCGAGATCGGGCGGTGGACGGAGACGATCCTGGCCGACGACTCGACCTTCGCGTTCACGCCGCGGGAGGGATACGGCATCGCGGTGGACGTGGGCACGACGACGCTGGCAGCGCAGGTACTGGACCTCCGCACGGCCAGGGTGCTGGCGGTCGAGACGGGGCTGAACCCGCAGGGCGTACGTGGCAGCGACATCATGAGCCGCGTGCAGTACGGCTGCTCACCAGAAGGGCTGGCCGAACTGCGGGAGATCATTCGGACCGCCATCGGCGCGATGGTCGAGGGGCTGCTGGCGGCCGCGGGGCTCCCGGCGGACGCGGTGACACGGGTGAGCCTCGTCGGCAACACGGTGATGCATCACCTGTTCTGCGGGATCGACGTGACACCGCTGTCGGCGTACCCGTTCGAGCCGCCGGAGCTGGGGCTCCGCACGATGTCTCCGCGATCGCTCGGCTGGAACCTGCCGAACGCGATGGTGCAATTCCTGCCGTGCCCGGGCGGGTTCGTGGGGAGCGACATTCTCGCGGGGATCCTTGCAACGCGCATGCACGAGAGCGACCGGCTGGTGGGGCTGGTTGACCTGGGCACGAACGGCGAGATCGTGATTGGCGACCGCAGGCGGCTGCTCTGCGCGTCGACGGCGGCGGGGCCGGCGTTCGAAGGGGCGCGGATCTCGATGGGCATGCGCGCGACCACCGGCGCGATTTACGAAGTGCGTGCGGGGGCCGACGGGCTGGACTGCCGCGTGATCGGCGGCGGCGAGCCGCGGGGGCTCTGCGGGAGCGGGCTGGTCGATGCGGTGGCGGTCGCGGTGGAGCGGGGCTGGATCCGTCGGCAGGGCCGGTTTGCGGATGGCGTGGGCGAGATCCGGCTGGCCGGGCCCGTGCGGCTGACGCAGAAGGATGTGCGGGAGCTGCAACTGGCGAAGGGCGCGATCGCGGCCGGGGTGCGGCTGCTGCTGGCGCAATGGGGAGCGACGCTCGAGGACCTGACCGCGCTGTACCTGGCGGGTGCGTTCGGGAACTACATCAACCGCGCGAGCGCCCGGCGGATCGGTCTGCTGGAGTGCCCGCCCGAGCGGGTTCACCCGGTGGGCAACACGGCGCTGCTGGGGGCGAAGGTGTCGCTGTTCCTGGAGAGCCTCGGTGCGGCCGACCTGCCGGAGATTCGCTCGCGCATCGAGCACGTGCAACTCGCGGCGGACGTCAAGTTCCAGGAGGCGTACGTCGAAGCGATGCTGTTTCCGGGGTGACGCACAGGGGGGCTGTCTGCACGGTTCAGGGCCCGAAGACGCGGGCCGGGCCGATGGTGAAGCCGTCCGGGCGTGCAGGCGAGAGACTTGCCGTGCCGCTACCTCTCTGACCGATGCGGGGTCCTGCCGAACCAGAATATCCCCCTCAGGGGTTCCGAAAGCCAATGCCAGTTCACTGGGCGGGGCCGGATAGCAGGCATCCGAGGTGACGAGGCGACCGGGACATCGGAGGCATTGCCGAGCCGTCCGATCACGGCCAGAATAACAGCATGGCATGGCTGGGCGACTGACTGTCGCTTAAAAGAGCTATCGGGAACGCCGCCATGGAACTATTTGCATCCGATCAGGTGCCATCGCCCTGGTTTGCTGTTCTGTTTCTCCTCGTCATCGTCGGCGCGGCACTGTCCATTCTCTGGAGATGCGTCGCTTTCCTGATCCGAGGGCGAGTGTTCCCACGCACCACGCGCGAAGACATCTTGTTCCGAGAGAGATTTGCCTCAGGGCGATTTCTCGATGGTCCTTGGTTTCGAATGGGTGCAGCCAGGAACTGCCTGAAGATCACAATTACGAAAAGCGAGCTCTGGATCTGCGGCGTATTCCCGTTCAGGTTTTTTGATCGCGAGGTTGGCTTGGAGCATCGCGTTCCCTTGGCCCGCATTGCCAATGCAACAGTCCTCCCCTCAAGGCCGGGGAAGATAAACCTCGAGTTTGTCGATGAATCCGGCAAAACTCGTCGGTTTGAACTGCACGTCAGGAAACCGAGGGTGTTCCTGGACGTCCTTAAATCCGCGATGGCCGAAGGGCAATGAGCAACGCGTACCCCGGGGCCGCCTCGCACGAGCAAACGCCAGCGGCGGGCGCAGGCGGCAGGAGCCCACCGGAGCCGGTCCCGCCGAGAGAATTTAGCGGCGTCGGCACCGCATGTTCAACAGTAATGCGCTGAACCAAGACATACAGGCCAGACTCGCCGGGTCGGGGACCAAGTAAAAGCTTTCAATCCTGCGGTCCGGAGATCGGCCACTCCTGTGGGCGGCCGGAGGGCTGCGTTTTCCGGCCAGGGTAGCGGTGGTCGCGGAGTCACCGGGGCACGCGGGCTCGGATGATGGGACCTTCCCCCGTTCCTTGGGCATGTGGATAGGCCCTGGGCCTTGTGCATGCGGTCTGAGGGCGGCTTCTGCCGGGTGCACGGGCCAGCGAGAACCCGGGCGGTCGCAATAAGGCTTTTTGGGCCGCGTTGTGTACATTGTCTATCAGCCGCTTTCGTACAGGCACCTGTGATCCCCTGCGCGAGGGCGCCGTCACCTGGAATTGAGCACCCGAGGGCGCGGTTTTTCGACGCGCGGCGCCGATGAAGCGATTCCTGCCCGCAACCGTGGTCCTGGCGACTGCCCTGGCGGCGTCCGGCGCCGAGCGGCGCATCGTGCGCCCCTTCGAGAGCGATGGGGCGGCCCAGGCGGCGGGTGCGGTCGACACCGCGGTGCTCAACACGTTGCGGACGCGGGGAATCGAGCCGGCGCCGCTGTGCTCGGACGAGGTTTTCGTCCGGCGCGTGTTTCTCGACGTGATCGGCACGCTGCCGGAACCCGCCGAGGTCCGCAGCTTCCTGCAGGATGCCCGACCGACCAAACGGGCCGACCTCATCGACACGCTGCTCGCCCGCGATGCGTTTGCCGACTACTGGGCGATGAAGTGGTGCGACGTCCTGCGCGTCAAGTCGGAGTTTCCGATCAACCTGTGGCCGAATGCGGTGCAGGCGTATCACCGGTGGATCCGTGACGCGATCCGCGAGAACCGGGCGTACGACCGGTTCGTGCGCGAGCTGCTCACGTCCAGCGGCAGTAACTTCCGGGTGCCGCCGGTCAACTTTTACCGGGCGATCCAGGGTCGCGAGCCGTCGGCCATCGCCGATGCGGTGGCGCTGACGTTCATGGGCACGCGCCTGGCGAGGTGGACGCCGGAGCAGCGTGAACAGATGGCGGTATTCTTCTCGCGGATCACGTACAAGGAGACCCGCGAGTGGAAGGAGGAAATCGTCCTGCTGAATCCGGCCCCGGTCGGCGCGATCGCCGGCATCCTTCCGGACGGCACAACCGCGCAGATCCCGGCGGGGCAGGACCCACGCAGCGTTTTCGCCGACTGGCTGCTGGCGGAGGGTAACCCGTGGTTCGCGCGGTGCATCGTGAACCGCGTGTGGGCGTGGCTGCTCGGGCGGGGCGTCGTCCACGAGCCGGACGACATCCGCGCGGACAATCCGCCGTCGAACCCGGAACTGCTGGCGGCGCTGGAGCGCGAACTGGTCGGCGCGCACTACGATCTGCGGCACCTGTACCGGGTGATTCTCAACTCGCGGACGTATCAGCAGTCGTCGATCCCACGTGGGACCGATCCGGAGGCCGAGGCGCTGTTCGCGCACTATCCCGTGCGGCGGCTGGATGCTGAAGTGATCGTGGATGCGTTGAACCAGCTGTTCGGGGCCACCGAGAAGTACTCGAGCGCGATTCCGGAGCCGTTCTCGATCATCCCGGAGGACCAGCGGACGATCGCGCTGGCGGACGGCAGCGTCACGAGCTCGTTCCTGGAGATGTTCGGGCGGCCGGCGCGCGACAGCGGGCTGATGTCTGAGCGCAACCTGCAGGCGACGGACGCGCAGGCGCTGCACCTGCTCAATTCGTCGCACATCCGGCGCAAGATCGAGGGCAGCCGGCGGATCGACGGCTTGATGGCGCTGGCCCGGCGGGACCGGCGGCGGCTGATCCGCGGGATGTATGTGAGCATCCTGTCGCGGGAGCCGACCCTGGAGGAACTGGCGGCGGTGGAGGCGTATTTCGGTGCGGGCGGCATCGGCGAGCGCCAGGCGGCGCAGGATCTCGCGTGGGCGCTGATCAACAGCAAGGAGTTTCTGTACCGGCACTGATACGGCTGGCCACGGCGTGCCGGGCGCTGGCACCGGGCGCCGGTGAGGAACGGATCATGCGTGACGAGCACAGACGCGATGCAATGACGCGGCGGGACGCACTCAAGTGCGGAGTGGCGGCGGGGCTCGCGCTCGGAGGTGAACGGGTCGCGCGGGCGCAGACAGCGACGCGGCCGAGCGCGGCGAGCCGGCCGGCGCGGGCCAGGTCGGTCATCCAGATCTGGATGTGGGGCGGGCCGGCGCACCTGGACACGTTCGATCCGAAGCCGGACGCCGGGCGCGACTACTGCGGGCCGCTGAAGGCGATTTCGACGAAGGTGCCGGGGATTCAGCTCGGGGAGCTTCTGCCGCAGATGGCGAAACAGGCGGACAACTTTTCGATCATCCGGAGCATGACGCACGGCGTGAACGCCCACGAGACGGCGTCGTACCTCGTGCAGACCGGGCGCACACCGGACCGGCTCGTGTATCCCTCGGCGGGGGCGGTCGTGGGGCTCTTCAAGGGCTACGACCGCGGCTACAAGGGCCTGGTGCCACCGTACATCGTGCTGACGGAGCTGCAGGGAAGGTTTTCGGAAGCAGGGTTCCTCGGGCAGCGGTACAAGCCCTTCGCGACGGGCGGGGATCCGAACGCGTCACGGTTCGCGGTGGAGGGGCTCGTGGCGGAGGGGATTTCCGACCAGCGGCAGCGCAGCCGGCGGGAGCTGCTGCATTCGCTGGATTCACTCGGGCGAGCGATGCCGGAGAACCCGCAGTTCCGGAAGTTCGACCGCAGCGAGGAGAGCGCGTACGCCCTGATGTTCGGCGAGGCGCGGAAGCTGTTCGACCTTTCGCAGGAGAAAAGCGATCTCCGCGAGCGCTACGGGCGGAACACGTTCGGGCAGTCGTGCCTGATGGCGCGGCGTCTGGTCGAGAGCGGCGTGCCGTACGTGACGATCAACTACAAGGGCTGGGACACGCACAAGCAGCACTTCGAGATCATGCGGCGCCGGCTGCCGGAGATGGACCAGGCGATGGCCACGCTGCTGCAGGATCTCTCCGAGCGCGGGCTGCTCGACAGCACGATCGTGTGGTGGGGCGGCGAGTTCGGGCGGACGCCGCGGGTGCAGTGGGAGGCGCCGTGGAACGGCGGGCGCGGGCACTACGGCAACTGCTTCTCGTCCGTGGTGGCGGGCGGAGGTTTCAAGGGCGGGCACGTCGTGGGGGCGTCGGATGCAAAGGGGGCGGAAGTGGCCTCACGCCCTGTGCATCCGCGGGACCTGATCGGCAGCGTCTACGAGCTGCTCGGGATTGATCCGGACGGGCCGCTGCCGAATCCCGGCGGACTGAAGGTGCAGGTGCTGGAGAATCTAAAAGTCGTGGCGGGTGCGGCGGAGGCGGGTTCGAACGCGGGCGGCGGGCGGCTGAGGGAGATCATGTGAGCGGCGAACGCGCGATTATCCGGCTGATTTGCGGCATGCTGCTGACTGTCCTGGCGTGCGCGGGCGCAGCCTCGGGGCAGATGCGGGAGCCGCACGTTGGCTATGTGTACCCGGCCGGCGGGCAGCAGGGTACCACGGTGGAGGTCCTGATCGGCGGCCAGTTTCTGCGCGGGGCAAGCGACGTGCACGTGACCGGCGACGGTGTGCGGGCACGCGTGCTACAGCACTACACGGCGCTGCGGCGGCTCGAACCCGAGCAGCGGCAGGCACTGCAGGTACGGCTGCGCGAGCTGTTCGCGCGGCGGAGGGAGGAAATGCCGGCATCGGACCGGTCGCGCCTGGTTCTGCCGCCGGGCCTGGGCGGCGGGCGCCGACCGTTCGCCGCATCGCGTCCGGCGATCACGACGGCGCCGGCGAAGCTGCCGGAGCACCCGCTGCTGCGGGATCTCGACGGCAAGTCGGTGCGCGAACTGCGGCACGTCGTGCACGAGTTGTTCGACCTGCAGCGGCGGCAGCCGAATCCGCAGATCGACGAGTCGGTGCTGGTGGAGGTGACGTTCTCAGCCAAGGCGGTGCCGGGAGATCGCGAAATCCGCCTGCTGACACCCGCGGGCCTGACCAACCCGATGCGATTCCAGGTGGGGCTTGCGCCGGAGGTGACGGAACTCGAGCCAAACGACGTGGCGGCGGACCTGGCGTTTCCGTCGGCCGAGCCGCTCGCGCTGCCGGTCGTTTTCAACGGGCAGATCAAGCCGGGCGACATCGACCGGCTGCGATTCCAGGCGCACGAGGGGCAGCGGCTGGTGATCGAGGCGTCTGCGCGGCATCTCGTTCCGTTCCTGGCGGACGCGGTACCGGGATGGTTCCAGGCGGTGCTCGCGCTGTACGACGGCGCAGGCCGGGAGGTGGCGTTCGCGGACGACTACCGGTTCAGCCCGGACCCGGTGATCCTCTTCAAGGTTCCCGAGACGGGGGTGTACACGCTGGAGATCCGGGATGCGCTGTTTCGCGGGCGCGAAGATTTTGTATACCGGGTCGCGGTCGGGGAGCAGCCCTTCGTGACGCAGGTGTTTCCGCTGGGGTGCCGGGTGGGGCTCCAGCGGGTGGCAGCGGTGGACGGGTGGAACCTGCTGAATGCGCGGCTGCTGCTGGACAGCGGGCCGGGTATGGAGGGCGTGCGGGAGAAGTCGGTGCGAAGGAAGGAGGGGATCTCCGCACCTGTCGCATACGCGGTGGGGACGCTGCCGGAGTCGGACGAGGTCGAGCCGAACGACTCGGCGGGCGGTGCGCAGGCGATCGCGCCCGGGCGAATCCTCAACGGGCGAATCTCCAGGCCGGGGGACGTGGACGTTTTCCAGTTCAAAAGCCGCGGCGGCGAGGAGATCGTGGCGGAGGTGACCGCGCGACGGCTGGGGTCGCCGCTGGATTCGGTCTTGCGGCTGACGAACGCTGAGGGGCAGGTCCTCGCGTGGAATGACGACGACACGAAGGCGGATCCGGGTTTGCTCACGCATGCGGCGGATTCGTACCTGCGGGTGCGGCTGCCTGCGGCCGGGGTGTACTACGTCCAAGTGGCCGACGCTCAGCAGACGGGGGGCGAGGCGTGGGCGTACCGGCTGCGGATCGGGCCGGCCCGCCCGGACGTTCTGCTGCGCGTGACGCCGTCCAGCATCAACATCCGGGGCGGGAGCGCGGCGCCCTTCCGTGTGCACGCCGTGCGGAGGGACGGCTGTGACGCGGAGATCGAGGTTGCGCTCAAGGACGCATCGTCGGGTTTCGTGTTGAGCGGCGGGCGGATTCCGGCGGGGCGGGATAGCGTGCGAATGACGCTCAGCGCGCCACGGCTGGCGCCGGACGAGCCGGTGGCGATGGAACTGCAGGGAACTGTCCGTGCGGGGACGCAGTCGCTCCACCGGGCCGTCCTGCCCGCGGAGGACATGATGCAGGCGTTCGCATACCGGCACCTCGCGCCCTCGCAGGCGCTGATGGTGGCGGTGGTGGGACAGGGTCGACGTGCGGCGCCGGCGGAGTTGGACGTGGATGTGCCGGTGCGGATCCCGCCGGGGGGATCGGGGCAAGTGCGCGTGAGGACGGCGCGGTTCCGGTGGCCGCGGGGCATTCGGCTCGAGCCGCAGGATCCGCCGAAGGGCGTGAGCATCGAGCAGGTGAACGTGGGGAGTGATTCCGTGTCGTTCGTGCTGAAGGCGTCGAAAGATGCGGAGGCGGGGCTGGCGGACAACCTGATTGTGGAGGTGGTTGCACCGCCTCCGGCGAGCGCGCCGGGCGGGCGGGCACGCCGACCTGATCGGATGGTGCTCGGCTGCCTGCCAGCGATTCCGATGGAGATCGTCCGCAAGTGAGGGAAGACCACCGGATTGTGCCGTGAGCATCGTGCTCTGCATCGAGAGGGTCGCATGAAGTTCTGCAGTTCAGGCTGTGAGGTGTCTTCGTTTTCCGCGAGGGTGACGATGTCCCGTTTCGAGGGTCGCGACGGGACGGATGAGTATCACCTTCTCGTCCGACCGACGGAAGGCGGCACGCTCGAGGAGCAAATGGAGGTCGCGGCGAGCGCGTACCGGGATGCGCTCGGGTCCGTGGGGCTCCCGGAGTCGACGGTGGTTCTGCGGCGTTTCTTCTGCAGTGATCTGGCGAACCAGGCGAGTGGTCTCGAGCGATTTCCGCTCACGCGGCGGGGTGAGGTTTCGGAGCGGTGCGCGGTGTCATGGGTCGGCCAGGCGCCGGCCCCGCCGGCGAAGATCGCGCTGTGGGCGTACCACGTCCGGGATGCGTGCGGAATGCTCGACAAGCAGCAGGATGGTGCGGGCGTGGCCCTCCGGCGGGGAGGGCTGACGCATCACTGGACGACCGGCATCACGTCGTCCGAGGGGATGACATCGGGGGAGCAGACGCGAGGCGTGTTTGCGCACTATGACGGGCTGCTGCGCGACCGGGGGATGACGCTGGCGGACCACGTGGCGCGGACGTGGCTCTTTGTGCGGGATATCGATGCGAATTACGCCGGGCTGGTGGCGGCACGCAGGACGTTCTTCGCCGAGCACGGGCTCACGGCGTGGACGCACTTCATCGCCAGCAGCGGGATCGAGGGCGGCCAGGCGGACCCGAGGGTCAGCGTTGCGCTGGACGCGTACGCGATCGGGGGGCTGCAGCCGGGGCAGGTCCGTTATCTCTCCGCGCCCGAGCACCTGAGCCCCACGCACGTGTACGGCGTGACATTCGAGCGCGGGACGGCGATCGCCTATGCCGATCGAACGCACGTGATTCTCTCCGGGACGGCCAGCATCGACCGGGAGGGGCGGATCGTGCACGAGGGCGACGTGGCACGGCAACTCGATCGCACGCTGGAGAACGTTACGGCGCTGCTCGAGCGGGCCGGGGCCGCGCTGGACGACCTCGCAGTGGTCATCGTGTACATTCGCGACCAGGCGGATTACGAGCTGGCGGACCGGCTGCTCCGCATTCGTCTGGGTGAGGTGCCGTTCATCGTGCTGCAGGCATCGGTCTGCCGCCCCGGGTGGCTGATCGAAGTGGAAGGGCTGGCGATCGTCCCCGCTTCGAATCCCGGGCTGCCCGGGTTTTGAAGGGATTGCCCGCTGGTTTCCGCGTCCTCGTCCGGCAGCGCACGTTTCCTGAGACAGGTTCATTCCGAGGCGGAAGACGGCGCTCTCCGCCCGGTGCGCCTACGTCGATGGCTGCGGGGTACCGACGGAACGTGCGAGGCCGGCGCGGCTCGATGGGCGCGGGGCAGCCAGAGGCAGAACGTGGAACCCTTGCCGGGCGTGGACTGGACGGAGACGGCGCCCCCGTGGGCTCCCATCACGCCAGAGGCGGCGGCCAGGCCGAGGCCGTGTCCGTGACCCTTCGTGCTGACGGAGGGTTCGGAAATACTCTTCAAGGCATCCACCGGAACGCGGGGCACTTCGAAACGCGGTGACGGCGCACGGGCGGAGAACACGCGCGGCTCCGCCGACGTTGTATGAGCAGGCAGGCGCATGTGTGCGCGGCCCGACGGTACGAAGCTGCCGGCCAGACGGGGATCGGGTGAATTCCCCCTCGTCGGCGTTTTCCCCGCAGCTCACGTGCAGATCCGCAGGATGAGCCGGCCGACTCAATGCCGCACTGGGCGGGATGTGGGCAGGATTGGCGCCTCGGGGTGGGCGGCGGCTCCCGTTCGTGTGTATGATTGACGTGGCCCGGCTCTGCGGCGGGGGCGGATCTGTCCAGGCCGGGCACGTGCGGGACTCCCGAATCCCGAAGGGGGGGCTCCGAGGTCCCGAGGAGTTCTTCATGAGACGCACTCGGGCATTCACGCTCATCGAAGTCCTCGTCGTTGTCGCCATCATTGCGCTGCTTGTCTCGATCCTGCTGCCGTCGCTCGCGCGGGCGCGATCGCAGGCCAGGATGGTGCAATGCCAGGCGAACGTGCGGCAGGTCCTCACGTCGTTCATCATGTATTCCGTGGACAACGGGGGGCGCCTGCCCGGGAACCGGCAGGATAACTACGCGGACTGGCTCGGCGGGGACAACGGCCCGCCCGCACAACGCAAGTACGGGGTGGGCGGCAACCGCGGGAAGCAGCCGGAATGGGGGACGATCTACAAGCGGTACATGGCCAACCAGAAGATGGCGTACGCGTGCCCCGACGACCGGAGCTACCGCGCGCGGCTGGCCCGCGGGGAGAGCTACCACAGCTTCACCGCCAACCTGCAGCTTTCGGGGGCGAAGCCGGACTCGGTCACCGGTGCGCACTATCCCGGGCGTGCGCCGTATGACGGCACCAACCACCAGACGGGGATGCGCCCGTTCGAAGGCGTGCCGCTGATCATCGAGGAGGATCCGACCTTCTACCTGCTCAACTCCGTGGATGACAGCGGCTGGTGCAACGAGGACAGCATCGCCCAGCGGCACTTGAAGACAAGCCGCGACAACGGTTGGGGCAATCTCGGCTTCGTCGACGGCCACGTCGGGCGGGTGTCGCTGCCGGTCGGACTCGCCAGTCGCCCGAGCCCGCCGCGGAACTACTTCATCGCCAACTGGATGTGCATCCGGGCGGGAAAGAAGTGGATCAGCGGGCGGCAGTGGGACGACACGGTCGACCCCAAGCAGCCCGGGGCGATGTACGGCTTCATCGATTCCGCGAAAGACGCGACGTCCCGCGGGCTGACGCACTGACGAGCGTGAGCGACTCGCAGTTGGGGTGCACAGGAGCGAACTGCAGCCGGTCTGAATCGGTCTTGTCGCGAAAGAACGATCGCAGCAGCAGGACGTGTTCCACGAGGCCGGCGGGGACGAACTCCACGCGTTCCCCGGGGAGGGCATCCGTGATCATCTGCTCGGCGTCTTCCGGCGTGGTCGGCGGCAAGTCCGCGTGCCCGGTTCCCAGGTCTCCGCCAGCGGGAGCAGATCGGGCAGTTCATGTTGCAGCGGTTGGTCACGTCGAGGAAGACGACGGCCGGCGCGTGGCTGACGTTGCATTCACCACACCGCATCGAGCAGGGAGGCTTTTCCCCGGCCAGGTAACCCGACATGGTCCGCTTGTCCTGCCAGATGGCGGCGTTGTTGCTGACGATGTGCTCTGTCCGCCCGCAGATCGGGCACTCCTTGCACAGGTAGACCTTGTTGTCACGAACCTCGTGATGTGCGGGGATCCGCGCCGGCAGGACTCACGAATACCCGTCGTCGTGTGTTGCATGCTGGATCCTTTCTGGTTTCGTGGGGTGCCGAGTGAAGCTCTCTCGACGGAAATCGCAGGAATGAGGCCCTCGCGTCTCGATCAGGAGGCGGTCGGGATCGCGACGAGGACTTTGAGCTTGACGTTGCTCAACGTCGTCTGGTGTTCCCGTCGCTGATTTGCGGGCAGGCTCTCGTCGCCGCCGACGAAAAGGAAGCCGTAATTGGGGCGGACGCCGCCAAGCCAGTCCCGCACAACGGAAGTGACGTTCCTGGACTGGTGTGTTTCGATGCAGCTGAGGGCGGGCGCGATGTCGGTGAACAACTCGGCATTCACGTTGAACTTGTCAGACCAGGGTTCATTCATGATCCAGAGCGATGCGAGAATGTGGTCGGGACAGTTGTCCGCGGTGGCGGTGGTGTGGAGATCGTACTCCAGCGTGGCGTCGACAACCCTGTCCGCCGGGACGCCCAACTTGGCTCCCAGATCAAAGCGCACGAGCCCCCGATCGACTGATGAGACCCACCACCAGCATGGCAACGGGTCTGTTCCATCGTCATAATTGCGATAGTAGCCGATATTGGCGGCCCCGTGCTTGAGTCCCTCGAAACCGCCATACGGGACCAGGCTCATGCAATAGGCCGCGTCGTAATTGTTGTCATCCGCGAGCTTAGGGCTCGCGCAATAATAAACTAAACGATTTAAGCTATCGTCTGTTTGTATC
>CAZJTF010000152.1:0-15428 GCA_964548565.1 uncultured Planctomycetales bacterium | reverse complement strand
ACGCGGTGGACGGCGTGGGTCTCCTCCCGGTGTCACGCGGACAGCCGATCACGATTGTGGTCGGGAATTGAGCGGGAGAATCATGAGGCGGGGCGGGCCTGCGGGCTCGCCCCCAACCCCTCAGCGATTCCAGCGGCTAATAGCGATGAAGGCGTCAAGATGGAACTGCCGGAAAAATCGATTCCGTAGCCGGTCTGGCGAAACGCGGGCTGAAGGCACCGGTTCGCAGGAATCGGATCACATAATCCGCGACATCACTTCGATGCATGATGAACGTGTGGAACCCCGGCACGATGACGTGATCGGCCTCGCCGGGCAGATGGGTATCGCCGAGGCGCACCTTGCCGTCTCGTGCGGCGGCGATGATGCCCGCGCAGACGCCGTCGGGTGTGCCGAGCGTCCTGACGAAGCTGCCTTCCTGGTCCGAGAGGTCCGCCAGGGGGCGAATGAACCAGCCGAGCGCCGGCGCGAGGACCCGGGCGACGGCCGAGCCGTGGTTGGGGGGCGCGAGCATCACGACCCGACCGACGTGCGGCGGGGGGTGCGGACAGAGCGCTGCGCGGACGATGATTCCGCCCATGCTGTGGGTGACGAAGTGGACGGGGCCAGTGCGGATGGCCTGGAGATCGGCACGCAGGCGATCAGCGTGATCTGCGATGGATTGGCGGAAGCTGCGGTATCCCCAGGGTCGCACCGCGAAACCGGCGGCCTCGAGACGCCGTTGGAGGCGGCGCATGCTCCCGGACGTTCTGCCGAGTCCGTGCAGCAGGAAGACGAACTCGCGGCGGTCCGCAGGGGGCATTCTGTCCGTCATCCGGTCTGCACCTCGCGGGGCAGGGAGCCGAGGAGCCCGAACTCCAGTACGCCCCACAACCCGATCAGAATCGCCTCGGCGGCGTCATGCCGCAAAGAGGTCGGGCGCGGCGCGCCGGACCAGTCGATCACCCGCCGGGCCATGGAATCGGCGGCTTGCTTGGCCTGTTCACCGGTTCGACGCTGCCGGGCATAGAGAAGGCGCTCGCGCCAAGCCTCGGTGCCGATCTGCCGGACTTGGAGGCCCCTTCGCAAGCCCTCTCGGAGCCACGCACAAGCAAGGGGACCGCCTCCTTCGATGACGATCCAGTTCAGCCCCGGCAGCTCTTCCAGCAAAGCGGGAATCGCGCGTTTCAGGCGTGGGCCGCTGCCGAAGTTCCGAGAGCGGTAGGAGACGAGCCGTCCGTGGCCTCCGTAGACGGCAAGGCCTGTGCGGACGCCAAGATCCACGGCGAGCAGATCGCTCATACGAGCTCCATCAGGCCGGCATTGTACCCGGTGCGGCGGTTGCCCGCAGTTGCTTTGCGTTAAAGCGTGTGCATACAGTTCGGTGGGCCGTCCCGGGTGAGCGTCTGGCCGAACATTCGATTTCAGCCCAGTTTGAGGTCATGCATGCGTATCGAGCAGCAGCGAAGCATTGCGTCCACGCTGGCGATCGTTTCAGCGGTGGCCAGTTTCTTGGCCACCTTCTCGGGACACCCGTTCTGGGGCGTGTTTCTGGCGGTGATCGGAGTGCTCGGGGGGCTCGCTGGCATGCTGGCCGCCACCTCGCCTCGCCTCAGGGGCGGGATTCTCAGCTTGGCGGCGGTCATCGTCGGTGTGATCGGGCTGGGAGTGGCCGTTCTCGGTATTATCGGCGTAATCATTTTCTAACAGTCGTTTGCTCCCAGGGTGCCAAACAGCTGGCACTGGACGGCGGGATGTGGTATGTTTCGCATCCGATGTTAACGCCATCGACTGACCCGATCGGCAACGGACGCGGTCATTGTCCCCGGAGTGACGCGAACACCCGCGTCCAGGCGGAAATCCCTCCCCATCAGGTACCTCGAAAACGATTACCACGGAGGTCGCGGCGGCTCGGGAACTCCGCGGCAATTCTGGCCTGCCCACGCTGCTGTCGGGATATCGAGCAGCAGATCATTGCGGCGGAGCGGCAGTGCAGGCATTGCGGAGGCGCCCTGCCGCGGATCGAGTATGAGCCTGCGTCGACGCTGCCCATGCGCTGGTACGCGCTCATGCAGTGTCTCGGCTCGTGCGTCGAACCGGAACGTCCGCACAGCCACGTGAATCCTCCATCTCACCTCGAGAGCGAAGCCTGAACGGTCAGTCGGCGCAGTTCACCGAACCCGCGACGTTCGCCCCCCGGAAGCAGCGCTGAAACACCCCGAAGTCATCGTGATCGACATCATCATCCCCATCAAGACGAGCCGCCGTGCACTGCACAGCAGGCTGCGGGACCGCCGGCCCTGAGACACACGTGCGGAAGTGCTCGAAATCGGTGAGATCCACGTCCCCATCACGGTCGAAATCGCCCGGAATGACCGGCGGACACCCGTTCTGGTCGACGGCGGCGGTCGGAACCGTCGCAGGGCAGAGATCACATGCATCGCCCACGCCGTCGGCGTCTGAGTCCGACTGGTCGGGGTTTACGACGGCCGGGCAGTTGTCGCACGCGTCGATCAGAGCGTCCGCATCGGAGTTGGGCTCAGTTGCATCCGGAACGCCGTTGCCGTTGCAGTCAGGGCCGAGCTGGATCTCGTCCAGCCCCAGCGAACCGGCGATGGGATCCGGCGAAAAGCCGTACGGTGGGACATCGTGACGAAAGTGAGCTGTCGTGACGTTCTGAAGCACCTCGGCGAGGGATTCCGTCCCGGACCTTCGGGTCCACCCTGCCGGATTTGTGAGATCGACAGTGCATCGCTGCCACGAGCCCGTCGGAGGTGAGAAACCCGTGTTGTGCTGCCAGGTCGTGCCAAAGGACCCGCCGGTGATCAGAAGGTGAAATGAGAACGGCTGCGATCCGGAGAACTGCCGCAGGTAGAACGTCACCTGCGTGATCCCGGCGGCGGTCCAGTTTCCAAGGTACGGAGCGCTTGTGTTCTTCGTGCCGAAGTTGCCTTGGAACGAGCTCGAGATCAGCAGGCAACCGTCGCCGTCGCCGCGCACACCGCCGGTTCCCGGGTTCGTGTACTCGAGGTGGAAGCCTCCGCTCCAGTCGTTCACGCCCGGATCCGCAAAGCTGTCCACGAATCCGAAGGTGGCGGCGAGCGCCTCCACAGGCAGGACGCAAAGCGATACGAAGAGCAGGTGGATCGATCGATGTCGCATGGAGGTACCTTTTCAGCCAGAGCTCAAAATTCCCAGGCGCGGGTCCGCTCGGACATCGGTCGGCCGACAACGGACCCGGCGCCCGATCGTCAAGCCCGGCGACGCGCGGTGCGCCGCGGGAGAAGGAGAAAAGACGCACAACCGGCGAGCAGGAGCGTGGACGGTTCGGGAACGATCTTGAAGATGACGCCTCCGGGCAGCCCGGTCGCCGGGTCCAGGCCGGGATCGAGAGCGCTCTTGGCGACGACGTAGAGTTCGCCGTTCTCGTCCTCACCGAATGCCGTGATGAACAGGCCGAGCGGATTTGTCCCGCCGCTCACGACGTTCAGAAGCGTTCTTTGCCAGACACCAGGAGAGATCTCCTCAAGCCCAAGCAACCGGCCGTTGCCGGGTGCGGTGAACGTGTCGCTCCAGTCACCGAAGACGTACTTGCCCTGCAGCTCGGGGATCAGGCTGCCGCGGTAGACGAAACCGCCGGTGACCGACAATCCGACGCTGTTTCCGTCGTTGACGTTCGGATGCGAGTATTCGTGGATCGGATCAATCATCGGCACGCCAGGGTCGGGAGCGGTGCTGGCCGGATTCGCGTGGAAGCCCTCGCGGTTCCGCCAGCCGTAGTTGCCGCCGCTCTGAATGATGTTGATTTCCTCGTAGCTGCCCTGGCCGACATCGGCGGCGAAAAGCCGGTTCGTGCCGCCCGGTCGATCATCGAACGAGAAACGCCACGTGTTGCGGAGGCCATAGGCGTAAATTTCCGGTCTCACTCCGCCGCCGGCGTTCACGAATGGATTGTCGGCCGGGATGCCATACTGGCCATTCGCACTGTTGTTGCCGTTCACATCGATCCGGATGATGCTGCCGAGAAGATTTGTGCGGTCCTGTGAGTTGCCCAGGGCGTTCGTCGGTTTCGCAGCGCTACCACCGGTATGCCCGGGGTCATTGTCGTTCGAACCGCCGCCGTCACCGAGGCTCATGTACAGGTAGGCGTGCTCCCCCGGCCGCCGGGTGAACGCGAGTTGCCCCCCATTGTGGTTGAACTGCGGCTTGTTGACGCTGAGCAGGACCCGCTCTGAGGTGGGATCAGCAGTATTCGCGTTCCCGGGTGAGACGCGATACTCGGCCAGCACGCTGATGCTGTTGACAGGGTTAACCGGATCGATCGGGCCGGGAGGCGGTGGGGCGGTGTAGTTGACGTAGAACTTACCTTCTCCCTGCGCGCCCGGGACGGCGAAATCGGGATGGAAGGCCAGCCCCAGCAGGCCGCGCTCGTCAAAGCCGGGACGCTGTGACACCAGCTTCGGGCCGAGATCCAGGAACGGCGTCGGAAGGAGGCTCCCGTTCTGAAGGATCTGGATCTTGCCTCGTTGATCGAGGACGAACAGCCGGCCCGAACCGTCGCCTGCATTCGCCATACCGATCGGAGCGACGAGTTGGCCCGAACTCACGGTTTGCAGGGAGATATCCGGGAACGCTGCGAGGACGGAGGTTCCCACGGCCAGCCAGGTCGCGAGAAACAGCCCTCTCGTGACGGTGGGGATACGAACGAAATCGGTCCTTGACAAGGTGGTCTTCATTCTGCACCTCCAGTTCGGTTTTTCAGACGGGACAGATGGCGATGTCTCACTCCGGCAAGCAGCCGCCCGGGGCGAACGTCAAGCTGGCGGCCACTAAGCTGACGTTCGCACCCGAGCGGGAACTCCACCGGCCTGCTCCGCACCCCCTCCGGAGGAGGCACCGCCGCAAAGCACAACAGCCGCCACCTTCCCGCGCTCGTACCTCCCCGAACGTTGGGGACGGTGACGGCTGATACTCGAATCAGCAGACGTGATCCGGCCCAAAGCTGAGATCTCAGCAGGATCACGTCGATGTGCTTGAGCACGCCCCGTGCCGGAGCCTTTTTGCGCCGGAGAGAATCGCGGAAAGTGTTCCGGGAGCGCTACTTGTGCCGAGAGCGAAGGCATTCATGCCAGTCAGCGGTCGAGTGGACGTTTGCGAGCAGGCTCGCACCTTGTTACGAATACAGTCACATCCCGGACAGGCAGGGGATGCCAACCTGATGCCGGAGAGACCCCGTGGCAAGCGTGCTGGTCATCGAGGACGAACCGCTCCTGGCGAGAAACATCCGCGAATCGCTCGCACTGTCAGGCCACGAGGCATCAACCTCTCCGCGTGGCGAGGACGGGCTTGAAGCGGCGGCTCGGAATCCGCCTGACATCATCCTCCTGGACCTGCGGTTGCCCGGGATCGACGGCATGGATGTGTTGCGGGAGTTGCGACGCCGTGGGAGTACCGCCTCCATCGTCATGATGACCGCCTTCGGCAACATCGATGAGGCGGTCGAGGCGATGAAATGCGGCGCGAGCGACTACCTGACCAAGCCGCTCGATCTCAAGGCGCTGGACATGGTCATCGACCGCGTGCTGCGGCACCGGCGGGTATCGGCCAACCTCGATTACCTGCGGGAACGCGAGCGGTCCGAGAGCGCCGTGGACCAGATGATCGGTCGTTCGCCCGGCATGCTGGCGGTCAAGCGGCTGCTGGAGCGGATCGTCTCGACACAGGCCCTGGCATCGAAGTTCCCGCCGACGCTGCTCCTGACGGGCGAAACCGGGACCGGCAAGGATCTCGTGGCGCGAGCGGTCCACTACGCAGGGGCACGGCGAGACGGGCCTTTCGTGCCGGTCAACTGCACGGCGCTGCCGGAGCACCTGGCCGAGGCGGAGTTGTTCGGGCATGTGAAGGGTGCGTTTACCGATGCGCGCGGCGAGAAACGTGGTCTCTTTGAGGTGGCGGACGGAGGGACACTGTTTCTCGACGAAATCGGCCACATGAAGCTTTCGCTGCAGGCCAAGCTGCTGGGCGCGCTGGAGGATCGCACGATCCGACCCGTGGGTGGAATCAGCTCGCGGCAGGTGAACACGCACGTGATCGCTGCGACGAACCGAAACCTGCCGGAGGCCATCCGGGCAGGCGAGTTCCGCGAGGACCTGTATCACCGGCTCCGCGTGCTGACGATCCACCTGCCGCCGCTGCGCGAGCGGGGCGACGACATGTTGCTGCTCGCCCGGCACTTTTTGGGCCTGTACGCGAACCGTTTCGGTATTCCGGTGACGGAGTTTTCGGAGGAGGCACTGGCGGGGCTGCGGGGCTACGACTGGCCTGGTAACGTCCGCGAGCTGTCGCACGTGATAGAAAGTGCGGTGCTGATCGCGGACGGTCCGCGGATTCGACCCGAGCATCTGAGTATTCACGTCCCGCAGGTCGGCGAGCGTATGACAATTCGAATGCCCGGCGCGGAGCCGATCGAGCTGGACTTCGGCCGGCCGGAGTCCTGCCCGCGGCTTGAGGAGATCGAGCACCAGATCATCCGAAGTGCCCTTGAATACTGCAAATACAATTTGAGCCGGGCCGCGCGGATTCTGGGGATTTCCCGGGATGCTGTCCGGTACCGGATGGAAAAACATGCCAAGGGGGCAGAGGGCTCCCGCCTGACCGAATAGGTCGGAGTGGTCGACTGCGGGACAACTCGCGGACTGTGGACAGGCTCGCACCCCTGGGATGGGGCCGCACGGCCCCGACCCTGCTAGAATGCACGTGGTTGCAGCCAGGGCATCCGGCACGGCACATGCTCGCGGCCGGATATGGGCCAATTCATGTCTTCACGTCAGATCAGGAAAGCCGGTTTGCGCGCGCAGTCGCCGGGCTGCCGGGCGGCCTTCTCACTCGTTGAGCTGATCGTGGTGATCGCGGTGATCGCGGTCCTCGTTTCGATTCTGCTTCCGTCACTGCACAAAGCACGGGAAGATGCGCGACGAACGGTCTGCCTCGCCCATCTCAAGCAGGTGGGTGCGGGGTTGTTCGCTTACGCCGCACTGAACCGGGAGGACGGCCCGGCGGTGATGTCACCGGTCCGACGGATCGCTCCACGGCAGCTGCTATCCCGGCCGCGGTCGACGGAGAATCTTGGTCTGCTCTGGCCGCGGATGATCGGAGACGCCCGCGAGTTCCACTGCCCGAGCCAGCGGGAATTCAGCTACCCGGCCAATCTGAAGCAGCTTCCCGAGGACTACGTTGCAGGGAGCTACGCGTACGCGGTGCACGTTCCGGCGGGGCAGAGTCCGCGACTCGGGGCCATCCGGCATCTGGCGCTCGCCTCGGATGACTTTACGGCCGGGCCGGATCACTGGGGAGTGGGCCGGTCGTCGCATCGGAACGGATACAACGTGCTCTACACCGACGGCAGCGTCACGTGGTACCCGGACCAGGCCCAGGCCATCTGGAAGCGCAAGATCTACTGGGATGATGAGACGGACGACGTGACCTACAGCACCTTTTACAGGATGGGGCGGACGGGGGGGCAGCCCGGTTCGGGATGGAACGGCGGCTATGGTTATGGAGCCGCCTACGACCTGTTCCGCGTGTGGTGGTCGTTCTGTTACCACCGCCCTGTCAATTTCTAGTCCGGCCTGCACGCACCTCCCGCATCCGGACTGTGGCTGCGACATGACGATTCGCTGGAAGCTCAATTTCTCGGTCATCGCGCTGATCGCCATCTTCCTTGCGGCGGCCGGTTTCAGCGTGCGCGCGGTGACGCGGAATGCCGAACAGACCCGCGCGTATTCCCGGATGCGGGATTCGGCGCAGTTCACGGCGGATTTGCGGACCCAGATCTACCAGCGGCTCGCGGCCCGGCTGGCCGCGCCGGACGGCTCAGACCAGGCGAGGGAGTGGGTCGAGGACACTCTCGACCATATTGACGTGCAGATCCGGCTGGCCCAGTCCGTGCGAGAACGGCGTCTCTGGCAAAAGGTGAGTGTAACGACCGCAGCGCTGGGGAGTGAACTCTCCGAATCCGCATCGCCGGAGCGGGTGGACGCGCTGACACGACAGGCTGAGGCCGACCTGCTGGAACTGCGGAGTTTCTACGATCTGGCACAGTCGGAGTCCATTGTAGAGACTGCCCACACGAGCCTGCTGGCGCAGACGGCTATCGGGCTTGCGTGCATGCTGACGGTGCTGCTTTTCCTGGCGTACCTGTTCATCATCCGCCGCTGGCTGATCCGGCCGATTCAGATCCTTAAAGAGGCGGCGGAAGTGATCGGCAGCGGGCGGCTGGAACATCGCGTACCGCTGGCAGGGCGGGACGAACTGGCCGAGCTTGCCCGGCGTTTCGACACGATGGCGGAACGGCTTTCCCAGCACCAGGCGGCGCTCCTGCGGGCGCGCGAACTGAGCACGCTCG
This sequence comes from uncultured Planctomycetales bacterium, assembly GCA_964548565.1. GTDB lineage: Bacteria > Planctomycetota > Phycisphaerae > UBA1845 > PWPN01 > CAYLLT01. The sequence continues at coordinate 7,045 of CAZJTF010000152.1, read as the reverse complement.
GAGAGCTGTGCGCGAACGTGGCTCACGGCCTGAGAAATCCTCTCGCGGCGCTGCGTGCGGGGGCCCAGCTCGCGGAACGGCGGGCGGGCGAAAACGTGGACACCCTGCAGCTCATTCGCGAGCTGGCGCAGCAGGCAGACCGCCTCGACCAGCGAATCACCAGACTGTTTCAGTTCAGCCGACCTCTGGAGCTGCGGAAACGGCTGACAACGTTCGGTGAGCTGGCTTCCGCCGCGCAGGCGCAGGCATTTCCCGTTCTCAGGACCCGGAACGTGTCGCTGCGGATCGAGGATCGGACAGGGGCGGCCGACCTGACGGTCGATTGCGAGCAATGTGCGGAGTCGCTGACGGAACTCGTCTGCAATGCTGCCCATCACAGCGCTCCCGGAGCCGAAATCCACCTGATGGGAGAGCTGCTGGCTCCGACGAACGGATCCGGCTCGCCCCTGCAGGTGCAGGTGATCGACACGGGCGCCGGTATGCCGCGGGCAACGCGTGAGAAGGCGTTTGACCTGTTTTTCACCAGCCGTCCGGAGGGGACGGGCATGGGACTCGCGCTGGTGCGCCGATTTGTTGAACGGTGTGGCGGTTCCGTCGATCTGGCGTCGGAGCCGGGGATGGGAACGACCGTGACGCTGGTGCTGCCGGCGTGTGCCGTGCGGCGGGATCACGCGGAAACGCTGTCCGCCTGAGGGAATTGCTCGGGGGAGGGGGCCGGCGCCCGCATCTGCAGCTCGATCATGCGGCGGTACCGTCCGCTGTGCTCCATCAATTCTTCGTGACGGCCCTGCTCAACGATCCTGCCGCGTTCCAGGACCACGATGCAGTCGGCGTGCAGAATCGTGCTCAATCGGTGGGCAATCACAAAGCTGGTGCGGCCGCGCATCAGGTCGGCGAGGCTGGCCTGGATGAGGCGCTCGCTCTCCGTGTCGAGGTTGCTCGTCGCTTCATCGAGGATGAGAATCCGCGGATCGGCGAGAATCGCGCGGGCGATCGTGAGCCGTTGACGCTGGCCACCGCTCAATTTCACGCCACGCTCGCCGATCACCGTGTTGTAGCCATCTTTCAGGCGCCGGATGAATTCGTCGGCGTTGGCACGCGCGGCAGCCTCCGCGATCTGGTCGACCGTTGTGTCCCGACGTCCGTAGCCGATGTTCTCGGCCACGGTTCCGTCGAACAGGAACGTATCCTGCTCTACGATTCCCAGCAGTCGGCGATAGCTCTCGATCTGGATGTCGCGCAGGTCACGTCCGTCCAGGCGAATGCTGCCCTCGATCGGATCATAAAAGCGGGCGATCAGGTTACAGAGCGTGGTCTTGCCGGCGCCGCTGACGCCGACCAGGGCCACCACCTGCCCTGGCTGAACGTCGAGATCGATGTTTTGAAGGACGCGTGCCGTGGAGCCGGGGTAGGCGAAGGAAACGTTCTCGAGCGTGAGCTGTCCCCGGACCGTGACGGGCTGCAGAAAAACCGCCCCTGCCCGGGCCGGCATCTCACGGGGCTCTTCGAGCAGATCCAGCACGCGGTCGAGCCCGGCCAGATGATTCTGGAGCCCGGCGGCACTCACCGCGAGGGCCTCGAGCGGCGAGAGCAGGGAGACGAGATAGCTGAAGAACATCACCAGGTCGCCGACCGTGAATGCGTCCGCCACAGCGAGCGTGCCGGCTGCGATGGCCGCGCGGTCCTGCAGGATCCGTACGCCGCCGTACCAGAGCAGGCCGGCCGATGCCAGCGGAATCAGAATAGACCAGGCGATGTCGATCCCGCGCATCCACCACCAGGCGAGGATTTCCTGGCGGGCCATGAAATCATTGGCGCGGGTGAACTGGATCGTTTCGCTCCGCTGCCGGGAAAACGTACGGACCACGCGCATGCCGCCAAATGTTTCGGTGGCACGACCGTCAATCTGCTGGCGGCTGGCGCGAATGTCGCGGTGAATCGGGCGGATCCGGCTGATCCACGTGCGGTGGGTCATGTAGACGACCGGCAGCAGCGCCAGTGAGCCGAGGAGCAATCGCCAGTCGACGACGGCAAGGATCAGCAGTGTTCCGGTCAGCTGGCTGGCCGCGCGCCAGGGGTTGTAGATCATCGCGAAGATGAGTTCACCGACTCCACCCGCATCCTCCCGGAGGAGGCTCGTCACGCCGCCTGATTTGAGCTCATAGACGCGATGGAGGGGCAGGCGGACGGCGTGCTCGAAGACCTTTCGGCGGACCGCCACCTGGACACGCTTGGTCATGCGGGTCGTGTGCCAGCGTCCCCAGAGTCCGAACGCCAGCGAAACGATGGAGATGACCGTCATGCCGACCGCGACCGCGGTCAGGAGCGTCACGCGGCTGGACGGCATCGGAATCCAGGCCGGCAGCCACGCGGGCCAGGGGTGATCCGCCAGCACGTTGTCGAAAATGATTTTGGTTCCGTAGATCGGAAGGAGGCCCAGGAGCGTCGATATCGTCAGCGAGGCCAGTGCAAGGGCGAGCATACGGTAGTGGCCGCGGAGCAAACCCAAAAAAGCGCCGAGCAGTTGCCGGAAAGACCGGTGCCGGCGACGTCCCGAGGCTCCGGTGCGCAGACGCTCTCGCACGCGCTGGCGGTACTCGGCAAAGCGGGAGCGACTGGAACGTGCCGAGTGCTGCATGTCCACATCATAGCCGCGCGGGATGATTCGGGCAGGGGGAGCGTGGTAGACTTGCAGGCGCCGCCTCCGGACGGGGCGTGCGAATACCCTGCGAGCGGTGCTTCTCAACCGTATCGGCCGGAGACGTATTCTTCCGTGCGTCGTTCGCGGGGGTTCTCGAAAACGCGTTCCGTGGGGCCGAATTCGACGAGTTCGCCCAGCAGCATGAACGCCGCGTCATTGGAGACCCGGGCCGCCTGCTGCATGTTGTGCGTCACGATGACAATCGTGTACTTTTCGGCGAGGGTCCGCATCAGGTCCTCGACGTGTGCGGTGGCGATGGGATCGAGCGAGGAGCATGGCTCGTCCATCAACAGCACCTCGGGTTCGACGGCCACGAGGCGCGAGATGCAGAGTCGCTGCTGCTGCTCGGGCGACAGCGACAGGGCGGGCTTGTCCAACTGGTCCTTGAGTTCGTCCCAGAGCCACGTCGCGCGCAGGCTCGTTTCGACCAGGTGCTCGAGACGTTCGCGGGTTACGCGGCCGTGCACCCGCGGCCCGTACGCGACGTTATCGAAGACGGACAGCGGGAAAGGGTTCGGACGCTGGAATACAAGGCCGACGCGCCGGCGGAGCTGCATCAGGTTGATCCCTGGCGCGTAGATATCCTCGCCGTCGAGGAGGACGCGTCCGGTTACGCAGACGCTGCGATTCAGATCGTTCATCCGGTTGAAGCACCGGAGGAGCGTCGACTTCCCGCATCCGGACGGGCCGATGATCGCGGTGATGGCGCGGGGCTGGATCGCAATATCCACGTTGATGAGCGCGTGGAACTTGCCGTAGTGAAGGTTCAGTCCGATCGCCTGCAGCTTGCACGTCATGCGGGGGTCATCCGAACTGGCCCACCAGGTAATCATTCGTTCGCTTGTCGCGCGGACGCGTGAAGAGCTCGGACGTGGGGCCGATCTCCACCAGCTCGCCCATCAGGAAAAAGGCGGTGCGATCGGATGCCCTGGCGGCCTGCTTCGTGTTGTTGGTCACCAGCACGATGGTGTGGCGACTCTTCAACTCGAGGAGGGCGTCTTCGATCTTGCCAGTCGAAATCGGGTCGAGCCCGGAACACGGTTCGTCCAGAATCAACACTTCTGGCTGGAGGGCCAGCACACGGGCGACGCACAACCGCTGCTGCTGGCCGCCCGACAGGTTGCCGGCTGGTTCGCGGAGCCGATCCTTGACCTCATCCCAGAGCACAGCATCCTTCAGGGATGCCTCGATGCGCTCTTCCTGCAAGCTGCGGTCGCGGATGCCGGCGAGCCGCAGGGCGTAGGCGAGATTGTCGTAGATAGACCAGGGCAGCGGGACAGGCACGGCGTACACCATTCCCACGCGCCGACGCAGGCGGGCCACGTCGTTATCAGAGCCGTAGATATCCTCTCCGTCGAGCAGGATCCGGCCGGAGTGCTTGAAGTCGGGGGTCAGGTCGCTGAGCCGGTTCAGGCAGCGGAGGAATGTGGTCTTGCCGCTGGAAGCGGGTCCGATGATCGCGAGACGTTCACGCGGGTGGATGTCCAGGTTGAGTTGGTTGACGACGGGCTTTCCTTCGTCGTACCAGGCCGTGAAATCCCGCACAACGATCTTCGCGCGGGTGGAAGGGTCTTCCGCAGGCTCGGCCGGGTCGCCGGGTCGCCCCGGTCTGCGCACCGGCTCGCCTGGGCGGTGCGGGTTCTTATCCGGCGCCGTGAAATCGTGCTGCCGCGATTTCGGCACGGCCTCCAGTTTAAGCATGGCTGCGTCCTCCGCGTGCGACGAACCGGCCCATCAGCCAGTAGGCAAACAGATTAATGCACAGGATCGTGACCACGAGTACCGTCGCGGTGGCATAGGCCCTGGGCATGCTGAGACCCTCGCGCGAGAGGATGTAGAAATGGAGGGCCAGCGTGCGCGAGGAATCAAACACGGAATTCGGCAGGCCAAGGGCCGATCCCGCCGTGAGCATGACTGCCGCGGTTTCGCTGATACTCCGACCGACCGACAACACGATGCCCGTGCTGATACCCGGCAGGGCCGAGCGCAGCACGACGTGCCAGACCATCTGCCACCGGGTGCTGCCGAGGCCGAAGCTGACCTCGCGGTAGGCGTGGGGGACCGCGCGGATGGCTTCCTCGCTTGTGCGGATGATCGTCGGCAGCACCATCAACGCCAGCGTGAGCGCTCCCGACAAGACGGACATCCCCATGCCCAGGGTGATCGCGAAGAACACGAATCCGAACAGGCCGAAAATGATGGAGGGAATGCCGGCAAGGCAGTCGGCGCCGAAACGGATGGCGGCCGTGAGGCGTCCCTCTCGTGTGTACTCGGTCAGATAGATGGCAGTAGCGACGCCGATGGGCGCGGCGATCAGGACGGCCAGGCCGGTCACCATCGCGGTCCCGACGATCATCGGGAAGATGCCGCCCTTGCGCCCCATGCTCTCGGGGGCCTGCGACAGGAAGGTCCAGGTCACGTGCGGCAGCCCGTGGCCGAGGATGAAGGTGATGATGAAGAGCAGGACGCCGACGGTGGCCAGAGCCATGCCCCACATGAGCGTGACTGCCGTCCGTTCAGTGACTGCGGGAGAGATCCGTCTCATCGGGGCGCCCTCCCGCCCGCAGACTTGCGCGAAACCGCCATGGCGGCGGTGTTCAGGATCATGATGATGACGAAGAGTGTTACGCCGGTCGCAAACAGGGCCTGGCGGTGTGCGCCCGAGGCGTAGCCCATCTCCAGGGCAATGTTGCTCGTGAGTGTGCGGACGGAATCGGTCACACCGTGCGGGATGGCGGGCGAATTACCTGCGACCATGATGACCGCCATCGTCTCGCCGACAGCGCGTCCCATTCCGAGGATCAGTGCAGCGAGCAGACCGGACCGTGCGGCCTTCAACATCAGCATGTGAGTCGTCTGCCAGCGTGTGGCGCCAAGTGCGATCGATCCTTCCCAGAAGGTACGCGGTACCGCGTTGAGAGCATCCATCGAGATGCTCGTGACGGTCGGCAGGATCATGATTCCCAGCACGACCGAGGCGGCGAGTACTGAAAAGCCGGAGCCCCCGAACTGGGCTCGAATGAACGGAACAAGCGTGACGACGCCCACGAAGCCGTACACGACGGAGGGGATGCCCGCGAGCAGTTCGATCACCGGTTTGAGAACCCTGGCCAGCGAGGGGGGGCAGAACTGGGTCATGACGATCGCGAGGCCGAGACTGAATACGACGCCGATGATCATGGCGCCGACCGTCACTGCCAGCGACCCGACAATCATCGAAAGGATGCCGAACTTGCCTGCGCCGGGTGACCAATCATCCGAGAGAAAGAACTCCTGCGGGCCGATCCGCAGAATGATCGGGAGTCCTTCCTTGAAAATGAAGACGGTGATCAACCCCAGGCCAAAGATGGCGGAGAAAGCCACCGTCAGGAGCGCAAAACCAATCAGACGGTCCGTCTTCATTTCGCTCGGATCAATCCTTCCGCTTCGAGTGCCTTCTGGCTTTCCGCGGAGAGCACGAAATCGATAAAGGACTGGGCGTCGGGGCCCGGCGTTCCCTTCGTGACAAACAGGAACGGGCGGGCCAGCTTGTACTTCCCTGCGAGGACCTGTTCGGCCGTGGGTTCTGCACCTTCGATCTTGATCGCCTTCAGCTCACTGCCCACCAGTCCGAGCGACATGTAGCCGATGACAGCGGGGTCACCCTTGACCAGTTCCTTCACGGCGCCGTTCGATTCCTGGGTCAGGGCGCTCCGGGCAACGGGCGCGTCCTCCATGACGAGATGGACGAAGCTCTCACGCGTGCCGGAGCCTTCCTCCCGGGTGACGACGCGAATCGGCCCCTCCTTACCGCCCACCTCTCTCCAGTCCTTGATGCGCCCGCTGAAGATGCCCCTGAGCTGCTCGAGGTTCAGTTCAGAGACGGGGTTTGCGGTATTGACCACGATGGCCAGCCCATCCCGGGCGACGACAACCGGGGTGAACTGCGAGGCCTCGTCAGGTTTGAGTGACCGCGAGCACATGCCGATGTGGGCGAGGCCGGTAGCGGCTGCCTGCAGGCCGGCGGTCGAGCCGCCGCCCTGCACCTCCACGGAGCGCCCGGGGTTCTGCTTCTTGTATTCTTCGGCGAGCAATTCTGCGAATGGCTGGATCGACGTGGAGCCGACGACGTTGACGGTGTGGCGCTCCTTCCGCCCACAGCCCGCGCCGCTCAGCCCGCCCGCCACGATTCCCAGGAGCAGCATGCAAATTGTGCTCTTGTGACTCACCGGTGCGTTTCTCCAAAGTGTTTTCCGGCTTCAGTGCCGGTTGTGACGTACGATTTCGCCCGTCTTCAGAAAGATGAAGTTTTCCGCAATGTTTGTCGCGTGGTCGCCGACACGTTCGAGGTTTTTGGCGATGGAC
>CAZJTF010000151.1:0-15477 GCA_964548565.1 uncultured Planctomycetales bacterium | reverse complement strand
GTCTATCACCTCAAGGCAGAGGGCGGACGACCGATGTCACGCTTCAAGCATGATCTCGATCTGGACGTCAAGATCGCCGACCCCACGCATCCCATCACGCGTTTCATGGGTGACTTCCGGATTCACGACGAAGGTTACGCGGACATGGAGATCCTCCCATCCGTCAGGCCGCTGCTCACCACTGAGCATCCGGACAGCGACAAGCTTGTCGGGTGGACCCACCGTTATCGCAATGCTCCCATTGTTTACCTGCAGCTTGGTCACGACTCGAAGTCGTACAGCAACCCGGCGTACCAGCGGCTCCTCGCACAGTCGATCCGCTGGGCGGCCGGTCGGCTCCCCGATGCGGATGAGAAAGGCTTTCGCCCGCTGTTCAATGGTCGCAACCTGGATGGCTGGGTCCTCCGCGGCAAGCCCGAGGGCTTCACCATCAAGGATGGCGTCCTCCGCAGTGAGAGCGGGAAGGGCGGCGAGTGGGTCCGCACCGAGAAGCAGTACACGGATTTCATCCTGAAGGTCGAGTGGCGCATCAGCAAGGGCGGCAACTCCGGCGTGTTCATCCGCTGCCTGCCGGATGGCTGGCCGTGGGAGGATGGCAGCGAGGTCCAGATCAGCAGCGAGCCGCGCGACCCAGCGCACTGCACCGGCTCACTCTACGGCAGCCTGCCGGCAGCGCCGCGCCCGGACGAGACCGACGGCGTCTGGCATGAGTTCCGCATCGAGTGCCGCGGCCCGTTTATTCAGGTTTTCTCCGACAACGTCCCCGTCGTCGATGTGGATGCACGCACTGTCCCGGCGTTGCATAAGCGCCCGCTCAAGGGCTGCATCGGCCTGCAGGACTCGCATAACCCGACGGGCTGGGTGGAATTTCGCAACATCCTCATCAAGGAACTCGAGCCTGGATCGGTCGGATCGTCCCGCTGACCGGGCATCGTGCGACGGCACCGGCACTTTGCCGGCGTCATATCGAATTGGAGACCGACATGTTGAAGATGATCGCGACAGTCGTGTGCGTGGGTGTGCTGGCGAGCAGTCCAGCCCTTGCGGGCGAACGCTCGGCCGAGCGGGCGGCCCGGAGGCAGGCGCGGCTCGCCGCCGCGGCCAAGCCCCAGTGGCGCCTGGCGGTGCAGGCCTACTCGTTCAACCGCTTTACTTTCTTCGAGGCCATCGACAAGGCGAAGGAACTGGGCCTCAAGTACATCGAGGCCTACCCGGGCCAGCGCCTCAACAAAGATGGCATGGTCAAGTGGGATCACAACGCCTCGAAGGAGGTGCGCGACAGCGTCCGCGCCAAGCTGAAGGCTGCCGACATCAAGCTGGTGAACTACGGGGTGGTGGATCTCGGCCGCGACGAAGCGTCCATGCGCAAGGTGTTCGACTTTGCGAAGGACATGGGCATTGAGACCATCGTCGCCGAACCCAAAGAGGGTCTCGACATCATCGACAAGCTCACCGAGGAGTACAAGATCAACGTCGCCATCCACAACCATCCGAAGCCCTCGCATTACTGGTCGCCGCAGACGGTGCTCGACGCCATCAAGGGTCACGGCAAGCGGATCGGCGCCTGCGCGGACACCGGGCACTGGCCGCGCTCCGGCGTGAACCCCGTGGAGGGCCTGAAGCAGCTGAAGGGCCACATCATTTCGCTGCATTTCAAGGACCTGAACGAGCAGGCGCGCAACGCCCACGACGTGCCGTGGGGCACCGGCTCGAGCAACGCCAAGGGCATGCTCGAAGAGCTCAAGAGCCAGAATTTCTCCGGCGTGTTCTCCATCGAGTACGAACACAACTGGGAGAACTCGATGCCCGACATTGCCCAGTGCATCAAGTGGTTCCACGCCACCGCTAAAGACCTCGGCGTCAAAAGCGAGTAAAGCGTAGCGGCCGCTCCCCTGGCGACTGGCGAGATGCAGGCGGAAGCAGACACGAGATCCCGGCCTGGAGCGACACACCGGGGAAGGCGCCGGGTCACTTGAAACCATGACCACAGATGGAGACAGCCATGTTGAAGCGGTTCCTGACGATCGGATTGTGCCTGGCGCTCGCCGGCGTGGCATTCGCCGGTGAGCCGGGCCAGGGAGGGCAGCGTCGCGGTGCCCGGGCCGCGCGCGAGGGAGCGCGGGCACGCCAGGGTGAGCCGACCTGGCGCCTGGCCATTCAGCTTTACACGTTCAACCGGTTTCCGTTCATGGAGGCCGTAGACAAGGCCAAATCGGCGAACGCCAGGTATGTCGAAGGGTTTGCCTGGCAGAAGATCGGCGGCAGCGCCGGCGACGCGCAGCTCAACCCGGCCGCTCCGAAAGAAGCCATTGATGCGGCGAAGAAGAAACTGCAGGACGCCGACATCACCATGCCCAACTACTATGTCGGCGACTTCGGTAAGACGGACGCCGAGAGGCGCAAGATGTTCGAGTTCGCCCGCGAGATGGGCATTCGAACGTTCGTTTGCGAACCATCCGCGGAGCAGTTCGAGGCCCTCACCGCGCTGGCCCGCGAGTTCCGCATCAACCTTGCCATCCACAATCACCCGAAGGACGCGAAAAAGGCGGACTATCGCAACTGGGATCCGAAGTACCTGATGGAAGCGGTCAGCAAGTACGGCCGCCGCCTCGGATTTTGCGCGGACACCGGCCACTGGGGCCGTTCCGGGGTCGATCCGGTGGAAGGTCTGAAAACCTACGGCCCGCGCCTGATCGCACTCCACCTCAAGGACCTCGACAAGAAGGCACCCGAGGGCAAGGACGTCGTCTTCGGCACCGGCGTCAATGACGTGAAGGCGCAGCTCCAGCAATTGAAGCAGCAGAAGTTCAGCGGCGTTATCGCGATCGAGTACGAGGCCAACATGGAGAACAACGTCGACGACGTTAGCAAGTGCCTCGACTTCATCCGGAAGGCTGCTGAGGAGATGGGCCAGAAGGTGGAATAGAACTGCCAGACCTCCAAACGGACAGAGCGGTGGCGCTGGTGCGCGATCAGGAGGCGCCGGTTGTGATCGGGGGCGCCGGGCTGATGGGGCTTTCCTACGCCATGCGCTTCCTCGTGAGCGGCCGGCGCAGGGTCGTCATCTGTGACACCGATCCGGCCAGGGTGCGTCCCGATGTGGTGCGACGACGGGTGGAGTCGTACCTGGCGGACTACCGCGAGGCGGGACGGAGTCACCTCTCCACGGAGGAGGTACTCGACCGGCTGGTGGCGGTGAGTGACTGGGACGACGTCCCCAGGTACGCCAGCAAGGTCGGGCTGTGCATCGAGTCGATCACGGAGGACGAGCATGCCAAAGACCTGTTCTACGCGATGATCCGGGATGTCGTGGGGCCGTCCGCCAGTCTGGCGACCAACACGTCTTCGCTGAACATCAACCGCTTCTCGCGAGTGATGCGCTCCGCCTCGCCCGGCAGCCCGAGCACCATTTTCCTGGCCGCCCACGCAACCAACCCTCCGCATCTCGTCCGCCCGCTGGAACTGGTGTGTGCAGAGGACACGTTCGCGCGGATCGTCGAAGCATGGCGGGACTACCTGGGCGCGCTCGGCTGGATGCCGGTGGTACTCAACCGCTTCAGCCCCGGCTTCGTGCTGAATGCCCTTCAATTCGACGCGATCAACACGGCCTGCCTGCTGCTCGACAAGGGCGAGCCGCAGGTGAATGCCGCGCGCGTCGATCGTGCCGCAAACTGGCTCGGCACGACATGGACCGCGGTCGGGCTGAAGGCCAGCGCGGACAGGCTGGGCGACTACCGCACGGCGCCGGCGGATCTGCGTGAGATTGCCGAACAGCTCAATACATGCCTGCTGCGACGCGGGAACGCGCTCGTGCAGGCCGGCGTGTGCGAATGGGAGGCAATCGACACGGTCATGCGGTACGGCCTCGGAATCCGCTGGGCGACGGTCGGGCTGCTCGGCGGGGCCGACAGGGGAGGGATCCCGCTGTTCGCGCGGATTCATCGCGAACTGATGCCGGCACTCGGTATCGTTGAACGATCGGACCGGCTGGAGCGGATGGTCCGCGCGGGGCGGATGGGTCCGCTCCAGGGGGGAGGGTTCCACGCCTGGGATGCCGGTCAGATCGCCGAGTGCGACCGGCGTCTGCGTTCCGCGTTCCTGACAGCATCGCCCGACGAAGTGTGACTGCTCGGGTCATCCGCTTCGGACACATGATCACCTCCCCCGGCGTCTGCTCGCACGCGAGCGCACGAGCCGAGCCTGCCTGTTGGCCATCGAGCCGAACGATCGCGTGCAGCGGTGGCGGGCGCGCTTTATGACGCCGCGTTCAACGCACTTCGGTCAGGTGGGCTGGAACGCGATCTTTTCGGCCTCAAGTCGGTGGTAGATCTGCTGGATGTGCTCGCGGTCGGCGGTTTCGATCGTGCAAATCACCTTGGTGGCGGAAACGTCGGGGCCGGCGAACGCGCGGTCATGGCTGATCTCCTTGATGCTGGCGCCGGTGGAGGCGATCAGTGTCGCCAGGCGCGCGAGCCCGCCGGGGCGATCGCTGATCACCGCGGTGAAGCGGCAGAGCCGGCCGTCCGCGACCAGGCCGTTCTCGATCACGCGGCTCAGGATCGTCGGGTCGATGTTGCCACCGCAGAAGGGGAGCACGACCGATTTTCCCTCGAGGTCCGGCACCTTGCCGGCCAGGCAGGCCGCGAGCGGCGCCGCGCCTGCCCCTTCGACGACCGCTTTTTCGAGCTCCACGATCCGGAGAATCGCCAGGGCGATCTCGTTCTCGTGGACGGTCACCATGCGGTCGACGCGGGAGCGCGCGATCTCGAGCGTGTTGTGGCCGGCGATCGGCACGGCGAGGCCGTCGGCCAGTGTAGGCTGCAGGGGGATGGGCACGGGGTGGCCGGCCGCCAGCGCGGATGCGAAGGTCGTCGCGCGCTCGGGCTCGACACCGATGATCTGCACTTCGGGCTTGAGCTCTTTCACCACGAGGGCGATGCCCGCGAGCAGCCCGCCGCCGCCAACCGGGACAATGATGGCATCTACGCCGGGGACCTGCTCGAGGACTTCGAGGCCCATCGTGCCCTGGCCGGCAATGACAGCGGGATCGTCGTAGCCGTGCACGTATGTGAGCCCTTCCTCCCGCACAATCTCGTCGGCGCGGGTTTTTGCATCGGCGAACGTGTCACCGTGCAGGACGACGCGCGCGGAGAGCTGGCGGCAGACGGTCCGCTTGATGATGGGTGCGAACGCCGGCATCACGACGGTGACCGGAATGCCCAGGAGCTTGCCGTGATACGCGAGTCCCAGCGCATGGTTCCCGGCGGAGGCAGCGATCACACCACGCCGTCGGCGGTGTTCATCGAGCTGGAGCAGGGCGTTGCACGCTCCGCGTTCCTTGAAGCTGCCGGTCCGCTGGAGGAAGTCAAGCTTGCAGTAGATCGAACATCGCGTGACGTCGGAGAGCGGGATGGACGGCGCGCAGGGCGAGACGTACACGCGACCGGAGATCCGGCTCCGTGCTTCTACGACATCGTCGAAGGTGATGGACACGCAGCGTCCTCCCGTGGCGGCCCGCCACTCGCAGCCCTTCGCCGGGCGGCGCTGCTGTATCGTATCCCCCAAGGGCCGCACGAGCGCGTTTGCGCCGGAAGAGGCCCGTTTCGCCGCTTCTGGTTTTGGGATAACGTCTGCGAACCGGCGAGCGATTGTCGGCACGCTCTCAGTACGCGAACGCGGAGGCACTTCATGGCTGATCAGGATAAACCATTGAGATCCGCCCGGCGGGGACTGCTGAACCGGCTGCTCGTTGCGGCGGCGGGGCTGCTGGTGTGGCGTGGACGCCCGGCCGAGGCGGTCGAGGACGAGGGACCACTGCAGGGCGAAGGTCAGGTGGTGCGGACGACGATGCGGAAGGGACGACCGCCGCTGGAGCCGCTCGACACGATGCTGCGGTTCGAACGATCCGACGAGAACAACGGCCGGGCGATGACACACGAGGTGCTCTCGCTCGTGCACGAGGAGAAAGGGCGAAATTCGTATCCGTGGACGGTCTACGCGCACCTGGATACGCACCACGTCGAGGGTGACGCGTGCGTCGTCTGCTCGCGCCTGCACAAACGGGAGGCCGGGTGGTCGTGCGGACTGCACTCGGAGGTGTTCAACTCAGGCCGGGGCGTGGGCCTGGGCATGAACATCGAGATGACGAACGAATACGCTGGGCCGGACGAGGTCAAGATGATCGGCCTCAACGTGCAGGCGACGGGGGGGCGGCCGAGCCAGTACGGCATCCAGGTGCACGACGGGAAGAGCCGCTTCGAGAAGGGGATCGGACTGAACGGGACGGGGCAGGTGGGTCTGGATCTTGCGGGGCAGTACGGCGTCGGAGTCCACGCGCATGGCAACAGCATCCGTCTGAACGAGGGTACGTGCATCGAGCTCGAGCAGACGGGGCGGATCCGCATTCGGTATCGCGCCGGGCGCATCGAGTTCCTCAACGGGGACACGTGCGTGGGGCATCTCCGAGTCGATGGCGAGGACCACGCGTTGTGAGGAGCGGTCAGGCGGAACGGCCGCCTCCCGGGGGCGGCGCTCCAACGGAGCGAGGCATGCGACATCGAGCGGGTATTCTGGCGGTCGTTCTGGGCTGGTGCATGGCCGCGGCTGCGGCCGACATGCCGTTTATCGAGGTGGATCCCGGACGTATGACGTGTCTGCGTGAATGCGGCACGCGAAGGGCCTTCGTGGCGGTGGGGGTCAACTATTTCGATCACCAGACGGGTTGGGCACCGAAAATCTGGCGGCAGTTCGATGACAAGCGGGTCGCCGCTCAGCTCGACCTGCTGAAAGCACACGGGTTCAACACGGTTCGCGTTTTCCTGTCGCTCGCGGAGTTTCACAGGGAACCTGGCATCGTGGCGGCGGAGGGCGAAGCGAAGTTCCGGCGACTGCTTGATCTCTGCCGGACACGGGGTCTGTACGTCATCCCGACCGGACCGGACCATTGGGAGGGAACGCCCGGCCGGCGAAAGGACCGCTTCTCCGACGAAGCGACGCTCGCGGCCGACGAGGCGTGGTGGAAGGCGTTTGCCGCGCGCTTCCGCGACGAGCCGGTGATCCTCGCGTGGGATCTGCTCAACGAGCCCTCGGTGGCATGGGATACGCCGGCCATGCGTCCGAAGTGGAACGCCTGGCTGCGTGCGTCGTACGGGATCATCGAGCACACCGCGCTGGTCTGGGGACGACCGATCGAAGAAGTGGGGGAGTTCGACGAGGTGCAGCCGCCACCGCAGGACCCCGCTCCCAACGACCGGCGGCTCCTCGATTACCAGCGGTTCCGGGAGTCACTGGCCGATGCGTGGACGAGCCGGCACGTCGGTGCGATCCGGTCGGTCGATCGCAATCACCTGGTGACGGTGGGGCACATCCAGTGGTCGGTCCCGCTGATGCTGCCGACGGTCTGGCACTACAGCGGCTTCGACATGCGGCAGAACGCGCGGCACGTGGATTTCGTGACGATCCACTTCTACCCGATCAACCCGCCGCGCCCGTGCGATACGCCGGAGGGGTTCGATGCGAATCTTGCGTACCTGCAGGGCATTCTTCACGCGTGCGTCGCGGGCAAGCCGGTGATGCTGGGGGAGTTCGGCTGGTACGGCGGCGGCCCGATCGGGCGGGATCTGCCGGCGCAGCCGCCAGAGCATCAACTGGCCTGGTGCGAGCAACTGCTCACCCTCACGCACGGGCGCCTGTGCGGCTGGCTCAACTGGGCGATGGCCGACACGCCGACGAGCACCGACCTGACCCGCTGGAGCGGCGTGTGGACGGAGGACCTGCGGCTCAAGCCGTGGGGCGGGCGTTACAGCGCGTTCGCGCAGGACGCGACGCGTGAGCCGGCGCCGGAGCGTCCCTGGCCCGAGGCGGTGACGGGCGTTCGCTGGGACCGCCACAGACTGCTGACGGACCCGGGGGCGAGCCGTCGCCTGGGGGAGGAGTTTCGCGCGGCGTGGCGATTGTCGGCGACGTTGCCGGGGGTGACTCTGGCTGCGGGCGGAAACCGACACAAACGGACGTGTCGGTGCCACGCCTCCTGGAGCTGCACCCTCAGTGGCACCCGGGCGAATGCCGGGCGCTACGATGGGCGTGTTGTGGGCGGCGCGATCTTTCGGAGCCAGATGTTCCGGAACCGGACCGGGCAGTTGTGGCCGGTGATGACGAGCGGGCCGCGGCCGTTGTTCGGCTTGTAGACCGGGAGCTTGCGGTGGTCGGTCTCGCCGTGAATCGCGGCGTTCAGGTGCACGAGGACGCCGTTGTGGAGCACGGTGAAGCGTCCCGGCTCGACGAGCTTCTCGCCCTGGAACACCGGCGGCGTAAACATGATGTCAAAGGTCTGCCACTCGCCGGGGGGCAGGCACGCGTTCACGAGCGGCGGCGCCTGCCCGTAGAGGGCGGCCGCCATGCCGTCGGGGTAGATCTTCTCGTTATACGAGTCGAATATCTGCACCTCGTAGAGACCCATCATCGCGACGCCACTGTTTCCGCGGTTGTACCACGGGCCCTCGAAACCCACGGGAGCCATCCACTCGAGGTGAACCTGGCAGGCGCCGAAGTCCTCGCGGGTGGTCAGGCTGCCGTCCGCGGCTTCGACCGTTCCGTCCACGATTTTCCAGGCCGTCGGGCGCCACTTCGAGAGGTCCTTGCCGTCGAACAAGACGACAGCGTCAGAAGGCGCCGGGGCAGGCTGCGCGGCAGGGGCCACTTTGACCCGCGGCGGCACGGGGCAGTCGGGATCATGCACGTGGTACCCTGACCAGGGCATGATCGGGGTGTCGCGGTAGCCGTAGACGCCGGACCCGTCGCGCGCGTACGCGCGATCGTCCGCGGCCAGGGGCGCCGCGAGCAGCGTGACGAGCATGCACGATCCGAAGCAAATTGCGGCTGCGTGCCTGTTCATGGGCGTGTCCTCACCGCGGCGGAATCAGCCGGTGCGGCCGAGCGATTCCTGCTCGCGAAGCCAGGCGATGGTCTTTTTGACGCCTTCCTCGTAGGAGACGGTGGACTTCCAGCCGAGCTCGCGCCGTGCCTTTTCGGCACTGAAGAAGCACCGGCGACCCATGAGCCACACGGCGTAGCGGGTGATCATCGGCGGCTTCTTGAGCCGCAGGGCGTGCCCAACGCACTCGAGGAGGTAGGCGACTTTATATGCCACCTTATAGGGCACATGCTTCGTGACGGGCGGCGCGCCGAGCTCGGAGGCGAGCAGGTTTTGCCACTGCTTCTGCTTCATGACGCCATCGTTGCAGCAGTTGTAGGCCTGCCCGACGGCGGTGGGGTTGTCAGCGGCCAGGATCGCGGCCTCGGCAACGTTGCCGGCGTACACGACGTTCAGACGGTTCTCGCCGTCGCCGAGGATCTTGACCTTGCCGCTGCGGAGCATGCGGGCGAGGCGGAAAATGGTGGCGCGGTCGCGAGGCCCGTAGAGCCAGCTCGGGCGGATGACGGTCAGGCGGATTCGGCCCGCGTTGTGCAGTTCCCAGAGGTTCCTCTCGGCCTGCACCTTCGCGCGGCTGTAGTAGCTCCACTTATGCAGGTTGGTACCGAGCGGGGCCGTCTCGTCGAGCACCAGCCCCTCGCCATCGGGATGGCCGTACGCGCTGATGGAGCTGATGTGGATAAACCGCTGGCAGCCCGCCTCGGCCGCCGCCTCGGCCAGGTTCTGCGTTCCCTCGATGGTGATCTTGACGAAGTCCTCCCACGGGCCCCAGTCACCGACGCGCGCCGCCGAATGGTACACGGTCGTGACACCCTGGCAGGCCCGGGCCAGCGACGCTTTGTCCGAGAGGTCCCCTTCGACGAACTCGACCCCCTGCGACTTGAGCCACGCGACGTCACTCCCGCGGCGGACGATCACGCGCACCGGGCGGTTACGCAGCCGGAGCTGCTCGACGATATGGCTTCCCAGCAGTCCTGTTGCCCCGGTCACCAGATTCATGGATGCACACTCTCTTTCATCTTCATCGGGCCGGTACGATAAAAAGCCAGTGCGGGATGCGTCAAGAGACGGCAGGCCGTCGCGGTCTCCGACGGGGAGCCTCGGGCTGTTCGCAAAGGACGGAGAGATCCTCCCGGGGCGCGGCCAACTGCTTGAGCGCCGACGCGAGGGCGCTCGCCGACAGGCCGGCACGATCGATGAGCGCGAGGAGCAACGAAGCCTGGCGCTGGCGGTCGAGCTCGAGATATCGCCGGCGAAAGGCGTGGATGGCGGCGCTGCGGAGTCCGGCCTCCGCTTCGGCATCCAGGAGGCTGTCGAGGCCGTCGGGGCGATGCCCGGCGATCCGCACGAGGGTCGCAACCTCCGGGTCGCTCGCGAGGTGCTCCCGGACGTGGTGCTTGAGGCGCTCGGCGTAGGCGCACACCCGGCTGGATGCAATGCCGAACTCGCGGGCGATCTGCCGCAGGGGCGTCACGCAGCCTGTGACGAGGAGGTGTTCCCGTGCGATCCGCCGCAGGATGGGCAGCGGGTCGCGCCGGGTCCCAGGCCGGGCGGCAAGGTCGCAAATTGCCTGCTCGACTGCCTGCAGGAATCGGTCGTGGATGCAGTGGCGTATGGACTCACCGGCCCCGCAGCGGATCGAGGTAGCGTGACGGCGGTCGAGTGTGGCCGGATCCTGGCCGACCACCAGCGTGGCGAGCTTCTGCTTCAGGGGGCAATCGAGGGGCATGCCCACCAGTGAAAACTTCCGCCAGATCGCCTGGTGCACGTGGCGGCGGATCCGCAGGAAGGCAAACGGCGCGAAGGGTCCGTCCCGCCGCTCGTCGTATCGTGCGGCCGCCTCCATCAGGCCGAGGCAACCTTCCTGGAACAGGTCGTCGTACTCGCGGTGTCGGTGGGGCTGCCGGCGCGTGGGCGCGTGCAGGTCCAGGTGCACCCGCACGAGCTTGAGATTCTCGGCAACCAGTCTTTGACGCGCCTCGTCAGGAAGCGATGGGCTGCGGTCCAGACGGACGTGCCGTTCGCCTGCTCGTTCCTGTGTGCAAGTGCTTTTCCCCACGGCAACGCGTCCCCTGCCCGGCTACCCTAACATATACCATACTTTCGGGAGAGGCAACTGGATTCCAGCCTCCGCCTGGCTCGAGGGTTGATGATGCCTGGCGAACGCGCGCGTCAGATGGCCAGGCGGCTCAGGGCGATGCCGCCGCCGAAAACGACGCTGACGTCGGTGCCCGGTTCGGCATGGCGGTCGTGGTAGGCGCCGGAGTAGCGGAGAGTCACCCTGCCGCCGGCTTCGGGGATCTGGTCGTACTGGATGACGAGGGGGTCGGTGCTCGCGGGGACGACGGCGACGCTGGTCGGGTCCTGGCCCGGGGGGAGGCTGGGGATGTTCACGTTCCAGAAGCCGCGGTCGGAGGCGTGTGGGCCGGCGGAGCGAATTGCTTCGCGCGTGGCGGCGGCGATCGCGCAATCGACCGCCGGAGATGGCGGGTCGTCTGGTGTCAGCAGGGCATCCAGGACGGCCGCGGCGTACCGGCTCGTACGCGGCCAGTCGTCGGGGATGCCCGATCGCACGAGCTGGGAGATCGAGATGCTCGGATAGCCGATGATGGCGGCCTCGCGTGCGGCGGCGACCGTGCCTGAATAGTAAAGATCGACGCCGAGGTTGCTGCCGCGGTTGATCCCCGAGACGACCCACGTCGGCGTGGGTCCGTCCCGCAGCGCGACGGCGGCACGAACGCAGTCGCCGGGCGTGCCTTCCACGACGGTGACCGGACCCATGCCGTCCAACTGTTCCCGTCGGCACCGCATCGTCGCGGAGATCGCGTGGCCCTTGCCGCTGTATGGTTCCGACGGGGCGACGATCCAGAGATCGGTGTATCCGAGCAGGCGCAGGGCGTCCCAGAGGGCACGGATTCCGGGGGCGTCGTATCCGTCATCGTTTGTCAGCAGCAGACGCATGGTACTCCAGCCGGTGCGGGGTCGGTCGCAGGGGCGTGCCGCAGTCCCCCGCAGGATACGCCCCGATCCCAGTCGTTCAAGGCTTCGACGCGGCGGAAACCGTCCCCGCGTCCCGCGGGAGGCTGAAGTGGAAGGTGGCGCCCTGTCCGGGTGATGACTCGACCCAGATCCGTCCGCCGTGACGCTCGACGATCCTGCGGCATGTCGCCAGCCCGATGCCGATGCCGGACTTGACCCGACCCTCGATCCGGTGGAACGCGAGGAACACCTTGTCGTGGTGGGCGGGCGCGATCCCGATGCCGCTATCGCGGACGCTGAAGATCCAGCCAGCATCGGTCTCCCGCGCGCTGATGTGGACCCGAGGTTGCTCGCCGCCAAACTTCACCGCGTTATCAATGAGGTGCTCGAACAACTGGGTCAGCTGCGTCCTGTTCGCGAAGACCGGAGGCAGCGGGTCACGTGTGACCGTTGCCCCGGCCCGGTTCAGCTGGTCCCGTCGGTTGCCGATGACCGTGTCGACGATCTGCTCGGTTGTGCATTCCGTTCGCGTGACCTCCCCGGAGCCGGCACGCGAGTAGTCAAGCAGAGCGCGGATCAAGTCGCCCATCTGGGTGACGCTGCTCTGGATGAAGTCGACGAGCTGCTGCGTCTCTTCGTTGCCATGGCCGTACTCCTCGGCGAGCAGCTGGGCGCAGCCGGAAATCGAGGCGAGGGGCGCCCTCAGATCGTGCGAAACGACGTGAGCGAACTGATCGAGTTCGGCCCGGAGGCGCGCCAGATCGGCGGCCGCCGAGGTGCCGGGTGCGGTCGCCGGCAGGAGAGCGCCAACAATGGTGGTCGCGTGTCCCTGGGGATCCCTGAAAATCGAGCCGCGGTCGACCACCTCGAGAAAGCGGGCATCCGGCAGTCGGATCCGGTAGCGAACTTCGAAACGATCGGAGCGGTGCTGGAGGATTTGATTCAAAGGGGCTTTCGCGGCGTCGTCCGGGTGGATCCGGCTCAACCACGCGTCGGGCTCGGGCGGCATGTCCTCCGGCGAGAGCCCGATCAGTTCCGCGGAGCGACCCCAGCGACGAATCCTGCCGGCCGGGACGTCCCATGCGTAGAGGACCACCTTCGTCGCATCGGCGAATGCGTTCAGATGCTGGTCCTGCGTCCACACGGCCAAAGCCTCCGATTCCTCCGCGAGGTCGCCATCGTTCTGGGACTGTCTCGCGCGAGCCCGACATGCGAACTCTATGCATCAGGTCGGGGCCCGTCCAGAATCGGTCGCCGGTGGGCTTCCGGGTAAAACTGCCCGGGCGTGTGCAAGAAAACAACAGGGCGCTCGAACCACGTAATGATCCGCGGCGTAGAAGATTACATCAGGACGACGGAAACGGACGTTGCGTCAAAGCAACACGGTTCCGGAGGTCGCGGAGAACAGAAACGACGCTTAGAGCCTTGCAGCAGCATGGATTACTGCTGATCCCGTGAAAAACCCGCGCACTGGTCCGGGAATTGATGGGTTTTTCGATCGAGCGGCGCGTTTGAACGGGGAAAGCGAAGCGAGTCGGCGGGCGAATGCAGTGGCAGCCCGGTCGGCTCACCTGATCCGCGGAAAACGACGAAAAGAGAATTGCTGAGGCCAGAAATTCGCCAAATCGGCTTGTAGTTTCAGCTTCGGCTCGGTATAATGTAAAGGTTCTGGTGATTTACCTCGATACTCTCCGACAGAGCGTCACCTGAACCTCGACGAAAAACCAGTCTTCCACTCGCTGCGGCACCCTTGACCGCGCCAATTTAGTACAGGGTGCCGCACGCCTTTTTTACAGACCTCATCGACAGGCACATCCCGAGCCGGCGTCTGACCGGATTGGCCAGCGCGTTGTTCCACCGGGTTGGGCGGTCGCCAGTTCCAATCACTGCCCGGAGGCGGTTGCAGGCTGCGCCCGATCGGATACCCTGAGCCGATCAGGCGGCCGGGCGGGTTCGATCGCCGGGCCCGAAGACGTTCACCTGGAATGTGTGGCACTGGTTGAGAGGTGCAGCATGCGGGACGGGATGACGCGACGGCAGTTCACGGGCGGTCTTGTTGCGGCGGGGATGGTGGCGGCGGCGCGTCCGGCGAGGGGCGTCCTGGGCGCCAACGAACGGGTCCGGCTCGGGTGGATCGGGCTGGGGAACCGGGGGGACCAGCTGCTCGAAGGCTTTAAACCGCACGCGGATGCCGAGGTGGCGGCCCTGTGCGACGTCTACGCACCGTACGTCGCATTCGCGAAGTCGAAAGTCGGCGGGAATCCTTTCACGACGAAGGACTACCGGGCGATTCTCGACCGCAAGGATATCGACGCGGTGGTGATCGCGACGCCCGACCACTGGCACGCGCTGCAGTTCATCGACGCCTGCTCGGCGGGCAAGGACGTGTACGTCGAGAAGCCGCTCTCGCTGACGGTGGTGGAGGGGCGGAAGATGGTCGAAGCGGCCCGGCACTACGGGCGGGTCTCGCAGATGGGCGTTCAGCGGCGCTCGGCCCCGGTCTGCCAGCGGGCGGTGGAACTCATCCGGTCGGGAGCGATCGGGAAGGTCACGGTCTGCCGGTGCTACCACGTCGACAACGAGTTCCCGATGGGCATCGGCAAGCCAGCGGACAGCGGCCCGCCGGAGGGGCTCGACTGGGACCTCTGGCTCGGGCCGGCGCCGAAGGTGCCGTACAACGAGAACCGCTGCCTGTACAAGTTCCGCTGGTTCCGGGCTTATTCGGGCGGACAGCTCACCAACATGGGGACGCATTACCTCGACATGATCCAGTGTGCACTGGGCCAGGAGGCGCCGCTGAGCGTCTTCGCGGCGGGCGGCAAGTACGCCGTCGACGACAACCGTGAGATCCCGGACACGATGGAGGTGGTCTGGGAGTATCCGGACAATACGCTGGTGACGTTCTCGCAGTACAACGCGAACGCCGCGCCGATGGACGCCAAGAACTCGGAGCTGGAATTCCGCGGAACGAAGGGCACGCTGTACTACCGCGGCGGGCGGGTGGAAATCGTTCCCGAGTCGATCCGGACGGAAGAAAAGCCCGCCCTCGATCCGCGAGACCGGCAGGGGGTCGCGAAACGGAGCGCGAAGAAGAAGCCGGCGCGCGAGCCGCTGGTCGAATCAGGGAAGGTGACCGAGGCGGACCACGCGCGCAACTTCCTGGACTGCATCAAGAGCCGCAAACCGTGCAACTGCCCGGTCGAGTCGGGACATCGTTCGACGACGGCGACGCTCCTGGGCAACATCGCGTTCGACCGCAAGCGGTACCTGCTGTGGGACGCGGAAAAAGAGCAGTTCACGAACGATCCGGAGGCGAACAAGCTGCTGTCGTACGCGTATCGCGCGCCCTGGAAGCTGCCGAGCTGAAGGTCAATGCGTCGCCGGTCGTTTGTCCTTTGGTCTTTGTTACTTGACGGGATCAGTCCGTGGGACGGCGAAGCTCTGTGAGAGGGCAGATCGGCCGCACTCACGCCCACACGATTGACCAGGGACAAATGACTGAGGACAACCCCGCGCAGGACGCAACACCGGCCGATCTGACGTGCGGAATCTCATTGCGATGTGGG
>CAZJTF010000150.1:0-15478 GCA_964548565.1 uncultured Planctomycetales bacterium | reverse complement strand
GTGTGACGTCCCTTGAGCTTGAGCATCGCGTTGGCGAGCATGCCGATGCAGATGATCGCGCCGACCACCCATGTGGGTGCGAACCACGGGTTGGCCCGGCTGAGCCGGTAGAACCGCGCGATGACCGTCTGCTGGATGATGAGGCACGCGGTCGCGACCAGGAACACGGCCTGCCACCAGGCCCCCGCGGCTGTCCAGCCGTGCCACAGCAGGGCGACGGCGCTGATTGCGAAACTCCCATACGGGAAGATCGTCATGACCAGCAGCATCAGCATCGTGATCCGCAGGCGCCGGAAGGTGCCAAAGCAGCCGTAAAAGATGCGACTCCAGCCGCGCCAGATATCCCGCAGGCGCGAGTACATCCGGACAGTGTAGAGGTCCTCGTTCTGCACGACGACCAGGCGCTGCCCGCACTCCTTGGCGAGGCGGGCCATGTGCATGTCCTCGTTGACTTCCGTCTTCACCGCCGTGTGGCCGCCAATGGCGTCATAACACGAGCGCCGCATCAGCATGAACGCGCCGTTTGCGTAGGCGATCGGGTTTTTCGGATCGTTCACCCGCCGGGGATGGAACCAGAAGACCATCAGGGTTCCGCAGACGGGCTGGATGATCCGTTCCCAGAGACTCTGTGTCTCCAGGCCGGGCAGCACGGAGAGAAAGTCGATGTTCCATTCGGTGGCGTGCCGGACAGCCATCGACAGGCAGCGTTCGGAGGTCTGCCGGCAATCGGCGTCGCCGAAGCAAAGCCACGTGCCGCGCGCCCGCTCCAGCCCCTCGCGCATGGCATTGTTCTTCCCGAACCAGCCGTCGCGCAGACTCGCCACGTGGACGACCTGCATGCGCCCGGCGCCTTCCTCGGCCTGGATGCGGTCGAGGATTTCCGCCGTGCGATCGGCACTGCGGTCGTCGATGACGATCAGTTCGAAATTCGGGTAGTCCTGCGCCAGCATCGTGCGGACCGCCGTCTCGATGTTTTCCTGTTCGTCCTTGGCGGCGATCAGAACACTGACGAGCGGGGCGTCTTTCGGCGCGCCGGGATACGCACGCGACGAGAGCGGAATGTGTTCACGTTTCGCGCGGGAGATCTCGAGGTGACGCGAGGCCCAGATGGTAGCAACCCCTGCGAGGCCGATGCACCACAGGAACCACAAGATGCTTGTGACCATAAACCGCTTTCTTCTACCGAGTTTAGTGCACTCTATGACCCGCGCGGGCTCGCGTCAAACCTCATCCGCGCCTGGACCCGGCGCCGGGTCCGTCCTCGCGGTCAGGAGCGTCTCCAGGTAGACACGCACCGGCCCCTTTCGCCCGCGGATCTCGGTGTATCGATCCTCGATCCGCGTTTCGATGGCAGGTGACTCCCGGCCAGCACGTGCTGCCCGTGCAGCGACCAGCCCGCGCAGGTGCGTCTCGCCGAATATCTTGGCCTCGCCCAGCGATTCGAAATCGTAGCGTCCGTCCTCGCAGTGGCAGGCGTAGGCGCCCTGCAGCGGGCGCGTGATGCGCGCCTGGATCGTGATCGGCGCGGGCTCGAGCGTAAGACCAAGCGGCCCGGGGGTCACCGAGTCCGAGGACGTCAGCGCCGCCCAGAGCGCGGCGTCGAGGCGGCAGGCCCGCATGCCCGGGGGGCGACGTCCGATCTGCGTGAAGACCGCGCGAACCGCCCCGGCGACTGCCCGCAGCACAATGACGCGCTGCAGGGTGGCGGCGGCCCGGGCGGCGCGCTCTACCGCGCTGGATGTGCCGGGGATGTAGCGGGCTTCGAGCACCATGAGGCCCGTGGTCTCGCGGATCACGGCGGCCGCCTGAGACTCGTGCGCCGGGTTCATCATGCTGTTGATGCCGGTGACGACCATGCCGGCCAGGCGGTGTTCGTTGGCGAGGTCGCAGGCCAGGCGGCGAACGGTGTGCGGATCGAGGGGCGCCGTCTCGGCGCCGGTGACGTCAATCATGCCGCTGACGCTCAGCGTCGGGTTGGGCAGCGATGCGAGCGGGCGGCTCGGCAGGCCAATGGCCGCTACGCCAACGGCGGGCAATGCGTGGGCGGGCGTGACGGGTGGGACCTCGACCCGCACGGTCCCAATCTCGTCGCGCGACACCGAGGCCAATTCCACGAGGACATCCTCGACGGCGGCCGCGTAGGCGTCGCCGTCCGGGACGCGGCTTGCGGCCGAAGTCGGCGCGCCGGCTGTGCCGGGCAGGCAGGCGTCAATCCGGGTCTGGGTGGCAATGATCTGAAGCGTCAGGGGCATACGCCGGATTCGCCGAAATGCTCCGATGTGAAAACGTAGACCTCCGTCCCTGGATCCCGCCATGCGTCGGGGTCGAGGCCTGCCTTGTCCGCGCAGCACCGCGACAGGAACTCGGGGACGGACCACTGCATATCCGTGCAGACCTCCGGAAGAAAGCAGCCAGAAGCGCCCCCGCGCCGGATCAGGATCCCGTGCACACCGGGAATCAGCTGTGCGGGGTCGGGTGCCCGCTCCATCTGCGAGAGAACGGAGATTTCAATCGTCAACTGAGGCAGTTCCTGCAGCGTCACGGGAGAGCGGACGAACCGCGGGTCCGACAGGACGGAGACGGCGTTGGACTGCACCGCGGCGGGCAGGTCGGTGTCAGATCGGAACTGCCCGATGCATCCACGGAGGCGCCCGCGATTGCGCAGCGTGACGAAGACGCCTCCGCAGGGAATGGGGGGCTCGATTTGCGGCAGGGGGGGCAGTGATTCACCCGCCAGGTGGCAACGAATCGTCTGGCGGGCCAGTTTCAGCAGCGTGTGCCGGCACGTGTCGTCCATGGCGTGGCCTCGCAGCACGGTCACACATTCATTTTACTTCAGGAACTTGATGGCTGCGAATCCTCCGATGAGGAGCACCACGAAGACGACGCAGAGGAGGTTGAAGTAGCGATCGATGAACCGCCGCATGGGCGGGCCGAACCAGTAGAGCAGGATCGAGACGGCGAAGAAGCGCGCGCCGCGTCCGACGATCGAAACGCCCACGAAGCCGATCAGGTTCATGTGGAACGCGCCGGAGGCGATGGAGAAGACCTTGTAGGGGATCGGCGTGAGCGCGGCAATGAAGACGATCCAGTAATCGTACCGCTGATACCAGGCCATCACCTGCTGGTAGTAGTGCTCGGCCTGGTAGAAGGCGATGATGCGCCGGCCCACGCTGTCCATGAGCCCGAGGCCGATGCCGTATCCGGCCACGCCGCCGATGACGCTCGCCACCGTGCAGATCGCCGCATATCGCAGCCAGCGGTTGCGGGCCCCGAGCACCAGCGCGATGAGCAGCACGTCGGGCGGGATCGGGAAGAAGCTGGATTCAGCGAAGGCGAGAATGAACAGCGCCGGCGCGCCGTAGGGTGTATCGGCCCAGTGCAGGACCCAGTCGTACATTCGGCGGTGAATGTGCCAGGCGGGAACGGGCGGCCGGGCGGGCTGGTCGGACGCGACAGCTGTCTGGCCGGCGGGCATCTCAGGCGAAGGCGCGTTCTGGCTCATGTCTGCTCCCGGCGGAACCGGTGGGCCCTCCAGCCCGATCCGTCCGCAAAAGAGCCGCATATCTAACCGAAATCGCGCTTCGCTGGTAGGCCCGGCGCCGCGGCGGCGCGCACGGTCCGGGGTCGGCCGTGTGTTGCCTGCGCGAGCGGCGCGACGGCGCGAGACCCGCGGTGAGCTTTCGTTGCGCCGTCTGGCGGGGAGGTCGTGCGGGTGATAGCCTGTGACGCACGACGAGCGCTAAGCAACTGTCTCGGCGTGTTCCTTTCGGCATCAGCCTGCAACCTTTCGGAGATTCAACCATGTTCACGGCGATCATTCGACTCTCCTGCCTCTTTGTGTTGTGCCTGGCTTTTTGCGGAGGCTCGGCGGCGGCGCCTGCCGCCGAAAACCAATGGAGGATCGGCGTGCCCATGGTTCACTACTGGGCCGGGCCGGGGTATCCGGGAGGAGCGCCGCTGAACGACAAGGCCGCCACGCAGCTCAAGGAGGGCGGCTGGAACGTCGTCTGGTGCACCGAGAAAGAACTGGACGTGGTGCAGCGGCACGGATTGCGGGGCATGTTGAACGATCCGGTGCTGTACCCTGCCTCGTTCGAAGATCCGCAGAAGCGGGAGGCGCTGGCGGCACTGGTCGAGCGGGTCCGGAAGCATCCGGCGCTCTACGCGTACTACATCACCGATGAACCGTCGGCAGGTCAGTTTCCGGCACTGGGGCGACTGGTGGCATTCCTGCGGGACCGGGACCCGAAGCATCTCGCATTCATCAACCTGTTCCCGACCTACGCGAACAATCAGCAGCTCGGCACAAAGGGGGACACGGTCGAGGCGTACAACGAGCACCTGCGGCAGTATGTGGAAGTCGTGCGGCCGGGGCTCATCAGCTACGACCATTACCAGTTCATGAACGGGGGCGACAATCCGCAGTACTTCCTGAACCTGAAGCTGATTCGAGACAAGTCGCTGGAGGCCGGGCTGCCGTTCCTGAACATCGTGCAGGCGAGCTGCTGGGTGGCTCCGGCGGCCGCGTCGCCGCACACGCCGCGCGTGCCGAACGGCGACGAGATGACCTACCTGGTCTACACGACCATCGCCTACGGGGCGCAGGGGATCTCGTACTACGTCTACTGCTACCCCGACCACCAGGGTGGAATCGCGCAGCCGGATGGGACGCCGACGCCGCTGTACCACGCACTGAAGAAACTGCACCCTGAATTCGTGGCCATCGTCAGCGAGCTGCAGAAGCTCAAGCCTCTCGGCGTTTACCACCTGGGCATGCGGCCGCCGGGAACGCAGGGCCCGCCGGACAAGTATCCGTTCACATTCACGCCCGCGATTGCGGACATGCCGTACAAGGCGGGGGAGCGGGTGCAGGGCGTGCTGATCAGCGAATTCGGCAAGCCGGGCCCGGGGGCCGAGGTGACGCAGCTTGTGGTGGTCAACCTGGACTACAAGACGGAGCTCGAGACCACACTCCACGTGCCGGCGCGAGCGGAAGTCATGAACGCTTCCACTGGGCAGTGGGGGACGCCGAAGAGCCGGAGTGTTCCGCTGCGTCTCGGCAAGGGAGCCGGCGTGCTGCTGAGGCTCTCGAAGTAGGGCGGCGAACACGCCGATAGGGCGGCAATGTCCGTTCGTGTTGCCTTGCGGCACGGGGTACAATCGGCCGACCATGGGATCGCAGGACGTGGAGCTGGGGACAGGAGCCGTCCGGCTGCGGGTCGTGAACGGTGCGGTCGGCGACGCCCAGCCCGTGGTCCGGGTTGAACGTGCGGCCGGGGGGATGCCGGCGCGCCCATCCTGGCTCGACTACGACGCGGCAGGCACGCGCGCCTACCAGGACGCGGACTACGCCCGCGCGGGCGAGATGTTCGCGGCGGCGATGGGGATCGCCGAGTCGAGCGGGATGACCGATCCGCGGCTCGCTCTCTCTCTCAACAACCTGGCCGAGGTGCACCGGGTGTGCGGGCGGTACCGCGAGGCGGAACCGCTTGCGGAGCGCGCGCTGGCGATCCGCGAGGGCGCGCTGGGCGGTGATCACCCGCACGTGGCGGTCTCGCTTGGCAACCTGGGGGCGGTCCGGGAGGCGCTGGGCCAGTACGCGGAGGCCGAGCAGCTGTACAGGCGGGCGCTGGGCATCTGCCGGAAGCTGCTGGGACCGACGCATGTGGACACGGCCATGGCGATGCTGAACGTCGCGCGGCTGCGGCGGGTGTACGGGAGTGTGCACGAGGCGGAGTCGCTCGACCGGGAGGCGATCGCCTGCCTCGAGCGGGAACTCGGCCCGGAGCATCCGGACGTGGCGAGCGCACTCAACGCGCTCGCCGCTGACGCGTCGCTGAAGGGGGCAGACCGCGCGGCGCGGCCGATGCTGCAGCGGGCGCTTGCCATCGAACAGGAGCAACTCGGGCGCGATCATCCGAATCGGGCGCGGACGCTCGAGCAGGTCGCGCGCGTCTGGCGGCGGCTGTGCCTCTACAGCGAGGCAGAGACGCACGCCCGGGCGTCGCTCGAGATCCGCGAGCGCGTCTTCGGGCCGGATCATCCCGAGACCGGGCAGAGCCTGGCGGCGCTGGGCGAGGTGCTGATCGCGCGCCGGTCGCTCGACGAGGCGGAGGTCTGCGTGCGGCGGGCGATGCGGATTCACCGCGACCGGTACGCGGGGCCGCACCTGGCGAAGGTGCGGGTGTTGCTGGCGGCGTCGCTGCTGCGACAGGTGCAGGGGGGGCTGCCGGTGGCCGAACGGATGGCGTGGCAGGCGGCGCGGATGGCCGAACGCTGCCTGGGGTGCGACTGCCCGGACCTGGTGCGATGTCTGTCGGCGGCTTCCGAGACGATGCGGTTGCAGGGGAAAACGGGTGACGCGCGGGCGGCGTGCCGGCGGGCGAGAGTGATCGCCGAGAAGCTGTTCGGGACCGAGCACCCCGAGGTCGCGATCGCGCTCAATAACGAGGCGCTGGGGCTGCGGGGTGAAGGCGAGGGCGCCGCGGCAGAAGCGATGTACCGCCGGGCGCTGCGGGTCGCCGAGGGGCTGCTCGGCTGCGACCACCTGATGGTGGGGAGCATCCTGCACAACCTGGCCATCCTGCTGGATGCCCGAGGGCCCGGCGTGGAGGCGACGCGACTGGCGCGACGCGTGAAGCGGATCTTTCAACAGACGCTGGGGGAGGGCGATGTGCGGGCGACGGAGGCTATTGCACGGATGGAGCGGGTGACCCGAAAAAGGTAGAGTAGACAAGAGTAAGAAGATTAAAGTGGTTAATACTGTCTTCAGTGGCCGAGGCCGGGAGCGGTCAGGGCGCCGGTCCGTACGGTCCCGTGCGTTACAGTGAAAACATCTGGAAACTTCCCGGCCCACTTCTCGTTGGCGGCGGGGCAGTACTGGCGGGCATTGCCTTCGATGGCAGCGACCGTCGGGACGCGAGCGGAGAGTTCGGCGGATTCGAGGAACGAGGCGCCGGGGCACGTCAGGTCCTGTACGGTCAGGAAGAGCTTGAACTCGAGGGCGGCGGCGGCCATCAGCAGCGCCTCGGTGAGGCCCTTGCAGGCCTTGAGGGCGACGCCGGAGTAGCCCTGTTCACGCGCGAGCAGCAGGGACTCGTAGTCGGTGAGCGACTCGTCGATGACGACCGGCTTGATCTTCGCGGCCGCGTGCATCCGGTTATCGGGGTGGGCCCGCAGGTCGCGGTCGGTGGGCTGCTCGACGTACTGGATGCGGTCGAGGGCACCGGAGTTCTTCTCGCCGATGCGCGCGAAGAGATCGAGCAGGTACTGCACGTTGGGGCAGCGCTCGTTGAAGTCGACGGAATAGACCCAGCGGCTGACACCGCGGCGCTTCTGCGTCTCGCCGGTGACACGATCGACGGCCAGGACGCGCTCGACGTCCCAGTTCAGGTCGTCGCCGTTCATCTTGATCTTCAGGTGCGTGAGCTCGTCGCGCCGGATCCACTCAGGCAGCGTCTCGGGGAGCCCGTCGCCGATGCGCTGCTTGACGTCGGCATCCGTCAGGGGGTCGAGCGCGCCGACCAGGTGGTAGAGGGGCATACGGTCCCGCGGTTCGCGCAGCGTGTACGCGTCGAGGTACCGGCCCTTGAACCGCTCGTCCAGTGCGTCGGAGAGATCGTGGCCGACGAACTCCCGGCCGAGCGCGTTGTAGGCGTTGACGTCGTTCACTCTTCCGTAGGCGTCGTGGACAGCCAGGTCGAACGGGCTGATAACGACGAGCGAGCAGAGCTTCGGGATGGGGCGGGCGAGATTGAGCGCGCGCGAGACGTCCTCCGACTTGCGCAGGCAGGCGGGCTGGAGGCGCCGCGCGAGATCGACTGGGTGGGCGCGGTCGTCGCAGGCGGCGGTGACGTCGCGGATTTCGCCGGCGAGGCGTTTCATGGCCGCCAGGCTCTGCTCCGGCGGGACGTAGCGGGGCGGGAAGGACCAGATGTTGCCCAGCGGCATGGAGCCGAAGCCCTCGGCGGACCGGCCGTCGGCGCGCTCGACGCGCACGCGGGCGTTGAGCAGGACACAGGTGGTCATGAGCGCCCCGCCAAACTTCAGGGGGGTGCGGAAGGGGTATTCCTCGAACTCGATGCGGACGTCGCGGATGCGGATGTCGGTGGACGGGCGGGAGGACGCCAGGGCCGGGGCTGCCCAGCGCGATCCCAGGGCTGCCGCGGCGCCGAGGGCACCGGTGGCTTCGAGGAACTGCCGCCGTGAGATGGCGTCACGCCGGTGGAGCATCCTGTCCGTCATTCTGGTTCCCTCCGGGTGCGACCCCACTTGCAGAAGTGGGCCGATCGACGAGGACTCGTCCGCGGGGGCACTATACCGCCCGCGGACGGGCCGGACAACGCGCGCGGCGGCGCGAAAATCGAGTGTAACCCCCGTTCGGACTGTGGTTTGGCGGGAATCGGGTTCGTTCGGCGCCGTGTGGCACGCGCATCCGTGCCTGTGTCGAATGTCTGGCGCCGGGGCGGGGGAGTTGGGTTCGTTGTGCGTCACGCAAGGTTCAGAGGACCAGCGGATGAGAGATCCGTCCGAGGAGTTGTCGGTTCACCTCGGTAGCAACCTGGACGGCTGGCGGGGTGACCTGCCTGTCGAAGCTCCGGGCAAACTCCGGGAAAGCCGGAGGAGCAATCGCGCGGGCCGTAACGTGAGTGAATGCCGAGCAGGCATCGAAAGTGAAGACGCGGCGCCGAGCCTCCAACGAACGGGCGAAGGCCGTTGTGGGCTGGTTGTGGCAACCGAAGCGACCGGTCCGGCCGCCGGGGTAATGGCAACGGCACGTACGAAAGGTTCTCTGAGCAACGTGAGAGGCCCGACCGGTTCTTCCTCGGGGAACGAACGCCGCATCTGGCGGCGGACCGGGCGGGAGTCGGACAGGCCCATAGTACCGGTGAAACGGGTAATCACCGTGGAGGGAAGGGGCCTGACTTTTGGTGTGCTTGCAAGGAAGACGATGGTCACGGGAGATTGGCGATGAGCCTGGCAACCCCCGAGAAGATCAGGAGCCTTCAGCGCAAGCTGTATCTCAAGGCCAAGCAGGAGCCTGGCTTCCGCTTCTACCAGCTCTACGACAAGGTTTATCGCGCGGACATTCTCGAGCACGCCTACCTGCTGTGCAAAAGCAACGGCGGGAGCAGCGGCGTGGACGGGATGACGTTCGAGCAGATCGAGGCGTCGGGGCGGGCAGCATGGCTGGAGCGGCTCGGGAAGGAGTTGCACGACAAGACGTACAAGCCTGATCCCGTCAGACGGGTGATGATTCCCAAGCCCGGCGGAGGCGAGCGTCCCCTGGGGATCCCGACGATTCGGGACCGGGTGGCGCAGACCGCGACGGTGCTGGTGCTGGAACCGATCTTCGAGGCTGACTTCCTGGACGAGGCCTACGGGTATCGTCCGAAGCGCAGTGCTCAGGATGCGGTGAAAGCGGTTCATCAGGCACTGAAGGCGGGATACACGGACGTGGTGGATGCCGACCTGAGCAAGTACTTCGACACGATTCCGCATCGGGAGCTGATGAAGTCGGTGGCACGGCGAGTCGTGGACCGGCAGATGCTGCGACTGATCCGGATGTGGCTGAAAGTTCCGGTAGAAGAACGGGACGATCGGGGAAACAGACGCATGACGGGAGGCAGGCAGAGCAAGGTGGGCACACCCCAGGGCGGGGTGATCTCGCCGCTGCTGGCCAACATCTACATGCACCGATTCCTGAGGCACTGGCATCAGTGCGGCAAGGGCGGGCAGTTCCGGGCGCGGATCGTCAACTACGCGGATGACTTCGTGATCCTCTGTCGCGGCAGCGCGAGAGAGGCCCTGGAGTGGACCGGCGGAGTGATGCAGCGCTTGAAGCTGACGCTCAATGCCACCAAGACGTGTGTGCGTGATGCCCGGCAGGAGACGTTCGACTTCCTGGGCTACACGTTCGGGCAGCAGGTGGTGTACACGAGGAACGGCACGTGCGGCTTGGACGCGCGGCCGTCGAAGAAGAGCATCGCACGCGTGAAGGGGAAGCTGCACGAGGTGCTGAGCCCCTGGAACGTGGGCGCGTGGCCGGAGGTGGCGAAACGCGTCAACCGCACCCTGGTTGGCTGGTCGAACTACTTCAGCCACGGGACGTGCTACCATGCCTATCGGGCCGTGGATAACCACCTGTACGATCGGGTGCGACACTTTCTGCGACGACGGCACAAGGTACAGTCCGGCGGCACACGCCTGCTGCCCACAGGCAGGAACCTGAGGGAGTGGGGCATCGTGCGCCTGCAGGACGTACTACGGAGCCGCCGTCGGGCGTATGCCTGAGGTGAAACCAATCGGAGAGCCGGATGCGTGAAATACGCACGTCTGGTTCGATGAGCGGGATGTGGAAACGGAGTAATGGTCAGGCTATTGAGGCACCGGCGAAACGAAAGTGCCGGAAACGGATAGGCCAGACCTAACCCACCGCGCCACATCTCGACTCTACTGGCGCGGTTCTGGCACCGGGTCGGTGCGGCTGCCGAGTGTTTGGCGCCCGAGCGGGGGTATCCGGTCCCAGTTGGCTTCGTACTGCGTTTTTGGCGTCTGGGAGGAATCCAGGTCGGCGCGGGCTGCGCGTACCTGGGTTCGTCTTGTGGATTTGCGGGTGTGCGCGGGGCGGGGTGCGCGTGCAGCGCGAAACCGGCGGCCTGCCGGGTCGAGATGCTTCCGCGTGAGATGGAGTTTGGCGACGCGCATGGTTGCCCTCCGCAGGGGAGAGAACACCGCGGGTGTTCTGCCTGGGCGTGCCCGCGGCGGAGCGGAGAGAGAGGGAGGGAGAGACGGAGCGTGGGAGCGTGCGCCGCTGCGGATCTGGAGGCGGCACGGGGTCGTGCCGGCCGAGGCGTGTACAGACAGGCGGATCGCCTGCGACTGCTACGACGATCGCGGGCTGTGCGCGGATCTGCGCCGCACGTTCGGGCAGATCCGTGAACGCGGCACGTGGGAGGAGGACGCCGCCCTCGGCGTACGTCAGTGTCATGTCCTCGCGAAAACGTCACCGCCCCCGCCCGGCACTATCACTCTGTAAGAACCGAAAACTCAGAACCGAGCAGCTTCACTCTCCCGAGGAGAATTCCGCCTGTTTCGCCGTCCGTTCGTTCAGCATCGCTTCCAGCTTCGCGAGGCGTGCGGCGAGCTCCGCGTTCTCGGCCCGCAGCGCCCGGAGCTCGCGTTCATGCTGCTGCGCGAGCTGCTCCTGGCCGGCCTGCATTTCCTGAATGGCACCGACCGCGAGCACGCCGACACGTCCGTAGTTCAGTCCCGATGCTCCGCCGGCCTCGTCGCTCCAGACGAGTTCCGGGAGGACCTCGCGAACCTCCTCGGCGGTGAGCCCGAGGTCGGATCGTCCGCCGTGCCGGGCATCCCACCGGAAGCAGCCGGGTTTCTCCGATCCTCCTCGCGTCGGGACGCGTCCGGGCGCCGCCGAGTCCCGCAGCCTTGCGGCCTCACACAGCTTCCCGTTCGCCACGGAGGGCGGACGCTGCCGAACGAGGCTGCCGGCGCACCGCGCGGCGCATCGCCGAGCCGCGCGCAGCGCAGAACGGAAACCCGCGGGTGTGCGTGCCCGAACTCCGACCCTGGCTTCAGGAATGCGATGGATGCGCGCACCGGAACAGGTGCAAAGAAACGGGTTTCATCGACTCCGGCCCATGTGCGATGTTACCGGGTGCGGATTCGCTGACCAAGAAGAATCCGGCCGTTCTGAACCGCTCCATGGCAAAAGACATGCGAATTCCCGCAAAAAGGGGTGCACCGGCGCAGATGGACGGAGCGCGCACGTGGACAGCGGTTCGCTATGTGGTGTTCAAACAGCCAGGCACCGGCTGGAGGGACGCCTCACCCGCACCGAGGATCCGCGGCCCGCCCTTCGCCGCTCCAGCACCTCTGGAAGACAGCGAAGTCGTCGTGGTCGACGTCGTGATCGCCGTCGAAATCGGCTTTCGCGCAATCGACGGGATGTGGAATGGCGGGGCCGGAGGCGCAGGACCTGAAGGTGTCGAGGTCGTAGCTGTCCACGTCGCGATCGCGATCAAAGTCAGCCTTGGCGGTCTGAGTGGTGATCAGTGTCAGGTCCCAGCAGGCCTCGTGATACAGGATGCCATCGAGGCTGATGAACATGCCCAGTCTCGCGAATTCAAAGCGAGAAAGCGGAAGTGAGACCGGCAGCGACGTGTCGGAGAACACGGCCGCATCGTCGTCGAGCAGCTGAAGCGACGCCTGCCCGACGTTCACGTCCGGACTGCACATGTGCGTGGCGGCTATGTCGACGCTGTATTGATCCCTGGCCGGTGTGCCCAGGTTGTTTGCGACGGCAATCGTGCTCTCGAGCCCGGGCCCGGCGCCGGCCGCAACGCCTGCGCTTGTCGTGAGTTGGAACGAAAGCAGGGGATAGGTGGTCGGGTTGAAGTGGCGCCCAACGGCTGCCTTGTCGAACACCCACGATCCCGCGATGGTTTTACCCACGCGAGCCCTCAGTTCGCTGCTGATCGGACAATCCGAGCTCAACGTTCCCTCGAAGAAGAATCGTGTGTCGCCGGAGCACGTTGTGCAGGGTCCGTAGTAGACCTCATCATGCATGACCCAGTCGGCAGCCGTGGTGCTCAGCAGATCGACGCGGGTGAACGGCACGTCACTCACGACGCCGAAGAAGAAGGTGTTCCAGCCGGGCAGGTTGGGCGGTACCACGTCGATGACGCAGGTGTTCCCACTGCTGGTTTGAAGCACCAGCTGACCGGTGGTCCCCGAGGTGCCCCAGTCGATGACGTGCAACCCGAACGCTCTGATCTGGGCGGAGGAGTCATCGAAGTTGTCGAACGTGATCGTGGCGGCCCCCTGGTAGGGCGGCGCCGAGTACGTGTGCCAGAAGAGGATCTGATCGCCATCCGTGGCATGCGTCGGATCCCGCCAGATCTGCATGAAGCGGGTCGTGCTCACCCGGAAGTGTCCGGAGAGATCGATGGCCGGGATTTCGGTGTAGGACGTGGAGCCGCCTGCCGGCAGGGTCTCGAAGCTCCCCATCGTCACCGTTCCCGCGCGGGCGAGGAACGAGTCCCTGCAGGTCGTCGTCCACATCTCCGCGTCCGCCGGTGCCGCGCCAACTATCCAGGACGCCAGGAGGATCATGGTTGCGATGCGCATGATGCGGTCTCCAGATGCAGCAGGACATGGCGTGCCGAAACGGCCGATGCTCGCGGCGCATCAACCGGCGTCCCCGGGTTTCGTCACCATCTGCGCCGCCGGGTTGTCACTGCTTGAGTGTACCGCCCGCTTCCCCGCGGCGCCTCCTGTTTTACGGCTTATTTTCGTGCTGCGGACCGACGCGGTTTACGCCGCGTCTTCACGCGAGTTTTCCGGACCTCTGCCGGGGTCGGGGCAAGGCTGTTGGATGGGGCACCGCAGCGAGAGTGGTTCTGGGGGTCTGTCCGGACGTCATCAAGGTGCGACGGCTGAATGAAGCCCGCAGCTCTTTTGGCGCATGGGCGTTCGCGCGGCTGGTGGAGGCTGGCCGCGGGTACGCCGCATCGCCTGTCGTCGGCGCCGGTCAGATGTGCTCGGTCTTCAGGCCGTACATCTGGGCGTAGGCCTGGAAGTCGCGCACGTGGTCGCCCATGATGAAGAGCTGGTGGAAGCCCTTCGTGTCGCGCGTGTCGGGCGGGCCGTCGATCGCCAGTTCGACCGAAGTCCGGCAGCCACCGCAGGGCGGGGTCTCGAGATTGCGCAGCACCTTGCCTTTGCCGAGGATGATCGTGCCCGGGTCGGTGAACTGCATGATCGTCACGTCGCGGCCGGGCTCCCAGATCACCTGCAGTGAGACGCCGATATTCGACTCGGAGTGGCTGCGCAGGATGTACGGGGCGCGGGGCTTATCGTAGCCGTCGAGGCGGGTCGGGCTGACGCAGTGCGCGCCGATGAACGTGTTCTTCACCGTCTCAGGGACCGGGTCCTGCATGAAGCCGGGCTTGTCGAGCAGCTTGCAGCAGAGCACGTTGCCCATGACCGCCTTCACGTCGGCCTCGCACACGCCGGGGATGCCGACGTCGAGCAGCTTGGACCATGCCATGCAGGGCGGGCAGGGGATCTTGCGCTCGGCGACGAGGCCGAGGCACTCCATGCTGATGCCGTTGCAGCCGTGCTCCTTCATGATCTTCAGGGCAGCGAAGTAGTTCCTGGACGCGTTGATCACGTCCTGCTCGCTCGGCTCGACCGTTTTCTGCGCGCTCCGGCGGTATTCCTCGGCGATGCCGCGGACCTCGGGCGTCTCTTCGACGGTCTTGAGCACCTCCACGAAATGCTCGCGCGGCACGTAGCGGACGGTCAGGCCGAACGGGTCGAGCACCTGTTCCTTCACCTCATTGCCGACGAGGACGGCCACCTTGCTGTGGCGGACATCCCAGTTGGTGCGGATCAACTTGAGGCCGTACCGCACGGCGCCGAGGTCGTAGTCGGCGGTGGAGGCGAGGTAGACGCCGGGGTAGCGGGCGATCTTCTGGATGTGACCGGTGAAGCACATGCCGAGCCCGGCCCAGATGGCGGTGGGGACGCCGGCCCGGGCGATCCTGTCGACATGTCCCCAGATGTTCATGTGCATCGGGAAGCAGAGCACGCCCTGAGGCTTGTCGGCCTTGAGCCTGGCGACGAAGGCGTCGACGGCGGCGGCATCGTAGAGCGGCTCGGGCTCGAAGACGACCCTGATGCGGAGCTCTTTTGCCATCTGGGTGACGGCGGCGCGGCTCTCCTCGACGAACTTCTCGGGGTTCCAGGCGGTTCCGGGCCAGCCGAGCCAGTATTTGGCTTTCGGGCGCACGTAGCAGACGCGGACCTCGGGCTCGCCATCTGCACCGCCGGCGATCTTTTCCGCGTCGGCGGCGGTGGCCTGACCCCGGCCCAGGACGGACCCGCCCAACACGGCCGTTCCGGCCGCAGCCGCCATCAGCACTTCACGTCGCGAGAAGCCGCTCACACCGGTCGCACATCCGCAGCACATGGTGAAC
Source organism: uncultured Planctomycetales bacterium (assembly GCA_964548565.1). Classification (GTDB taxonomy): domain Bacteria; phylum Planctomycetota; class Phycisphaerae; order UBA1845; family PWPN01; genus CAYLLT01. The sequence goes on along the minus strand of CAZJTF010000150.1, from coordinate 473 downwards.
CTCCCGAGTTGCGTGATCCGAACGTTACGGACGCCCGCGGGCGTCGCGCAGGGCACGATGCCCGCCTCGATCTGCATCCGGCGAAGTCCGAAGCCCCGAACAAGGACATGCTGCAATCCGCGGCGGACCGCCGCTGAGGAAGTCGACTTTACTCCCGGCCGGCGCGGAGCGTCAAGACGTGCAGGGCGCGGGGTTGCAGGGCTGCCGCCGAGGGACGGGGGTGAGAATGGAGTGGTAAAGTGGGAGCGGGGGGAGCCAGAGAGAGGGAGAGCGGGGAAGAACAAGGGCCTGTGCTTCGCGGCGATTGTTCAGATGGGGGCGAGTGGGGTACAACGACGGTATGACGAGACATGTGCTGGCGATCGGGATTGGTTTGTCCGTGGCGGCCGCAGGGGTGGCGGGCCCTACGACGCTGCCGAGTGCGGCTCTGCCGGGGCTGCCCGAGAAGGTCACGGCTACCGTCGACGTTTTTG
>CAZJTF010000149.1:0-15490 GCA_964548565.1 uncultured Planctomycetales bacterium | reverse complement strand
TATCAGCATTACGCCCGGCCACCGAGGGTGACGGTGGCCACGTCGAAGTGAATCGCCAAACGCATTTCCGCGGCCACTGAGGGACATGCAAAAGACGGGTTCACCTTGCCCGGCTCGCTGATGCTATCCTGGTGCGAGAATCCCTTCTCGCACTTACGCCTGTGTGAATCCTCTCTCGCGGGCACCGCGGGCATTCGCGACTATGAACAGCGACGACCGCTGGCAGGCTCACCGCGCCGGCGAGGATGACGGCTGCGTCTGTGTGACCGGCACGATGAGGTCGATCATGGGGAAGCGTGATCCGACAAGTTTCTTGCCGTTCCACTGCGGCTTGTAGTGGCCCATCTTCTCGCGGGGCTCGCCGACGATCACGGTGATGCCCTTCTCGTCCCAGTACTCATTCAGCGTCTTTCGGCCGTGCAGGATGTCGAGAATGTCGTTATTGGCCAGGCCGTCCAGGTTAATTACGTCCACCGTCGGCGTGTAGTACTGCACGATCCCGCTGTGCCAGCAGCCCACGCGCGTGCCGGGCGGGACGTTCTTTTCGAGCCACGATGCGGCCGCCATCGCAAGCTGCTGCTCCGAGTCCTGACCCTCCACCATGTCTCGCGCGAAGATCGCGGAGGATTCGATGAGGACGAGCCAGGCGAGCAACGGCAACGTCCGGTGTGCGAGCCGCTGCAGCCGGTTCAGAGTCGACGCGCGGTAGAGCAGTACGCCGGCGCCCGCGCTCAGGAATGTCAGGGTGATGAGGCCGGGCACGTAGTACCACGACCGCACGCGGTCCAGCATCACCGCGTAGGCGACTCCCAAGGCCAGCGGGAAGATCCACAGCGCGTGCAGCGTCAGTCGCTGCAGGAGAGGAGCCCCCTGGCCGGCAGGCGTACGCCCCAGCAGCGGCAGGGCCGATGCCATCCACTTGAGCGCCGGCACTTTCACGGCCACTTCCATCGCATACAGGATGGCGGCGACGGCACTGGCACCGGCTGTCGCGTACCATGCCCGCTCGCTGTCGATGAATCGACGCCACTCACGTTTGACGGCCGCGCTGCCCTGCACCCAGAGGCCGGTGTGTTCGTGGACATACAGCAGCCAGGCGGCGAAGGGCAGCACGGCGGGAGTTGCGAAGAGGAACACAGCCAGGAGTCGGTGCCCGATCGGCAGGCGGGCTCCTGCCATCCAGAGGATGACCGCGAGCAGCGGCGCCAGCAGCATCGAGTCCGTGCGCGAGACGATCATCAGCCCTGTCGAGACCCCCAGCCACAGGGACGCCGACAGGTATCTGGCGGGCGACAACTCGACCCGACGATGCAGCAGGACCGACACCTGCCAGATCACGAGCGCGAGCAGGGCTGCGTAGAGGCTGCCCTCCAGACCTGCCATGCGGATCTTCACGGCGTGCGGGTTGATCAACCAGAGCAACGCGACAACGATGCCGGCCCACCGCCCCCACCATCGAGCGGCGCCCAGGTACAGGAACACCGCTGCCGCCATGTGCAGCAAAGCATTCAGGATTGTCGCCTGCGAGACGAAGCCGTCGATCGAGGGTTGCGTGACGCGGTGAATCCCCGCAAGAATGAACGCGTACAGCGGATGGAAGCCGGTCGTCCGGGTTATACCGTCCGCGCTGGGCCCGACGCCGGAGCCAATGTGCGGGGCGACGTTGAAGTAGTAGTACGCGTCATCCGAGATGTACCCGACGACGTGCAGCGGATCCGCCACGACCATGAACACCGGCACCGCGACCGCCATGACGACGGCCAGCGCGATGGCCGTCCACAGCGCCGCCAGCAAGGCTCGACGCGCGTGAATACTCACCGGAACCGCCTCTGTCACCTGCAACTGCATCCCCGTCGGCTCTCCCACCGCCATGGGCTGGGGCGGCGACGGAATGCTAAAGCCATCATCGCCCTCCCGCAACGCAGGAGATCGCCGGGAGCACGCACCATTTGGCGTTCATGGACCGGCCCGTTAACATCACGCCAGAGGCCGTCCAGAATCGAGTAGAAAGGATCGGAGTAAGTGTCTATGACCCCGCGGGAGCGTGTCCGGACCGCGATGGAGCTGGGGATTCCCGACCAGGTGCCCGTCCAGTGCCAGATGGCGACGGGGCACACCCTCCTGAACAGCGGCATCGATCCCATCGAGAAGGCAACCACCAGTGCCGCCACCGCCGAAGCGTACCTGCGGATGCGGGACCTCTACGACTTCGATGGCATCCTCATGCACAAGCCCGGACGGACGCCGGAGTGGCTGCTCGACGGCACGAAGAAACGCGAGTGCCCGGACGGCTGGGAATTCGTGTTCCCCGAAGGCTGTTACGTACGGGTTCAGCGGGATGACGACCCGATTTTCTTTCCCGCACCCGACTTCAAATGGCCGGAAATCGAGGACATCGACGTCGAGAACCCGCTGTACGGGCACTTTTCGGGCGGGCACCTCAAGTGGCACCTGTGGAAGGGAACACACCAGTACCACCGCGTCGAAGACATCCCGGAATACTGGTACGGCATCATCGATATCCTGAAAGAGCGTACGAAGGGGCGGATCAGCCTCCACGGCGAGACGCGCGGGCCGTTCGATCACGTGCTGAATCTGCTCAGCGCGGAAAACATGATGATCGCGCTGCTCACCGACCGCGACAAGGTGCACAGACTGATGGAGTGGGGCACGAAGAGCGCCATCACGTGGTCGGTCTCGCAGATCCGGCGCGGTTGCGACGCGATCAAGGTCAGTTCACCGTGGGTCGGCGGCGGCCTGATCAGCCCCGATGACTACCGTGAGTTCGTGGTGCCGTACGAGCGCGAGCTGGCGAAGGCGGTGCGGGCGGAAGGCGGTTTCATCTACACGCACACCTGCGGGGCGATCTCCGACCGGCTCGAAATGATGATGGACTGCGGTATCAACGGCCTCGAGTGCCTCGACCCCCCGCCGCTCGGGAACGTGCAACTGGACGACGCGATCCGGCGCACGAAGGGGCGGATTTTCATCAAGGGCAACATCGACTCCGTCAACACGCTGCTCGACAAGGGCATGGCGGGCGTGCGCGCGGACGTGAAAAAGGTGGTTGAAACGGGTGCACCCGGAGGCGGCTATATCTGCTCCACCGCCTGCTCCATCGCCCCGCACGTCAAGCCCGACAACATCAAGGCAATGGTCGAGGTGGCGCGGCAGTTCCGCTACTGACCTCGTCCATGTCGCCGGCATCAGGCGGAGACCCCGAATGCCCAGCGAGCGTATTCTCCGAGCCCGGGCCCCCGGGCGGATCGACTTCGGCGGCGGGGGTACCGACGTGCCCCCCTACTGCCACGAGCATCGCGGATCGTGGTAAACGGGGCGTACTGACACCGGTGCGCGTCCCGGGGGTTCCCGGAGTTGCTCACTTGGGTGAACCAACCCATCTGGTATAATGAGAGGGAGGCAGCCATGAAGACAGAGGAGATCACCATCCGCGTAGACGCTCAGGCCGCCCGTGCATACCGGACGGCTTCAGAAGAGGAGCGCCGCAAGCTGGATCTTCTCCTGAGCCTCCAACTCAACGACGCCCTCAACGGGCGTGGTTCACTTGAACAACTCATGGCAGAAATCAGCCGCAGGGCCCAGGACCGCGGGCTGACGCCCGAGATTCTGGAGTCGATCCTTGATGGACGCTGAGCGGCGCTACGTCTTCGATACCAACACGATCATCAGCGCATTGCTATTTGAGGAATCCGTGCCTGCACGCGCGTTTCGGATCGCTCTCGGCTGCGGCTCGATCCTGCTCTCTTCGGCAACCTTTGCAGAGCTCCGAGAGGTCCTCGGGAGCAGCAAGTTCGATCGTTACGTGACGCGCGAAGATCGCGGGCAGTTCCTCGTGCGGTTCGTGCATCGCGCACGGCTCATCGAACCATTGGAGCCGATACAGGTTTGCAGGGATCCGAAGGATGACAAGTTCCTCGAGCTGACGGCGGCTGGTGGTGCAGTGTGCCTGATCACCGGCGACAGAGATCTGCTGATTCATCATCCTTTCCGCGGCGCGGCGATCCTGACCCCTGCACAGTTCGTGGCCTCCATGCCGCAGGTTGATCCCGCATCCTGAGCAGGCGGAGAAGGAGATTGGAAATGCCCAGCGAGCGTATTCTCCGAGCCCGGGCCCCCGGGCGGATCGACTTCGGCGGCGGCGGTACCGACGTGCCCCCCTACTGCCACGAGCACCACGGCATCGTTGTGAACGGTGCGATCAACTACTACGCCTTCGCGACCCTCACGCCGCGGACGGACGGGCGGATCCATCTGCGGGCGCTGGACCTCGGGATTGAAGAGACGATCGGGGCGGTCGACGCGATGACGCTCGACGGCGAGCTCGAGATGGTCAAGGCGTGCATCCGGCGTGTCGGGCCCCGGCGCGGGTTCACGCTCGAGACGTACTCGGAAATCCCACTCGGGTCCGGGCTGTCGAGCAGCGCCGCCATCGCGGTGCTGACGTGTGCGATCTGCATGCAGCACGAACGCGGGTCTTTTGACCAGGCGGAGGCCGCCCATTTGGCCTCCGACGCCGAGCGGATCGACCTGAACCACTGGACCGGCAAGCAGGACCAGTTCGCGGCCGCCATGGGCGGGATCCAGTTCCTCGAGTTTGTCGGCGAAGACGTACCGCACGAGCATCCGCCGCTCGAGGAACGCACGGTGCGCCAGTTGGAGAAGAATCTGCTCCTCGTGTTCACGGGAAAGGCGCACCTGGCCGGCAACATCCATCTCGACATACTGGCCGACTACGAGAATAAGCGGGGAACGGTACTCCCCGGCATGCACGGCCTGAAGCAGGTCGGACGGCAGATGCGGGATGCCCTGCGGAGCGGTGATCTCGACGCGTTCGCCGCCCTGCTGAATGACAACTGGAAATACCACCAGATGCTGCATCCGACCTGCGCGACCCCGGAGCTGCAGCGATTCATCGAGACGGGGCTCAGCAACGGCGCACTCGGCGCGAAGGTCTGCGGCGCGGGCGGCGGCGGGTGCGTGGTGTACTACGCGAAAGACAACGAAAAGCCGCGTCTGACCCGGGCACTGCAGCAGATCGGCGGACGAATCCTGCCGTTCTCGTTCGATCCGCTCGGGACGGTCGTCTGGTGAATTGCGCGCCGAAACCCAGAGGACGCAGAGGAGAGCGGGTTGCTGCATGCACAAGAGCAGCGGTGGCAAGGTCATACCGAGAGAAGCGCTCGTGCCGGCCCGCGGAAACACAAGAGGCGGCCCGATCTGAGCCGCCTCTCGTGCTGATCGCCTGAGTTGTATCACCGTCCTCTGCGTCTCAGCGGACGGTTCAATCCTCGCGGGCGAACTGCGCGTCGAAGACGATGTTCGAAGGCATGATGTCCTTGCTGCGGACGAACGCACACGCCTCCGTCGCACCCTGCTCGCGGTCCATGTTGGTGTCTTCCCACTCGACAGAGAGCGGTCCGAAGTAGCGGATCTCGTTCAGCGCCCGAACGATCGCTTCAAAGTCGATTGAGCCCCGCCCGAGGGAGCGGAACTCCCAGTAGCGGTCCGGATGGCCGAAATCCATGTGGCCGCCGAACACGCCGGCTTTCGTCGGCGTCTTCGACCAGTACACGTCCTTCATGTGCACGTGGAAGATGCGGTCGCGGAACTGGCGGAGGAACTGGATGTAGTCCACGCCCTGATAACCGAGGTGGCTCGGGTCGTAGTTGAAGCCGAAGCGCGGGTGGCCTTTGACGGCCTCGATTGCCCGGGCCGCCGACGACACGTCGAATGCGATCTCGGTCGGGTGCACCTCGAGTGCGAAGTACACGTCCTCCTGTTCGAACACGTCCAGGATCGGCTTCCAGCGATCCGCAAAGTCCTTGTATCCGCGGTCGATCTGGCCCGGCATGTTCGGCGGGAACGAGTAAAGCAGCGGCCAGATGCTGCTTCCGGTAAAGCCGTTCACAACGACACGGGTGACTTCCTTCTTCATGGCTGCCGGCGCGGTATCGAAGAATTTGCGCGCCGCGCGGGCGGTGTCCATCATCTCGGCGGCTGCGCGCTTGCGGACGCCTTCCGGCTTGCCGTCACCCCAGACGTGCGGGGGCAGGATGCTCTTGTGCCGCTCATCGATGTTGTCGCACACGGCCTGGCCGACGAGGTGGTTGCTGACCGCGAAGCACTTGCACTTGTTCTTATCGAGCATCTCCCACTTGCGCTTGCAGTAGCTGCGGTCCTCAAGCGCCTTGCTGACCTCGAAGTGATCGCCCCAGCACGCCAGTTCGAGACCGTCGTAGCCGAACTTCTTGGCCTTTTTGCACATCTGCTCCAGCTTGAGGTCCGCCCACTGTCCGGTGAATAGAGTGACCGGTCTCGCCATCGTTGCTCATCCTTTCTGAAGACATCGACAGTGACTTCAAGGCGGCACGCCCGGAGGCGGTCCGCACCCGCTCCACGCACTCGGCCCGACAGAGGAAATGTCTTCTTCACCGGCGATGGGCACCGCGTTCGCCCGGGCGCCGGCACGGGCCGGGACGAACTATACCGCGCCCAAAAAGCATGTGCCAGTATCGCTTTAGAAGCTCATGGGACGGGCGATCACGGGGCCCAAGCCTGCAGCACGGCCCCCGCCACTCCGGGGCGGGCGAGGGCCCGCAGGCGAAGGCGTTCACTGATCCGGGCGAAGACGGGCGAGACCCCGAAGGTGTGGTGCGCCTCCCGGACGCCGGCGAGAACGTCCTCGCCATCCAGAACCGTCCGACTGCCTGACACCGCCCGCAGACGTGCCAGGAAGCCGACGACGCCGGGCAGCATCCACAGGGCGGTCAGGCCGCCCAACACGTCTGCGCCGAAGTAGGCAGGCCCAGCGAAGGCGAAGGCATCAAGTTTGACCCGCATGGAGCGGACCAGCGGCTCCAGTCCGGCGTCCGGAGCGGGGGCGACGGCATTCACCGCCTCAAACGTCGTCCGCGGCCAATCCGGGCGTAGAATCGGGACGACCCCGACTCCGGCCGCGAACCGGCGGGACTGCATGTAACGCTGCCACGAGCGTTGGAGCTTGCGGACGGGGCCTGCGCGGAGCGTCTCGGGATCGTCGGCCAGGGCGTGCAGGAACAGCCACTGACGGAACAGGCGGCCCTCGCGCCCAGAGAGAGGCCGCGGGGAGACCTCCTGCCCTTTGGCGGCGTTCTCGTGTGAAGCCCACTCCTCCTCGCGTACCGCGTCGCTCAGCATGCCCAGGAGTTCGACGAACCGCTCTCCGCGCACGTTCTCAAAGCGTGCCCCGTAGAGCAGGTCCAGCAACCGGCAGCCTTCCTCCAGGCGCGCACGGTGGGGACGGGTCCTGGCGTCGAGAATGCGTCCGAATGCAGCTGCCAGTGCGCGGTACTCCGTCTCACGGAGTGCGCCCACGCCGGGCCAGCGGGGACAGGACACGCTCCAGGGAATGCTCAGCTCGCGGACGAGTTCGGCTACGGCCCCCCGGTGCATGGGAAGCGGACGGCCCTTGTTCGCGGCCACGGACGGGCAGTCGCTCCGCACGTCGATGGCGACGCACCGTGGGCCCGGGGTCGGGACGAACGGGTACAGCCGGCACGCCAGGGGCTTGGTGCCGAGGCCAGTCTCTGCATGCAGCCGGCACCGCTCGTCGTCGCCCAGAAAGACGCAGCGTCCGTCCGGCCGGTGGGCCAGCCGGATCAGACGTCGGCCGTGGAAACGGTAGGAGACGAACAGGGGCTGGTCGGTGATTCGGTTCGCCCAGCCAGCATCGACGATCGCCCGGCGCTCGGCCCTGGTGACGTTGACCACGAGATGGCGGCAGCAGTAGCCGCACGCGTGACAGTCGTATCGCTGCATCACGGGCAGATGGATCGTGAGCTGGTCGGCCAAGAAAACCCCACGCAAAAACACGGCTCCCCGGTGCCATTCCGGGAACGCCGGCATTATACGTCCTGACAAAATGATCGACGGCCGGCCCCGCGGGGAACCGACCGTCGGAACGAGTTCAGTTGCATGCCACCGGCCCGGCATCGGGCCAGGGGATCATCAGGGGCCGCCGGGCGCCGGCGTGTCTGTAATCGCCAGGCCCTCGAACGCCTTCTGCTCCTGCTCCTGCGGAATGATGATCGTCGGCTTGATCAGGATCAGCACGATTTGCTCGTCTTTCACGCGGGAACGGTTCGTGTAAGCGCGTTTGAGGACCGGGATCTTGCTCAGGATCGGGACACCGGCCTCGACCTCGCTTTCGCCGGCAAGCTTCAGCCCGCCGAGCAGAATGGTGCCGCCGTCGGGCACGTTTACCGTGGTCCGGATACGGGTCGCCTGGATCGAGGGCAACTGCAGCGGACCGGTGGCTCCCTGGAAGACGTCGAAGGTCGTGTTCTGCACCTGCGGGCGCACTTCGATGGTCACGTACTTGCGGTCGGCGGAGACGGTCGGCGTCACGTCGAGAATACGCCCGGTGAACGCCGTACCGATGGACGGGTTCTGCCCGGTCGCGGCTTGTCCGCCGACGCCGCTGCCGCCCGCCGGCAGGAAGCCTGGCTGAGCGACGTAGTTCTGGAACGTCCCGACCACGATATTACCGCCACGACCATTGAAGCAGACCAGGCGGGGCGCTTCGACGCTCGAGGACCGCACGTCCATCTGCGTGGCCCGCATCAGGAAGTCGACCTGGATGTTATCCAGGAAGCTCCCGTACATCTGGAACGCAGGCTGCTGCGAAGAGACGCCGCCGAGGGTACCTGGAACGTTCGTGCCACGCGGCGTCGCCAGGCCGGCCGCGTTGTTCAGGATCGGGATCGGCGTGGTGTGACTGTTCCAGTAGTTGCTGGTGTTGCCGTACGGAACCAGACCGACATTCGTATACGGCTGCACGAGGGCCGTTTGCGCGAGCGGAGTACCAAGCGCCGGAACTGCGGGGCCGAATCCAAGATCGCCGATCGTTCGGGGCTGCATCAAGCGTCCGCCCGTCACCGGGTCCGTCAGGAGCGGGTTGACGATGCTGTTGCCCGGGAGGTTGTCGTACCCGGCGTTGCCCTGGTTCAGGATGACGTCGAGGTCGACGCCGATTTCCTCGAGGAAATTGTTCGTCATGGTGACGAACCGTGCCTCAATGGAAACCTGCAGGTCCTTGGACTCGCGGAGTTGCTTGAAAAGTTCGCGGAGTTGTGCGTGCACTGTGGCGTTGTGCCGGACGATCAGCCGGTCGTTCCAGATCTGGAGCGATCCGATGGTGCTCTCCGGCTCCCAACTGCCCGGTTCGATCAAGTTGCGGATGAGGTCTTCCAGATCTGCGAGCCGCTCCTGGCGCTGTTCTTCTGCCGAGCCGCCCTCGTCCTCTTCATCCTCGTCCTGGAAGATGCCGCCACCGCCACCACCGCCGCCGCCGCCGCCACCTGAGCCGCCGAAGCTGCCGCCCTGCCCGACCTGCTGAATCTGCCCGGTCTGCCCGGTATCACTGAAGATGTCACTCGGAGCACGGAAACTGCGAATCTGCACGAGGAGATCCTGCACGTCGTACACGCGCGGGAAGGTTTTCGTGTCCAACTCGTCCTTTGTGGAGACCTCGACAATCCCGTCCGTGATGTTGTAGCCGATCTGTACGCCAACGGTGCTGCCGACCTTGTCGAGCAGGATCCGTAACGCGGTCTCGAGGCGGACGTCACGCAGGTTGATGCCCTGCGTGTCGGTGGTCTTGTCGATGCCGACCAGCGAGAGCGCGTTCCAATTCACGTCGAACGACACCTTGCCGATGCTGCGGAGGAATTCGATCACTTCCTCGAAGCCGGTGCCCTCTGCGAAGTCGACGGCCGGAATCGTCTGGGCGAGCCGCTCACGCGTCAGGCGGTCCGTGTCGGACTCGCCGGTGAGGCCGGCGCCGAACGGATCGCGCTGCGAAATCATTCGCCAGACATCTTCGTCGGGATAGACAATCACCTCGGTGCCGCTGCCGACCGTGGCCGGGGCAAGCGCCCCTTCGGCCTCCATCAGTCCCTGCTGCATGCGGTTGAGGAACTTGCCGCGACCCTCCTTTTGCTTGCTGATAATTCCGGTATCCTCCAGCGCCTCCAGGAGGAATCGCGCCCGTTCGTAGGTGGGGTCGATGGTGAGGATCTCGCGGAGAACGTTCGCCGCCTTGTCGTACTGCTTCTCCTTGCGGAGCTGTGCGGCCTGGTCGAAAAGCTGACCGATCCGCTCGTCGCGCTCGCGGAGCACCTGACGCTCCCGCTCGCGTTCCCGGGTGATCGCCACGCGACGTTGCTCGAAGGCCTGCCGCTCGCCCGCCTCGCGCTGCTCAGCCTCAATCAGCCGCTCAAGCGAGTCGAGCGAGTTCGACAGAAGGGAATACCGCTCCGGCGGACGGGCGTCACGACGAGCAGCCTCGAGCAGCTGCCGGGTGACAGCCAGCCGCTGGCGGGCTTCGTCAAAGCGGCGGTCGGTAATGAGGCCTCGGATTTCGGTCTCGTTCTGACGGAAAAGACGCTCGGTCCGCTCCCAGCGGACGCGGCTCCGCTGCTCGGCCTCACCGAGGAGAGCCGGCTGCCCTTCCACTGCACGGTACTGCCGAACCAGCTCGAGGCCCTTGAGGGCGACAGGATTGCCGGGCGACAGACGCAGCGCTTCCTGGTACCGCTGCTCGGCGGCGTCGAACTGGCCTTTCTCCATGGCCTCGTCGCCGGCCTGGATCAGGCGTCCCGCCTCGACCCGGTTGCGGTCCAGCCGGGCGGCTGAAAGCTCATCCATTGCGGGAGCGGTCTCGGGAGCTGCGGCCACGGGCGTGGCCGGGGCTTCCGCAACCGGAGCCGGCGCCGCGGGACGCGTGGCCGGCACGCGCGCCGCAGTGACTTCGGCCGGACGCGGCGCTGCCGGCTTGTCGGAGAGCTTCTGCTCAAGCTCACGCTGGCGGGCGATCAGTGCGAGGCCTTCACGAGCGCGCTGCTTCTGGCCGGCCGACGCATAGTTGTTCTGCTGAACCGCCTTGAACAGGCGTTCGGCGGCACCACGGTCCTTCGCGTCGAAGGCCTTCTGGGCATCCTCGAGGTCCTGCGCGGCCTTGTTCGACTGGTTGACCGCCGTGCCGACCTCCTCCAGCAGCTCGTCGCGACGTTGCTTCTCCTCGTCACTGAGCTTCTCGCGGTCGATGTCGAGCAGCGCTTTCTGCGCCTGCTCGTATCGGCCCTGCTGAATCAGTTCGGTCGCCTTCGCAAGCTGCTCGGACGATTCCGCAGCCAATGCCGGAACCGCCGCGAGAACACCTGCCAGACATCCGACGAAGAGCCGCGTCAGGTGGTTACCGATTCTCACAAAGGCCTCCTTAGAACTTCCGCCCGCGCCAGCGAGCCTGGGGAGGATTGCACCGGCCTCAGGAAGGAGCGTTGCCGGCCTATCTTGCAAGGACCCGCAGAGCTTCGCTGCATCCGCGCCACAGCACGATTCGATCGACATCCCTGTGCCACCGCGTGCGGCAGGAAGGCTCATCCTTCCCGGGAGGGAATCTCAGCTGTATTCCTATCGGCCAGCTGGTTTCCCGCACGTTAGCCGCTTGCCGCGGCAAAGCTTACCGCAGTCCGATCGCGCTGCCAACCCCCACTGATGAGGTTTCTATTCCCTATTTGTCGAGCCCGTGGATCGTGGGGCTCTCCGTTTCGGGAGGGTCTCGGTCAAGGCTCTTCCATCGGGCCGCGCCGGTACCCCCGCATCCCGGGCCCCATCGGGCCTTCAAAGCCGCCGGGGCCGGGCATCATGGGGGTGGAACCGAACTGCCGCTGCTCGATCATGGGCCTGCCGAGAGCAAGCTGGGTGCGTTCTTTATCCTTGTCCTCGTTGAATTTACGTTTCTCGGAGACGTCGCGGGCGACCAGTCGTTCTTCCACGCTGCCGTCTGCGTGGATGAGGGTGACCGCCTGAGTCTCCTTATCGGCAGACCAGGTGATCCGGCCGTCGCGGCGAACCTGCCGATCCGCATGGGCACGGTGCAGGTCGACGTCGGCGAGGACCGCGCCATAGTCGAAGGGCCGTTTTCCGGCGGTGACGACAGGCTGTCCGAGGGCAAGTTCAAGCACTTCAGGAGCATTCCATTTTCCGTCCGCCCACTGATGAATTTCGAGGCGAACGCTCTGATCCTCTTTCACGCTGGTGACGAACAGTTTCTTATCCGCCTTGACGGTAATCGGCTCAGACCACTCAGACCATTTACCCGCAACGACGAGCTTCGCGGCGTCCTCAGGGTTTTGAAGGTAGCTCGGCATGCCGGCATACTGGTTGATCGCGACGAGGCGGACCCGGTAGCGGTACGTCGCGCCAGGTCGCACAGAAATGTCGTTCACCCAGCCGGGCTCGACGTCGTAGCCGATGCCGAGAGTCTGCTTCGCCTGCTTGATTCGCTCGCGTTCGACCACTTCCTTGCGGGCCGCCTCGAACTCTGACGCGTGCTGATCGAGCATCGCCTGCAGCTTGTCGCTGAATGGCTTGGGGAGATTGGGGATGAGCTGGGCCTGCCTGAGGATCTCCTCCGCCTTCAGGAATTCCTTCTTGTCGATCTGCTGCTGAGCTTCCTTGATGGCCGTGTTAACCAGCATTCCAGGGTTATCGCCAGCCGCAGGATTCATCGGCTGCGGAAGCGGCTGGCGACCGCCGACGGGGCCTTCGAAATCCATACCCGGCGCGCGCCCCATCTCACCGCGAATCATTGTATTCGGCGGCTGATTGACCCCAGTCGGGCGACGCGGCCCCGGCCTGTTGTCCGTCTCCGGCTCGAAGGCGACACCCCACCCCTCGGTCAGGTCGATCGCGGGCATCCCGGGGATCTCGATGCGCTTGGGAGGAATCCACTGGTAGGCGTTCGTGAGGAACGCCTGGAACGGCGGGCGGAGAATCCTGTCCTGTTGTTCCGGCATCTGGATTTTGCCGCGGAACTGGTTGATGTACTCCATGACCTCGGGTGGAGTCTGAAGCTGTCCCTCGTTGGGGACGAGCTGCAGTTCGGCCTGCGGCAGGTACTGAACCGGGGCATACCCCTGGACCACCTCGGAAGGCCCCCACTCACCCGTCGGCAGGCGTTCCTGGCGTTCGGCCTCGACACGCGTCACGAGCAGCGTCTGGCGACGCGCGTCATACCGGGCTGCCTCGTAGATCTGGCGCTGCTTCTTGCCTTCCACGCCGAAGAAGACCGACGCCCAGAACACGTCGGCGGTGGGAATGTTTGCCATGTCCGGCGCCGGCGGATCGAACGCCCCCTGCACCTGCTGCATCGGAGCAAGCTGCGCTGAGGAACTGCCGGTAGTCACGATCGGGCGCGTCGGGGCAATGATGTCCACGAGTGCGACGGCATCGGGCGGGGAGCCGGTGATCTCCGGGATCGGCGGCCCGGGCGGAACGATCGTCACTGCGAATTCGGTGGGTGGACGGGCCGCGGGCAGCTTCGGGCCGGCATCCTGAGCGGGGTCGGCAGCCTGATCGGGGTTGTAGCGGGCACCCCGCATCTGGCTGAGCGCGTTGTCGGCCGCGGTCTTGAACGTCCCGTAGAACTGCGACGGGCCGGCGGGTTCGCCCGACACCTCGACCGCGTGAGGTGTCCCCACGCCATAGAGGTACGCAGTGACCAGAAGGACTGCGCCACAGATTCCAATGACGAACTTCTCCGCATGCCGCTCGATGAACGTGACATTCTGCTTGGCCACGATTCGTTCTCCTCGACGTAACCGGGCGGATCACCGCCGGATATCAGCGACAGACCGCCTCACTCGATTCCCGGTTCCCTGCGACCGCCAAACGGCATCATCGGACCGCGCATGGGCCCGCTCGGCCCGGCGCCCGGCTGGAGAGTCGGCGGACGACCCTCGGCAATCGCCTTCTTGACTGTTTCGGGCATCAGCTTCTCATACTTGCTGCGGAGATAGCACCCTTCCCATTCGATGCGCGCCTTGATCGTCGGCTGCGCGCCGTAGATCGCCCCGGCCATCTGCAGGTTCGGGGGCACCTCCTGGTAGGTGACAAGCAGCGGCGTGTAGTAGCCGGCCTTCTGGATCTCGTCGATCACCATCGGCAGCATGCGTGCTTCGACGACGATCTCCAGCGCGAACTGGATGACGTCGAAGTTCGGATCCGTGCCGCGCTGCGTCAGCACCAGCGTGCCGTCCCCCGGCGGAGGTCCGCCCTGCTGGCCGCTGACCACGGGACGCAGACCGGGCGTGGCGCCCGCACCCGCGGTCACCGCCGGAACGTACCAGCCGATCGCAACATTGCTGATCTCCTTGACCGGCAGATAACCCACCCACCGCTCTTTTTCCGGCAGCGTCTCAGCGATCCGTTGATTGAGGCGGGCGACGGCGCCAAGCACGTCCTCCTGGATCCAGAGCGCCATCTGAGCGTACCAGACGTCGTCAATCACCGGGGGCTTGCCCTGCAGGTCCGTGATATTGGGACGACGATCCAGGTTGTCGACCGTTGCGTAGCAGTAGATCTTTTTGGCCCGCCGGAGACTTGCCCGAACGGCCGGATCCTCCTGCATCGCTTCCTCTGGCGTCAGGACCTTGGCCGGCGTGATGGCCGTCGTCCGCGGCATTCCTGGGGTGCGCAGCGTCGGCATACCCGGAGTACCCGGTGCGGCGCCCGGCGCAGGCTGGAAGCCCAGCATCTCCTCTCGCTTCTGCTGCTCCTTCTCGCTCTCGATCAGCAGGCGCTCGCGCTCGACATCCTCCGCGGTTGGGGGCCCGCCGGCGTTGAGCATCTGAATGAACTGCTGCATCTTCTCACGGAACCGGTCCCGGAACTGGTAAAGCCGCGTCGGGTTCTCTGTCTGCCCCGGCTGGAAAACCTCAGGAACCAGAGGCTGGTGACTGCCGGCCTGCGAAGCAAGCGCCTGCAGCTCCTTCTGGAGCTTTGCATTCGCCTCCGCCTGTTTCGTCCGGACCTCGTCGATCACCGCCTCGTTGGTCGGCCGGACGCTCTGGACGCTGTTCAGGATGCCCATGTCCTGCTGCATGTTGGCAGCCACTTCCGACATGAACATACCAAGGACGAGCAGGGCAATGGCAACGAGCGCCACCGAGCCGCTGATCACGATAGGAAGATGCGATTTAATCCACTGCATGGTCTATCTCCCGACTCTGCGTGCGTCACCCGCCGCCTTACTGGACGCCAGCCCCCGGATCCGCCGCTGTGCCGCCCGCCGGAGCAGGCGCCGGTTTTTCGCCGAGCACCGCCATCAGGATGATCTCGAATTTGGTGTCGTTGAGCATCGGTTCATTCGTGACCGGATCCCTGCTGGCATCGAGCTGCCGGGGCATGCCCCCCCCGGCGCGCATGCCGCCGGCGATCCCGTAAGGCGTCGCGGTCGGAGTGGCATACCCGCCGGTCATGTTCTTGACTTCGCGCTGCCACATCGGGTGCACCCCGTCGAAGTAGAGCCCCGGGAGGACCGCTTTGCGGAGATTGCTCACAAACGTGTCGTTGACGAAGTAGAAGCCCCTCCCGTTTGGGGTGGAGCCGGTGATCGTCAGCAAAAACCCCTTGAGAGGGGTTCCCG
>CAZJTF010000148.1:0-15539 GCA_964548565.1 uncultured Planctomycetales bacterium | reverse complement strand
GAACATCCAGGTGGTGCTCAGGGAGGCGGCGCTGACGGCCCCGGTGTCCTCGACCACCGTCCGCAAACTGAACAGCCCGTGGTATCCTTCGGGAAACGTGCCCATTCCCGGGCGGCACCCGGCGATGGCAGTGGCGGCGAACCAGCTGGTCGGATCCGCGTGCCGCGCAAAGCCTTCGCGGGTGAGTGAGAGTTCGAAATCGGCCGGGCCGCTGTAGACGTCGAACCAGGAACGGGCGCCGGCCCCCGAATGCTCCCCCGCAGGCTGGATCTGAACGCGGGCGCGTGCCCAGTCATTGAGAATCGTGATGGACTGTCCTGCCAGCCCCCCCGCCGGCAGCGTCAGCGCGGCAACAACCGATCCCCATTTCAGCGCAATGTCCCCCATAACGCCTCCGTACGACAGCGCATACCCCTCTGAGAGAAACCCTCTCCCCTGACCATCAGCGGATGGAACTTTCAGACATGCGTCGGGACTCGTTCCCGAAGTGCTTGCACAATCCTTCTCTTGTCCGCACGGAGTGTCAAGAACGCGTCACCGGGAATCGGAGCGAAACTCTGCGGAGGCGTCCGCCCCGCGGCTCCTCAGCGAGCAGGTACCCGCAACCGGATCTGCGCGTAGCGCAGGTTGAGGCTGTCGTCGGACGAGCCGAGGAGATCGACGAAAGGCGAGGGCCGCGACCCGCCGCGCATCGTGCCGACGGCAAACGCGCGGAGCGGGTGCTGCATGGCAAGACGGGTAAACGCGATGTTTTCGCCCTCGGGCGGCAGCAGCGCGATGAAGTTCCCGAAGCCCGGCCGTGCGCCGCCGTCCAGGTCCGTGCCGGCCGCGACCACGTACACTGCCCCGTCCGGCGTCACGTAAAAACGCGCCGAGTTCACGGTCGCACCCTGACCACCGGGTGACCACGCGAGGAGCGTCCGCCGGGCGGCGACGGCGCCTGACTTGACGACCGCGTGCACGAGTTCCGTCGTCATTGGCTCGCCGGGGAAAAACCGATCACGGATGAAGTCGTACTGGTGCGACGCCCTGAGATAGAGCAGGTGGGCCGCACCGGCCGCATCGACGTGGAGATCCCAGTTGCTGATCGCGCCGCACGTCTTTTCAGCGGTGTCGATCTCGATCGGTTTGGCGAACGCCGTTCCGGCAATGTCCGGCGTGTATGTGTAGAACAGGCGCCGGAAAACGTAGTCCCAGCTGTTGCCTGTCTTTTCGGCCTTGAGCTGGCGCCACGCCTCGATCGGTTCGACGACGTCCCCGATCGCCATGACGTGCGCCGTACCTTTGCGAAGCGCCGCCTGCGGATAACACGCGCGGATTGGAAACGCAATCGAGCCTTTCGCCGACCACTTTCCGCCGGTGGTGCAGTGCGAGACAAACTGCGCGCCCGTCCTTGCGTGGATGTTGAGCAGCAGCATTTCGCCCGTTTCGGCGTCGGCCGCAAAACCACGGTACGAATGGTCTGTGAAGGACGTACCCTCGGCCCAGGCGGGTTCGTGCTGCTGCGGGGCGGCGGCGAGGCTGCGCGGGTCAAATTGGAGGACGAGCGGGTGACACGGCCCGTACTTCGTGCCCGGCGGCTGTGTCGAGGGATTCGTGGAGAGAAAAACGCCGCGCTGCGACACCGCGATCGGGCAGGGCTCGCGCTGGCGGTACTCTTTCTCGGCCTGGGCGAGTGTCCACCCTCGGCTCGAGCGGTGCCACAGTTGCCACCGGGTATTGCACAGGGGCGGGACGTCCGCGCCGGTTTCGATCACCGATGCGTACACGTTCTCACCGAGCCGAGCGATGATCGTGGACCCGTACGCCCACAGCGGTCCGGCGCCGTTGTTGGCGGGCTCGCAGCGGGTGACAACCTCCTCCGCCTCGACGGTCGCACGAATCGTCGCACCGAGCCCCCGCCCGGCCACCGTCAGAGCTGCCGCAAGCCCGATGCACGTAAGCGTGTTTCTCCTGGCGAGAAGCACCTGCGTGAACAGCAGGATACCCGAGCGGCGCATTCGCTTTACTCCGCCATCGCCGGCTGCAGCCGGGGCGACAATTCGAATTCGTCCACCATGTTGCCGGCAGCATCGATGACGCGAACCTGCGCTTCTTCCGGGCCGACCTCGACGCGTGACATCGACTCGACAACTGCAGACTTCACGTTCTCCGGCGGGATCGGTGCGTCGACAGGACGTGCGGCACCGCCGGCCGCCCCGCCGTCCACGAAATGCACGCCCCCGGCAACCTCCCGGTGGTAGTGATGATCATGCCCGCTGAAGACCGCGGTGACCTTGTGATCCTGGAAGATGGTGCCGAACTCGGCGCGGAGCCCGTTCGAAAAGGACACGCGCGAGGACATCAGGCTGTAGATCGGATAATGCAGGAATACGAAAATGTACTTGGCATCCGGATGTGCCAGGAGGTCCTCCTCGAACCACTCCATCTGCCGGCGACGATCGGTTTTCCAACGCTCTTCAAAACGAGCCCGGTCGGCCTTCGTGACGGACTGAGTGTCCTCCTGCATGTACGGACCGGGACCATCGAGGACGATGAAATGCGCCGCGCCGCGGTCAAACGAGTAGTAGCGCTCGTTGCCGGGCAGCGAGAAAAACTGGAAGTACCGCCAGGAATCGCGTTCGTGGTTGCCGAGCACGGCGTAGCAGGGCACGCTCCGCATGAGAGGACCCTGCACGCGGAAGAACTCCTCCCAGTCTCCGATGCTCCGTCCGTCGGACACGAGGTCGCCGACGACGAACAGCATGTCCGGCCGATTTCCCATCATCCGCTCGACGAACGCACGGTGCGCCTTGTTGTCGCGCTTCTGTGTGTCGCTCAGGACGCAGAAGCTGAACGGATGCTCTCCCTTGGGGAAGGTCGTGAACGTGCGGCTGCCGGCATCGCCGGTATCCCCCGGCACGTTGTACGTATAGGTCGTGCCGGGCTTGAGGCCCCGCAGGGGGATCGAGTGTACGTCGTACTCGCGGAAGGACGTGTCGTTGTTCACCGGCGGATCGACCGTCACCTCCGCCCGCAGCGTGGCCCAGCAGATCACCGCGCTGCTTGTCCCCACGTTCTGCACGTACGGGCCGATGGCAACCGGTCTCTGCGCGTGAGCGTGAACCGCGAAAACCGCGAGCACGCAGGCCGACAGCGTCAATCGGAGCACTCGGACTCGTGGAGCGGTGATGTCAACTTTCATTCGTGGGGCTTCCTCCGGTTGTTCATCCCATGATGGGGGGGGCATTGTACACGAGGGAGCCGAGCAGGCCACCTCGAAAGCCGAACTTCTGCAACGATCCTGCAATGGCCGCGGTTGTCTCCAGTCCGCTCGATCGTACAATGCGCCCCGGGAGAGGGCAGGCAGAGAGCGCCGTGATCGGCGCCCTCCCGCGCGGATCCCGTCTCCGCGCGCGACGTGCGGCCTGCATTGCACATCTCCCGAAAGGGATCACGCCATGAAGCTGCTCTTGTGTTGTCCATGGTTCCTGACGACCGGCCTGGCGATCGCCCTGCTCTTCTCGGTGATGCCGCTGCGCGTGACCGGCCAGCAATCTGCGGCGGTCCCGGCCGGTGAGCGAGCCCGCGCCTTCATCGCGGAATACGAGCAGACCGTCCGCCCGCTGGAAATCGCGCGGAACGTGGCGGACTGGAATGCGGCCGCCTCCGGCAAGGACGAGGCCTACAAGGAAGCCGAGGAGACCCAGAATCGTCTCGACACGGCCATGGCGGACCCGGAGAGGTTCCGCGTCCTCAAACAGATCCGGATCGATCTCAAGAAGGCCGATCCGCAGCCCGAGCCGCTGGTCGCCCGCCAGATTGACCTGCTCTACCTCGAATACCTGGGCAGGCAGGTCGATCCCGCGTTGCTCAAACGCATCACGGCCAAATCCACGGCCATCACGCAGGCGTTCAACGTCTATCGCGCCGAGGTCGGCGGCCGGAAACTGCCCGACAGCGAGGTGGAGAAGGTCCTGAAGGAAAACAAGGACAGCCAGTACCGCCGGGCCGTCTGGGAAGCCAGCAAAAATGTCGGCGCTGTCGTCGAGAAGGATTTGAAGGACCTGGTGGCGCTGCGTAACGAGGCCGCCCGCACACTCGGTTTCAGCGACTTCTACGACATGGAGCTCCAGCGCAGCGAGATGAGCCGCGAGCAGATCCTGCGTCTGTTCGATGAACTGCACGAACTCACGCACGACCTCTTCCGGACCGCCAAGCGCGACATCGACGCGAAACTGGCCGCCGATTACGGCATTCAGCCCGGGGAGCTGCGTCCCTGGCACTACCACGACCGCTTCTTCCAGGAACCGCCCGACGTGTACGACTTCGACTTCGACCCGCCGTACGCGAAGGCGGACGTGGTGAAGCTTTCGGGGCAGTTCTACGCGGGAATCGGTCTGCCGGTCGAGGACGTACTCGCCCGCAGCGACTTGTACGAGCGTCCGGGCAAGTATCCGCACGCCATGTGCATGTTCATCGATCGCAGGGACGACATTCGCGTGATGGCCAACGTCGTGCCCAACGAGCGCTGGATGGGCACGATGCTCCACGAGCTGGGTCATGCCGCCTACGACAAGTACATGCCGAAATCGCTCCCGTACACGGTCCGCACGCCTGCCCACACGTTCACGACCGAGGCCATCGCCATGTTGTTCGAGCGTTTTGCCCGGCAGCCCGGCTCCATGCGGGCGATGGGCCTGGAGGTGACGGATCCGCAGGCGATTGCCCGGGCCGAGGCCCGTTCCCGCGGCGATCACACGCTGATCTTCGCGGCGTGGGCGCAGGTGATGGTCCGTTTCGAGAGCGCGATGTACGCCAGGCCGGACCAGGACCTCAATACGCTCTGGTGGGACCTTGTCGAGAAGTACCAGCTGGTGAACCGGCCCGAGGGCCGCAACGCCCCGGACTACGCCAGCAAGATCCACATCGTCAGCTCGCCGGCATACTACCACGCCTACATGATGGGCCAGATGTTCGCGTCCCAGCTGCACCGTTCCATTCGGCGCGACGTGCTCAAGACCGACGAACCCGCGCCCGTCTACAACGGGCACGCCGAAATCGGCCCGTTTTTACAGGCGCGGGTCTTCGCCCCGGGTTCGACGCTGCATTGGAACGAGCTGGTCCGCCACGCCACGGGCGAACCGCTCAATCCCCGGGCCATGATGGAGGAGCTGCGCGCGACGCCCCGCGGGAATTGACCACCCCGCCCGCTTCACGTCGTGCCAGGACTCCGGTTATGCTGTTGGTCCGTCCGATTGCATCTCGATCATCTGCTGGAGGAGACACCATGAGCGATCAATTCACGCGGCGCGAATTCCTGGAGACTGTTGCAGCAGGCAGTGCGGTGCTGGCCGCGCAGATGTCGGCTGCCGGCGCCGAAACCGGCGCGCGGGACACTCTGCCCAAGCTGCCCCCGGCCAGGATCTACAAGGTCTACGCAGGCAGGACGGGCGACTCGTACCTGACGCACCCGACCGAGGAAGTCGCCAAATTCGAGAAGCACTTCGCGGACCTGGAGCAGAAGCTCGGAGACGTGCGCTTCGTCGGGGGGGACCTGGTTCCTCCGGTCGACCCGGCCCAGCTGATCGGCAGGCTGAAGGACGCGGACGCGCTCATGATCGTGCACCTCTCAGGTCACGGCGGCGATGCGCCGGTCCTGAGCAAACTCATCGATGTCGGCCTCCCGACGGCATTGTTTTCGCAGCCGTTCAGCGGGCATGGCTGGATGTACTTCCCCAAGTGGCATAAAGAAGGAAAACGTGTTGTCCTCCTGCCCACCAGCGACTGGGGCGAGATTGAACGCGTCGCCGGGCTGCTCCGCGTCCCGGCATGGATGAAACGGACGCGAATCCTGGCGATCAACGGCCCCAACGGCACGCCGGCGGCCTGCCAGCCGGAGCAGGTCAAGAGCAGGCTGGGCGCGGAGCTCGTGGTCGTCCCGAACGAGCGGCTCATGGACATCTTCAAGTCCATCGATGCCCGGGCGGCCGAAGCGGAGGCGGAGAGCTACTGGCTCAGTCAGGCGCGCAAGATCGTGGAACCCACCCGGCCGGAGATCATCGACTCGGCGCGCCTGTACCTGGCAACCAGACAACTCATGATCGAGGAAAAGGCCCAGGCCGTCTGCAGCCGGGCCTGCATGGGAAATCCGCGCGGATGCCTGACCTTCAGCAAGCTGAACGACCTCGGCTACGTCGGGGCCTGCGAGGGAGACATCGACTCCACCCTGACGATGCTGATTTTCGCCTACGCGTTCCGCGTGCCCGGTTTTATCACCGACCCGGTGATCGACCAGGCCAAGAACGCCATGATTCACTTCCATTGCACCTCCGCCACAAAACTGGACGGCCCCGGCGGCAAACGATTCCCGTTCACCATCCGCAACCAGACGGACAGCAAGGGCGGCGTCGCGCTCGAGGTCGAGAACCGCGTCGGCCAGCCGGTGACCTGCGCCAAGTTGATCAGCCTGGACACGATGATGATGGTGACCGGCAAGATCACCGAGACAGGCACGAGCCCGCTGGCGTGCCGCACGCAGTTCACGCAGAGCGTCCCGGACGCCCGGCGGCTGTTCCTCAACTGGGGGAACGGTTCGATCCCGGGCGACGTGATGACGCTGCTGCACCGCGTCGTCTTCTACGGCGAGTTCACCCGCCCCATGCAGGACCTCGGCGATCTGATGGGGTTTAAGGTGGTCGAAGAAGGCACGGTGGCATAGGCTCGACTGCGACCAGTCGCAGGCCAGGACCGACGACTCGGACCGGCCGCGGGTGATGGGAGCAGGCACGCGCCGGCTGCAGTCGATCTCTGAGCCTCTGCGGCCGGTCTATTGGCCGTTCGATGCGGGGCAGGCGGCCGGGGTGGCCGATGCCGGCTGTGTGGCCGGCACGTAGATGATCCGCGTCGGCTGCGTCGGCAGGTACGCGTTGCGGGCCGGGATCTCGAGCCGGTTGAAGGGCTTGTAGTCCTTGATGGCGCCGACGCGGGCGATGCGGAGGCTCTTGCGGATGAAGCCGCGCCCGTTATTTGAGTCGGCGAACTTGCCCTGGCCGTAGCCAACGCCTTTCGAGCCCGAGAGGTTCGACGAGAAGTACCGCATGCCGATGATCTTGCCCTTCGCGGGGGTCTCGCCGCCGCCGAGAGATGGCTGCGCGCCAGCCGGCGGCTCTTCGCGGATCCAGTTGATGAACACCACGGAGTGGCCGCCCGGCGGGGTCGTGGAGTAGCTCAAAAAGTCGCCGGGCTTCACGTCCTCGAAGTCCTCAATCGCACGTCCGAGTCCGTACGAGGTAATGGCACGCCGCTCGCAGTCGCCCGGCCCCTCGATGTACCAGAGCTGCAGCATGTTGAAGAGGTCGTTGAACGTCATCCCGTTGAAGTCGTCCGGGTCGAGCCCCTTCTGGATGTTGCGCAGCTTCATCGCGCGGATGAACACCTCGAACGTAAACCCGCAGCAGTAGCTGCACCGCGAGCCGTCGGGGTACGCCTTCGCGACGATCATCCCCTTGAACCACATGTCCTCGGTCACGCCGTTGTAGATGTCGTACTCGCGGGGCGTCCAGCCGCAGTGATACGGGTAGGAGCCGTCCAGCGGGTACGCCGAGACGACCTTCATGACGTAGGGGTTGAGCGAGCCCTCCTCGTCGTCCTGGATCATCTCCTCGCGGGCCATCGCCTTCTCGAGCGCCTTGCCGGCCGGCGAGAAGCCCCGCTCGTCCACCGGGTACACCCGCGGGATGTACGTGTCGCGCCGGGGCGGCGCCTTCCGGGCGTCGGCCGGGCGTGTGGCCACGGGCTGACTCGTGGGCGCGGCGGCCAACGCGGTCAGCGCTCCGGCGGAAACCAGGATCGCGATCAGAGAACACAGACGGGCGGTCACAGCACGCGCGGGCATCGGGTTAGTCTCCGTGACAGATGGCTCCAACAGGATACCCGGACCGCCATCGTCGTGTACACCCGCACAAGTGGTCACGGCGGAGGCGCCGGCCGGGTTGCTGCTGCGTGCTCTTTGAGAGCGGCCGCCGCAACGTCGGCGATGAACGGCTCGGGGTCCGCACTCGCCCGCTGCAGCGCGGAAATCACACGTGGGTCGCGACGCCCGGCCAGCCACTCGACGGCCGCAGCGCGCGTCCACACGTCGGGGTCGAGGGAGGACGCGATGATTGCCTCCACCACGCCATCGTCGCTCATGCGTCCGAGCGCGATCACCGCAGCTTCGCGAACTCGTGGATCGGACATCCCGCGGGCCTGGTTGAGCGCCTTCACGGCCCCCATGCGACCCAGCGCAAGCGCAGCTGTCGGTGCGACCGGCTCGCGCCAGCGGCAGTCCGAAACTTCAATGCACCCTGGATCCGAGAGGAGCGGCATCAGGGCGGGGACTGCCCGTCCCTCGCCAATGTCGCCCAACGCCAGAATGGCGGCAATCCGCATGCGGGCCCTGTCATGCTCCAGAAGGCCCGTCAGCGCCGGGATGGCACGGGGGTCGCGAAGTCGTCCGAGTGCCCGGGCGGCCGAATCGGCCGCCGCAAGGTCGCCCTCCTGTACCACCGCGATCAATGGCTCCACCGCACGGGAATCGCCCAGTCTGCCGAGCGCCTCGGCGGCAGCGCCCCGGTCGTAGTTGTCGGCTCGGGCAAGGAGTGCAAGCAGCGGATCGACCGCACGCGTGTCGCCGATTTCGCCGAGCGACCAGGCGGCCCGGGCCCGGAGGGCAATCGACGGTGCGTTCAACGCGCGAATGAGAGCGGGAACGGCGCTCGGATCGCGATACGCACCGAGCATCTCCGCGGCAGAATCACGATCCAGTTCGAGGGGGTCCTCTACGCGAGCAATGAGCCAGGCGGCGCGATCGGAGGGCGGCACCTCCACGAGACGCACAGGCAGCGACTCAGACCAGCCGATGCACCCGGAAACCAGAACGCAGGGCAGAGTCAGGGCGGCCGCACGCATTCTCACAATCCTCCATCGCGCACTGCCCAGAGGTGAACCCACTGGCAGCCCGACACCCCGACGTACAGGCCATCGTCATCCTGCACGATTTTCCAGGCACCCAGGTAATCGTGGCGGGGCAGACGCAGGCGGGCGATCTCCACTGCCTCCGGAAGCTGGTACAACACGAGGCTCCTCGGTTCGTCGGCGGGGATGACGGAAAGCACGCCGGTGGCAGGGCAAATCGACAATTCGTCCGCCGCCGTGGGGATCTGCGCCACGCGTTCCAGCGACGGTACGGCGTAGACGCAGATGCGGTTCCGACGATCCAGCCGTTCCGCGGTGATCCACCAGTGGCGCACCCGATCGATCGCCTCCGTTGGGGAAGACCACCCCCGGGTCAGGGGTGTGCCCGTAGGCTCGAACCCGTCGTCGAGCCGCAGGCGGTTGCGCAGCCGGAGCTCACCCTCCCGCGGTTCGAGGACGATCAATTCGGCCGGCTGCATCGGTTCCTCGCGGCGATGTGCGAGTACGAAGTCACCAATGCCGCCCGTGAAGCTGAGCTCGCGCCCGAGGCGCGCCACCGCGTACTCGGCTACGATCGCCCGACGCTCGATGTCCACGTACAGAAGGTGACTCGGGCCGTACGGGCGCGTGCTCATCTGCTCGCGGACGAGCAGGAGCCGCCGGTTGTCGACGAGCGGGTGGGGCGCGACATCGACACTGAACTCGTCGCCGGGCTCGAGGCTGTGGTGTTCGATTAGTTGCGGCCGATCCTGTTCGAGGTCCAGGAGTACGACCGCGCCTGTGCCTCCGAAACCGGTGTCGAACAGCGCGGCGCGATGCCGGAGGTTGAACACGCAGGACTCGGTCGCGTACCACTGCTCGCCGGTCATGTCGGGGCGCGAGGGAAAACGCGTCCGCCGGATGATGCCCCCGGAAAGGAGGTCGAACTCGTACACGCCAGTCGGAAGGCCTTGCGCCAGCCCGGTCCAGGTCCGCCGGTGGATGTACATGCGGTGTCGGCGTCCTTCGATCTGCACGCGTCCCAGCGCACACGGCAGATCTGGCGTGATCGTGCGCTCCAGCGCGTAGCCGGCGTGAAGCTGGGAATAGACCGGCGAGAGACGCCCGGCGGTTGCGGCCGTGATGGCTTCGGTGGGGACAAAGGGGAGGCCGCTGCAGCCGACCGCGCTCATCAGCAGCAGACTGGAGCAGACCAGGGCCGATCGCACGACGTAACCTCCATATAGTGGTTCCCAGCTACTGCGCCGGGATTTCCCGGGCCGCCGCATACGCGCCCGACCAATCGTATCGCGCGCCTCGGTGAAGCCCGGGCCGCCGGCGGCCACGTAGCCGTGGCTGGCGCCGGAGTCTTCGGGGCTGACCCAGAACGCGCACAGGCGCGCGTTCGCCAGGTGAAAACGCAGCCGCACGGGTTGGCCGGCGAGCGACCCGAGGTCCGCGGAGGGCGACCACTGCACAGCTGAGGCAATGCATGAATGGAGCCATCGGTGGACCTCTCGTTTGCGGGCGTCCAACGCGGTTTCAGTCCCCGGTAGCTGCCGGAACGCGGTAGCTGTACACGTGCGAACCGCTGGCAAAATAAATCCGGCCCTCGTGATAGTCACCGCCGGCCGCGATCGGCACGGGGGACTCGCCCAGCAGTTTGATTTCGTAGGTATCGGGGTTGACGCGGGCAACGCCCTTGCGGAACAGCACGTACACGGTCCCCTTCGGGTCGCGCACGAACGTGCGGGGACCCTGTTGCGAGCTCGCAGGACCGAATCGCCCTCCCGTGTCCTCCTTGTGGAGAACCTGGCGACGGACGGGGTCAAACACGAAGAATGTCGTGCGATCGGCGATGCCGTAGACCAGGCCGCGCGGGCCGCTGCACAGGTCGGTGTACTCCTGCGCACCGGGGAACAGGACCTGGTGCCACTCCACTTTTTTGGTGGCCATGCCGAGGATGTAGAGCTCCGCCTCTTTCGCCTTCTTCTCTCCGCCCGTACCGGGGGCAGTGGTTGTCCCGCCCAGCAGGCGCCCTTCCGGCAGCGCCACGAGGCTCATGGTCGCCTGGTCCGGCAGGAGCTGCGTGTGTTCGAGCACCTCGCGTTTCTTCGTGCTGCGATCCCAGAAGAGCAGCCCTCCGCCGGTGTAGCCGTACTGCGGCGTACCTGCCAGCACGAGCGTGTGTCCGTCCGGACAGGCGAGCAGATCGTGCGGGCGGTTGATCGCAGGCTCGCACTCGGTCAGGAAAAGCGGGTTGGAGTCCGCCTTGCCCTTCTCGGTAGGCACCCAGGGCCGGGACGGGTCCCATTCGAGCAGGAAGCCGCCGCCGTACCCGCCGGCGAAGAAGCGGTCGCCCTGTCGCACGATCGTGTTCCACTGGCCGTGGCAATCCCGGTTGATCCACTTGTCGGCGCGTGGGTCGTAACTGAAGAATCGCATCGGAAAGGCAGTGCCGCCGCAGATCGTGCCATCCGGCGCAACGGCGAGCCCCATGACGTGCGCACCCTCGCTCCTGTAATCGAATGTGAGCTTGCGCGTGGCACCCGTCCGTGCATCCTTCACCCTCATGACGCGTTCGACGGTGTCGCACTCAAGCAACTTGCTGCCATCCGGGAAGTCGGCGTGAAACAGGCCCTGCGAGCTGGTAATGATCGGTTTCGCCGCAGCAGAGGGCCGTTTGCCGATCTTCTTCGCCTGGCCTTTGTGCAGCTCGTACCAGTCGTCCGCCCCGCCGGGCGTGCCGTAGACCTTTCCGTCGACCGCGCGATAGACCTCACCCGCGCCACGGACGCGCTCGCTCTCGGGGACCATCGGCTTCGCCTTGCCGCTGGCAGGGTCGAAGCCGATGACGTGGCTCGTGGTCGGGCCGATGCCGAAGTAGACCCACCCGGCATCATCGGCGGCGACGTGGCGCTGATACTGCGGCCAGTTCTCCTTGTGCACGTGGCCGTAATCCTTGAATTCACGCGTCCTGGGATCGAACGAGACGACGCCGCTGTCCGGGTACGTCACCGACCAGATCACGCCGCGGTCGTCTTCGGTCATGCCCATCGCCATGCGCGGGGCGGTCTTGTGATGAAACGTGAACGCCCGCTGGACGGGGTCAAACTCGACGAAATAGCTGTTGAAGTGCGTGTAATACTTGTTCCCGCTCGACAGCACGGAGGCATATGGGCAGTCGCCTCCGGGCGGGAACGGCATGGGGTATTCCTCGGCCTTGCCCGTCTCGGCGTCGATGAGCAGCAGCGCATAGCCGCCACGGTGATCGAAGAGCCAGACGAGCACGACATGACGACCTTTGCCGTCAACGGTCGCGACGATGCCGCGGTGATTGCTCACCGGCGTGGCGACGCCGTGGTGGAAAAAGCCGTTGCCGAGGTCCTCCGTGGCAGCCGACGCCGGGCAGGCTGCAGCCGCAAGGAGAAACACGCCCAAATAGCAGTGATACAAAGACGTTGAACGTTGCATGAAACCTCCATCCATTGCTGTCAATCCAGCCGGTTCACTTCCCGCTGCGAAGCTGCCGATCCAGCCAGCCGAACGCCTCGTCCTGCATGGCAGTGTTAAAGACGTGGGGAACATCCCAGAGTTTCGTCACGAGCCGATCGCCGGCGTTCTGCGAATCCCAGACTTTGCGCATTGTCGCGTACGCATCCTCGACGCAGGCGACCGGGAACAGGCCGTCCTTCCGACCGTTGTAGAACAACATCGGCTTCGGGCAGGCGAGGCTCGCCACGTCCGGATAGTCAAGATAGTTGAAGCGGCCCGGATGCGTCATCGTGAACGCCGACTGCCCGCGGGTCTGGTTGTTGCCGTGTACCATCAGGCCGCGGTTCGTCGCCATCCAGCAGACCGCCACGCCGGCAGCAATCCGGTCGGACAGTGCCGCCACCTGCCAGGTTCGAAACGAGCCCATCGACAGGCCCATTGCCCCGATGCGGGCCGGGTCGACCTCGGGGAGACCCGCGAGGAATTCGGCCGCGCGCAGATCCTCGTGGGCAATGACGCCGGCCAGTGACATCCCGAGGTGCAGAAGATTGCTCGCGAGTGCCTGCTGGCCGTCGTAGCCGGCGCCGCCGCGATCCGACCAGTTCAGTGCGTCGGTGGCGAAGCAGACATAGCCGCGCTTCGCCAGTTCGTCACCGATGAAGCGTCCGCCGTAGCACTTCTCGACCCAGGCACGAGCCGAGGCCGGTCGCTCGCCGGGGTCGTCCCACGTCTCGATCACTTTCTCCTTGCCGATGTCGAACTTCGCGCCGTGGTCATGCAGCAGCAGGACCGCCGGATGCGGCCCCTTACTCTTGGGGACGAGGAGAAAACCAAGTACGCGGCTGTCGGCAGTGAGGTTGAACACCACCTTGCGCGCCATGTACGATCCGCGATCCTGCTCCGAGATCACCTGTGGCTCGAAAGGCGCGGGAGGCGGCGCCGCCAGCAGGCATTCCATTGCTTTGGCGCGGGCTTCCCGTCGCCACGCATCGAAATCGTTGTACCGTCCGGACAACCACGACATCGGGAACGTCAGCCGCGCGGCCGCCTGCTCCGTGAAAACGGGCAGCACGCCCTGCACGCCGCGCGTCTGCGGGCCGGCAACGGCAGGAATGCGGCGCAGGACCCTGGCCAGCGGCTCGTCGTCGCGCGGCGGCTCGAGCAGACGGGCGGCCGGACGGTGCGCGAGGTAATAGCGAAGGATCTCCGGCAGGTAGACGATGCCCTCCGGCGGAGCGGAGCCCGTCGCGACCGCTCCTGCGTCGTAATCCCGCGTCGGGTCACGGTCCGCAGGGCGCTTATAGAGGTCGTACAGTTCCCTGGCTTCCTTGACGCGCCCGGTCGCGACCTCCCACCCGCCAAGACCGCTGAGCATTCGGCCCGACCGCATCCAGCCGTGCAGGCGCTGCCGCAGGACACGCTCGATCGTGTCGAGATAGCGGTCCTGCGGACCGAGTTGCTCTGCCGCCTGCATCACCTGCCAGGCGTGTTCCATCGCCTGGCCCAGGCTCACGCTGCTCGACCGCGGGTGCGGGTACCGCCAGCCACCCACCGGATCCTGACTCTCCGCCAGGAAATCGGCGACGGCTTTCACGACGGACTGCAACTTCGCCTCCTCGGGAGCATACCGCACGAGATCGGGAAGCCCGGCCAGGGCGTAGCCGATGATGTACGGCTTGGCGAACGGGTTCTTCAGGCCGACCTGGTCCTCCTCGATGTACGGCGGGTCGGGAAGGATCTGGCCGCCGTTCTGGCTGAACAGGTCGCCGGGCGAGAGTTTGGTGCGCAGTTCGCGGAAAAGGCGCAGTGCCTGATCGAGAAACCGCGACTCGCCTGTCCACTCATAGAGCCGCAGGAAGTCGCGGACGTCCCCGACATTGCGGCACTCGCCCTGGTCTGTGTGTACGTACTCGACGGCATAGGCGACCTGCGCGTCGAGTGCCTCCTTCATGCGCGGATCGCCCGTCTCCTCGTACGCGAGCAGGAACGAGTCGTAGCCCTTGGTGCAGAAATGGACCGAGTTGTTGGACCGCCACATGAAGGTTTGCGGGTCACCCGGCGGCGTGCGTCCTGTCCGCACCGCGTTGTTGTAGCGCGTCCCGCCGGTCTTGCCGGGCCCCCACCAGATCGAGAGGTCGTAGAAGTTGTCGCACCAGGCAAGGGCCGCCTCGATGAGCCGCCGGTCACTGGTGACGTAGCCTTCAAGGAAGATCGGCGGGCAGTGGTTGAGGCGGTTCATACCGTAGACCGCCCCCGCCGGCTGATTGTCGTTGTAGAACGTGATATTCCCCCAGTCGTCCCCGACTGCCACCGAGCGGACGATCGCATCGTGGTGATAGCGGAGCAGGTCGGACAGCGGCGAATCCGGCGGCAGTTTGAGCGGCGGACCGCTGCCGTAGAGTTCGTCCCAGACGCCCGGTTCGAGGCTCGTGACATGTGGTGACGCAAGCGTGGGCGTCAACATCGCCTGGTCGGCCGGCGCGATCACGATTTCCGCACGGCGCCACGCCGCCTGCTGCATGGGGACCCGTTCAGACGCGGTACAGCGGAGGTAACGATAGCGAATGCCCGCCTCGTCGGGCTGAAGTTCGCCGTAGCCGCGGCGCTTCAGCGGTGCCGCCGGGTGATAGATGCGCCAGGCATCGTCGCCGAGAAGAAGCGCGAGCGGGCGTCCCGCTTCGAGCCGGTGAATTGCGGTCGACGAGCCGCTCGAGGTGCGCGCCGGGTCGCCTGCGAACCGCCCGGTCCCATTCGACGTGAGTTCCCACCCGAAGTCGGGAGCAAACCCGTCGTCGGGGATGTTGCGCTGGAGGTGTGCGATCAAAGCGACAGTCCCGCGTGCATCGATCCGTACCTCGATCACGCGGGGCCACTGTGGATCATCGAACCGGAGACGCTGCCAGAGGTAGTGGCGGCCGGACTCGACTGTTTCCACCTTCGGATCGCCGGGCGCCTGCATCTCGGGTGCAATCATGGTCGTGCGGAACGCCGGTCCGGACGCGTACGCGACGGTGACGCCCCCTCTCTCCCACGTGACGGCCACCGGCAGACGTGGTGCCTGGTCCGCGCGCGGACCGGGCGAGAGGGTGAAGCGCACTGGGCGCTGATCCTTGAATGTGAACGGGAAC
>CAZJTF010000147.1:0-15699 GCA_964548565.1 uncultured Planctomycetales bacterium | reverse complement strand
CCATCGCTCGTGGTTCGGATTGGGCGGCCCTTCAGCACGGCCATCAACCGCCGGGTGGCTCCCGGACCGCAGCAGTTGACGCCCACCGGGTTCGTGGGCGACCGGGTGGCCGACACGCGGCACCACGGCGGGCCAGACCGCGCGGTCAACTGCTATCCGCGCGAGCACTACGCCTGGCTTGTGGAGCAACTCGGGCACGAGGTGGAGATGCCCGCTTTCGGCGAGAACCTGACGACCGAGGGACTCCTCGAGACCGACGTCTGCATCGGCGACACGTTCCGGGTTGGGACCGCGCTCGTTCAGGTGAGCCAGCCGCGCCAGCCCTGCTGGAAACTCGCGCACAAGCACGGAGCCCCCGAACTTCCCAGGCGGATGGTCGCCGCCGGATTCACCGGCTTCTATGTCCGGATCCTGGAGGTCGGTACCGTGCAAGCTGGGGATACGCTGGAACTCTCGCACAGACCCCACCCCGGGCTGACCATCCGCCGGACTGCTCACAGTGTGCTGCTTCAAGGCGACACCGAGACACTGCACCTGCTCGCGGCAGCGCCGGAACTCTCCGCTTCGTGGCATGAGCAGGTCGCCCGTAAGCTTGCGGGCGCCATGTAGCGGTGTAGATTGATCCGCGATTCCGCATGGGGCGGGGGCGGAGCTGCGACTGATGCCGCTTGACCCGATCACCTGGGCTGCCTGCGACATCGCTCGTTCGAAGCCGATCGACTGCCGTCAAACGCACGGCGTCGGGTGCTCTCCCCGGGTGCCTGTAGAAGCGGACAACGTGCACCACCTTCCTGAGACGATCCAGGAGTAACAGTCACGATGGCACAGAATCGAATGAGTTACCGCTCGGCCACGGAAGAGCCGTGGCGGGTCTTCCGGATCATGGCCGAGTTCGTCGACGGCTTCGACACGATGAGCCGGCTGGGGTCGAGTGTGACCGTGTTCGGCTCGGCGCGCATCCCGCCGACCCGCCCGATCTACCAGCAGGCGGTTGCGCTCGCACGTCGGCTCGCGCAGGAAGGCTTCGCGGTGATCACCGGCGGCGGGCCGGGGATCATGGAAGCCGCCAACAAGGGGGCTTACGAGAGCGGGGGCACAAGCGTCGGCCTGAACATCGTGATTCCGCACGAGCAGAAGGCAAACCCGTACCTGACGACGGGCATGGACTTCGATTATTTCTTCGCGCGCAAGGTCATGTTCGTGAAGTACTCGGTGGCGCTGGTCTGCTTCCCGGGCGGATTCGGAACGCTGGACGAGCTCTTCGAGACGCTCACCCTCATCCAGACGCAGCGCACGCGCCCCTCTCCCGTCGTGTTGATCGGCACCGCCTTCTGGGAGCCCCTGGTGGAGTGGATGCGCACGACGCTGCTCCGCGACTACCAGACGATCAGTCCCGAAGACCTCAGCCTGTTCATCATGACCGACGACATCGAGGTGGCGGTGGCCCACATCGTGAAGAACTACAAGGACGCCGGGCCCCTGTGGGACCATCCGACGCGAACGCTCGGATCGGCGCCCGCGGAAGAGGGACCTGTGCCGTCGTGATCTGGTTCATCGCGCCCGGGGACCTGTATAATGCGACGAGCGTGCCGCCGCAGGGCTCCGGACCACGATGAGGAGTGACATGCATCGCGTCAGTGCCATCGGTCTGTTCATTCTCTTCGTCCACGCTCCGATCGGCCGTGCTGCGAGCGACCCTGCCGGCGATGCGGCCCAGTTCGAGCGCCTGCAGAACCGCCTCGCGGAAGTCGCCGACGAGGTGCGTCCCAGCGTCGTCGCGATCCGGGCCGAGCGACGGATGGATGTGACCCGGGACTCCCGCGACGTCGTGCCGGAAGAGGAAGGCCGCCGATCGGCCAGGGGTCGCCTGCTGCCGGCGATCGGCACCGGCACGATCATCAGCGCCGACGGGCTGATTCTCACCAATGAGCACGTCATCCGGAACGCCGGACCGGAGAGCATCGAGTGCATTCTCCACGATGGGCAGCGGTACACCGTTGAAGCAATGACCACCGACCCGCGGAGCGACCTGGCGGTGCTGAAAATCGCCGCCCGCAACCTGAAGCCGGCACGGCTGGGCGATCTGAGTACGGTTCGCCAGGGGCATTTCGCAATCGTGCTCGGAAACCCCTACGGCACGGCCTCGGACAACGGCGGCCGACCGGCGATGTCGTTCGGCGTTGTCAGCGCGATCGGGCAGGATCTCACGCAGAAACTCGACGTGCTGCAGCAGCATTATTATGGCAACCTGATCCAGACGGACGCACGGATCAACCCCGGGAACAGTGGCGGCCCGCTGCTGAACCTCCACGGAGAGGTTATCGGCGTTACCACGGCAATTTCGACGCGCTCGGGAAGCAGTGAAGGCGTGGGCTACGCCATCTCCCTGGATAAGCGAGTCAAGGACATCATTGCACGCCTCGCCCGTGGCGAGGAAGTCACGTACGGGATGATCGGTGTCCGCCTCGAGGCGCCGACCGAGGCAGATCGGCTCGGGGCCGGCGCCCCGTCGCGCGGCGGAGCCGTGGTCCGGCAGGTCGAGGCGAACACGCCCGCGTCGGTCGCCGACCTGCGTGCCGGCGATGTCGTGACCGAGTATGGCGAAGATCTGATCAACGACGTGGACCAGTTGATCCGGTTGGTCGGCGCGTCGGAGGTCGGAACACCTGTGCGGATTGTCCTCTACCGCGGCAATCAGCGACTCGTTCGCACGGTAACTCCTGTCCGGAAGGACGTGCTGCGCGGGGTGCGGTTCGATCCCCCGTTTGAATGGAAGGGAATGCGGCTCGTGAACCCGACGCCGGATGTCTGCGAAGCGCACGACCTGGCGGAACCGGTGAACGGCGTCGTCGTTTCATATGTGGCGCCGGGTGGGGCTGCCGAGAGGGCCGGAATTCAGGCCGGTCAGGTCCTGATTCGGCTGGAGGGCGAGCCCGTGCGAGGCGTCAGGGCTTTGCGGGACCTGGCGGCGCGCTACTCCGGAACGGTCAAGATCGCGCTCGACGGGCAGCCGGCACTCGAACTCACACTCCCATGAAGTCCGCGGGACCTGCGCGGTTGAATCGCCTCCTCCCCCGATCTCCGCTGGTACGCTTCCATCCAGGCGTGCTACACTGCCCCGGGCGAATACGGGCTGTGCCAATCATCCTCCCGAACACATGACCGGGGACTGAGATGACCTCGCGCGAACGCATTCTTGCCGCCTTGAACCACGAGGAGCCGGACCGGGTACCGATCGACTTCGGCGGCCACGCCTCATCGAGTATCTCGATCCTGGCCTACCTGAAATTGAAGGCGGCGCTCGGGATCACGGAGGGTATCCCCCGGGTCTATCACGTCTGGGGTCAGATTCCGGATGTCGAGCCGGCCGTTCTCGACCGGATGCACAGCGACACGATCCAGTTGCACCGGCATCGGGCATCTCTGGGCCTCCGCAACGCTGAGTGGAAGGAATGGGAGTTTCTGCCAGGCAAGAAGGTCCTCGTCAGCACGGAATTCAATCCGGTCGTCGATGCGGAGGGCGACACGTGCTGGTACGAGGGCGATACCCTGATCGCGCGGTTGCCCGCCACGCGGCTCCACGGCTTCACGTTGATGCACAGCCCGCTGGCAGCGTCGCAGACGCAGGCGGACATCGATCGCTTCTTCGACCAGCCCGGAGAGGGGAATCACATCAGCCGGCTGCGGGTCAGCGACGAAGAGGTGGAATACCTGCGAGCCGAGTCCGCCCGGCTGCGGCGGGAAAGCGATCGAGCCATTGTCGGGATGTATGGCACCGTCATCGAGAACGCCCAGGGCATCCTCGGTTGGGACGAACTGTTCGTGCGGCTGCTGGAGGATCGCGACCTCGCGCGCCACTTCCTCGAGCGCCTGACCGACAGCCTGCTCGAAGGGCTCAAGAAGTACCTGGCGGCCGTCGGGGACAACCTTGACGTACTCGTGATCGGGGACGACCTGGGGAGCCAGAAGGCGCCGCTGCTCTCGGCGGATCTGTACCGCGAGGCGCTGCTCCCCTACCACCGCCGGCTGATCGACTACATCCGGCGTCACAGCAACGCCTGCGTGCTGTTCCACTCCGACGGATCAATGATGCCGTTCTTCCGCGACTTGATCGATGCCGGCGTGCAGGCGTTCAACCCGGTGCAGACCGACGCCGCTGGCATGGACCCGGCAGTCATCAAACGCGAGTTCGGGCGCGAGATCACCATCTGGGGCGCGGGCTGCGATACGCATTCCGTGCTGTACAAGGGGTCCGAGGAGCAGGTCGTCGAGGACGTCCGGCGACGTCTGCAGATCCTCGCACCCGGCGGCGGCTTCGTTTTCAACCAGATTCACAACATCCTGGCGGAGACGCGCGCCCGGAATGTCATCGCGATGTACGACTACGTGTACGAGCACGGGCAGTATCCCGTGGATACGGGCGGCCTGACGCTCGAGGATTTGCAGCAGAGATACGCGGATTACTGGGAGCACCCGCTCGAGGAACTGCGGGCCGGGCGATGAATAGCCCCGCAATGTACATCCGAGGCCAGGATCACGTTCAACTGGTCGCCTTCGGCTCGATTCCCAGCGAATCGCGGCGCCCGGCGGTGTAGAGGTAAGACGCCATCGAGGCGATCATCGCGCCGTTGTCGCCACAGTACTTCATCGGCGTCAGGTGCAGCGCGATGCCGCGCTCGGCGCAGGCCGTCGGTAGCGCCGCACGTAGCCGGCTGTTTGCGGCCACTCCTCCGCCCACCAGCACCGCCTTCACGCCGGTTCGTTCGACGGCCATCATCGTCTTGGCGATGAGGACATCCACCACGGCCGCCTGGAAACTCGCGGTGATGTCGGCGATCTGTGCGGGGGAGAGTCGCTCGAGCCCCCCGCTGGTCCGCCCCGGTCCGTGAACGTGATACAGGATCGCCGTTTTGATCCCGCTGAAGCTGAAATCGAGTGAATCCCGCGCGAGCATCGTCCGTGGAAAGTCGTGCGCGACAGGATTGCCGCTCTGCGCGATGCGATCGACCACCGGCCCGCCGGGGAAGCCCAGGTTCAGGATGCTCGCGACCTTGTCGTACGCTTCGCCGGCTGCATCGTCGATCGTCGAGCCCAGCAGCTCGATCGAGAGCGGATCGCGGACGAGGAACAGCGACGTGTGCCCCCCGCTGACGACGAGCGCGACCGCCGGCCAGGGCGGCGGCGCCGCGGGATCCAGCTCGATCGCGGCGCTGCAGGCATGGGCGTGAATGTGGTTGACCGCGATGAGAGGCTTGCCCCACGCCCAGGCCAGCGTCTTGGCCGCCGTCACGCCAATGAGCAGACATCCCACGAGTCCGGGACGCTGCGTGACGGCCACCGCGTCGATCTGCTGCGGTCCGAGGCCGCTCCGCTCCATCGCCTCGAGAATCACGCCATCCAGGTTCTCGATGTGTGCCCGTGAAGCGAGTTCCGGCACGACGCCACCGTACTTGGCGTGGACATCGAACTGCGTCGCCACCACGTTGGAGCGGACGACATGCGCCCCCGTGACCACGCCGGCGGAGGTCTCGTCACAGGACGTCTCGATACCCAGGATCGTCGGTTCAGAGGCCAAGTCATCTCCCGATTGCAGACGCGCCGCCGACGGTTACACTTTGCGGCGTCACGAGGATCTTAGCGATGAATGCAGCTCTCCCACAACAGATCGAGTCCGTCCAGCAGCTCGAGGATGTCCTCACGATGCCCTCGACGGGTCTCCTTGAGCAGATGCGGAACTGGGAGGGCGACCTGCTGATTCTCGGCGTCGCCGGCAAGATGGGACCCACGCTGGCGAGACTGGCGCGCCGGGCGCTGGATGCCGCCGGCAACCGCAACCGGGTCATCGGCGTCGCCCGCTTCAGCGACCCTGACGTCCGGGAGCGGCTGGAGAATGGCGGCGTATCCACCATCGCGGCCGATCTGCTCGACGACGCGGCGCTCGCCTCGCTGCCCGACGCTCCCAACGTCTGTCACATGGCGGCACGAAAGTTCGGCTCGACGGGCGATGAGGCCCTGACCTGGGCGATGAACACGTACCTGCCGGGCCGGGTGGCAGAACGGTTTCGCAGCGCGCGGATCGTGACGCTCTCGACCGGCAACGTCTACCCCCTGACGCCTGTCGCGCGCGGCGGCCCGTCGGAGGCGGAGCCGGTCGACCCCGTCGGTGAGTACGCCCAGTCGTGCCTCGGCCGCGAGCGGATGTTTGAGCACTTCAGCCGGCGGTTCGGCACGTCGGTTTCCATCGTCCGTCTGAACTACGCGAACGACTTACGCTATGGCGTGCTGGTCGATATCGCCCGCCGGGTGAACCAGGGCCAGCCGATCAATCTTGCGATGGGCTATGTGAATGTCATCTGGCAGGGAGACGCTAACGAGGCGATTCTGCGATGCTTCCGGTACTGCGCGTCGCCGCCGTTCGTGCTGAACCTCACCGGGCACGAGACTCTCTCGGTGCGCGCGATGGCCGAGCGGTTCGGTCGTCTTCTGGGAAAGACGCCGCGATTCATTGGAACCGAGCAGCCCACCGCCCTGCTCAGCAACGCCGCACGGTATCACGCGCTGATGGGGCCGCCGCGTGTCGATCTCGACCGGCTTGTCGAATGGACCGCCCACTGGGTCAGAATCGGCGGCTCCACTCTCAACAAGCCCACGCACTACGACGCCAGAGACGGGAAGTTCTGAGCCGTCGCATGGGCGAGCGCCGCTACGGCAATGGCTGCCGTCTCAATCCGCAGCGTACTGGGGCCCAGCCGAAGGAATTCCGCCCCGGCCGCACGCATTTGCTCGAGCTCCTCCGGAGCCCAGCCTCCCTCCGGTCCAATCAGCACGAGCATGGGCGCGGCAGCCCTGAAGTCTGGTCCACTTGCGCCCTCACGGTCGAGCGCCAGGATGCGAATGCCGCCGGAGCCTGCCAGGACCTCCTCCAGCGTGGCCGGCG
This sequence comes from uncultured Planctomycetales bacterium, assembly GCA_964548565.1. Lineage (GTDB taxonomy): Bacteria > Planctomycetota > Phycisphaerae > UBA1845 > PWPN01 > CAYLLT01. The sequence continues at coordinate 8,762 of CAZJTF010000147.1, read as the reverse complement.
GCAGCAGTTCGGGGATCCAGCACTGGCCTGACTGCTTGGCGGCCTCAATCGCTGTACGACGCCATCGCGCGAGCTTGTGGTCGGAGGCCTGCGAGACGCTCCGCCGCGTCAGGAGCGGGCGGATGGCCGCGACGCCGAGTTCCGTACACTTCTCGATCAGAAACTCCTGCCGCGGGCCCTTTGGAATCGCTGTGGCGAGCATCAGTTCCGGCCGCTGCCGGGCGCGTGTCTTCACGGACCCGAGTTCGACCTCGACGCATCGCCGCGCGACCGCGACGATCCGACCGGATGCCTCGTGGCCCGCCCCGTCGAACACCGCGATCTCGTCACCCGCGGCGAGCCGCCGTGCATGCGCGGCGTGAGCGGCCTCCTCGGGCGGCAGCGTCGCGCGTCCGGTTCGCACGTCCTCCAGGAAGAATCTCGCCACGGACATGCCGGCGATTATCGGGCGATGAACGCGCGAGGGAAAGTCGGCGCCCGCGTCCGCCGATGTGACTGGCACGGCGAGGTGACCCGCCGGGCACAGGAGAAGGTAATGGCCGACCAGGAGACGGTGGACGTCACGAGCGGCGGCGTGGGCCTGCTCGAGCAGGCCGCGGTGCGCGAGAGCCCGACCGCCGCGACGACGCCTCCCCCGGACGAACCGCTGTCGCAGATTGCGAGCACCGTCCAGACGACGACCACCGAACAGGCGATCGATTCCACACTGGCCCAGGTGGACGAGCAGTTGGCGGACCTGAAGGCAATCCTCGCCGGCCAGCTGGACGATCCGGTTCCTGCACCGGCTCCGGTTGTCCCCGAAATCCCCGAGCCCAGGCTGCCCGAGGCGGTCCCGCCAATCGATCCGGTCCCTGAAAGCGCGTCCCTGGAGCTCGAGGCAACGGAAACAGCCAAGCCTCCTGCGGATCCACCTCCGGCCCGCAGGCCGTCTCGCATTAAGGTGATGCTCGGCATGCCGGCCGAATGCCTGGTGGGAGTGCTCGTCGCAGCGGATCTGCCATTCTCCTGGATGTCCGAGTCGCTGAAGAGCATCCTGGGGTACGCCGGGATCGCGACGTTCATCCTGGCGGTTGTCGTCTGGGTGCTCGGGCCGACGTTGTTCTGAGCCCTCTGTCGACGCGCTGCCCCGCGAATCGTTCAAATTCAAACGCGGCGATGAACCCGAATCTGCCCGGCCACACGCCCGCCGCAGCCGGGTAAACGTCCGTCGGGACGGCGACCATATCTGTCAGCCGGCAGGCCCGGGGTGAGCAGCGTGATCCCGCCGGTTGCCTGCGCCCCGGGCCACGAATACGATGAGCCAGCGATGCGGATCCCATCGGCCGAGGCGAACACGTGTGCGAGCCCTGCCTGAGAACAAGCTGACCCTCGGCTTCGCCCTCCTGCTGCTGCTCCTGGTCCTGACGACCCTGGTGACCATCCGCAACATTCGCGGCAGTGTTGAGCTGCGGGAAGTGATGAACCGCAGCCACCTGGTGCTTCACACGCTTGACTCGCTCGAGTCCTCTCTCCGGGAGGCGCGGTCGGAACACCGCGGCTATCGACTGACGGGGGACCCGGAACTGCAGCAACGTGCCCGTGCCGCGCTCGTTTCGGCACGCGACGCGTTGACTGTGATCCGGGACCTGAAGGACGGGGGTGATCAGAAGGGGCAGGCCGACGTTCTGGACAGCGTGCTCCGGCGCCTGACACAGGGGACTGAGTCGGCGCCCGCGGAGACGGACCCGTGGACAGAAGCGCTGTCGGCCGCCACAGGTACGATGAAGACAATGCGTGAGGAGGAAAGCCGCCTTTTGCAGACGGAGGACCGCGCCGCCCGGATCGCCGCACATCGGGCCCTCGTCACCTGCATCGGGGCGGGGATTCTGGGTCTCGCCCTGCTGACCGCAACCTATTTTCTGCTGCTCCGCGATATCCGGCAGCGCCGGATGCAGGAGCGGGAATTCCGCAGCGGCGCCGCCCGCCTGGCCGCCATCGTGGACAACGCGGCGGACGGCATCATCACGACGGACGCGGCAGGCTTGGTCACTTCAGCCAATCCAGCCGCTGAGCAGCTGTTCGGCCTGCCCGCTGCGGAGATGAGCGGGCGCCACATTGGCACGCTTCTGCCCGGATCGCCTCTCGAGACGCAGGATCTGGGCCGGATGCTGGGCTCCGAGGAGGAGGCGGTGATCCGAGGAACGGCGACAGCAGTCCGCGGGGACGCCCACGAGTTCCAGGCCGAGTTTTCCGCGACCCCCGTCTTCATGAAGGCGCAGCGAATGCTGACGGTGGTCCTCCGCGACGTAACGGAGCGGCAGAGGGTTCAGGAGGTTCTCGAGACGCGGGCCCACCAGCAGGCGGTCGTCGCCCAGCTCGGCCAGCAGGCGCTTGCCGGCATCGTGCTCACCTCGCTGATGGACGAAACGGTCATGCGGGTGGCGCGGACGCTCGGAGTGGAGTATTCCGCGGTGCTCGAGCTGCTGCCCGACCGGCGGAACGCACTTCTGCGCTCCGGGATCGGCTGGAACCCGGAGATGGTCGGCCGGGCGATTGTAGATCTCGGGTCGGAGTCGCAGGCGGCGTATGCCATCAAGGCGCAGGAGCCCGTCATCGTCGATGACCTGCGGACCGACACGCGGTTCAAGCCAACCACGCTCCTGGCCTCCCACGACGTGGTGAGTGGCGTCACCGTGCCGATCCACGGGCGCGAGCAGACATTCGGAATACTCAGTGCGTATTCGCGACGATCGCAGCGGTTCAGTTCCGACGACGTTTTCTTCCTGCAGTCGCTCGCGAACATCTTGTCCGTGGCGATCGAACGTGAACGCTCGGACGAGGAAATCCGCAAACTGAACGAGGATCTCGAGCGAAGGGTGGCCGAACGGACGACGCAGCTGCAGGCGGTCAACGCGGAACTGGAAGCGTTCAGCTACTCCGTCTCGCATGATCTCCGCACGCCTCTTCGGGCGATGGACGGGTTCAGTCGCGCCCTGCTGGAAGACTACGCCGGCGTCCTCGACGAAACGGGCAAGGATTACCTGCAACGCGTCTGCACCGCCAGCCAGCGCATGGCGGGGCTGATCGACGATCTCCTCAACCTCTCGCGGGTCACGCGCAGCGACCTGAAGCAGCGCGAGGTGGATCTCAGCCAGCTCGTGCAGAGCGTGGCCGAGGACCTCCGGCGGGCGGATCCGCAGCGGGAGGTCGAATTCCGTGTCGCAGAGGGCGTGATTGTCACTGCGGACGAACGTCTGCTCCGCATCGCCATGGAGAACCTGCTCGGAAACGCCTGGAAGTTCAGTGGAAAGGTGCAGAAGCCTCAAATAGAATTTGGCGTGTTCCGTGACGAGACGGGGGAGACCGTGTACTTTGTCCGGGACAATGGCGCCGGGTTTGACCCCACCTACGCAGACAAGCTCTTCAAGCCTTTTCAGCGTCTGCACAGCACCCGGGAGTTTGGGGGCACAGGTATCGGTCTGGCAAGCGTGCAGAGGATTATCCGGCGCCATGGTGGGCGTGTCTGGGCCGAAAGCAACCCCGGCCAGGGCGCGACCTTCTACTTCACGCTCCACTCGATGGACGGTGACACATGAGTGAGACCAAGCAGAACAAACCGATTCTATTGGTCGAGGACAACCCCGACGACGAGGCGCTCACCCTTCGGGCGCTCAAGCACAACAAGATTAAGAACGAGGTGATCGTCGCCCGCGATGGAGTTGAGGCGCTCGATTACCTGTTTCGGACCGGCAGCCACTCCGCGTGCGATGACGACGCACCACTCGTGATCCTGCTCGACCTGAAGCTTCCCCGCCTCGACGGGCTGCAGGTGCTGCAGCGGCTCCGGGCGGACGAACGGACGCGCCTGCTGCCGGTCGTGGTGCTGACCTCATCCAATGAGGAGCGGGATCTCGTCGAAAGCTACTCGCTTGGGGCAAACAGCTATGTGCGTAAGCCGGTGGACTTCGCGCAGTTTACCGAGGCGGTCCGCCAGTTGGGGCTGTACTGGCTGATCCTGAACGAATGTCCGCCCTCGCGGAGGTGACCGGATGGGGACTCCGCTTCGCGTGCTGATTGTCGAAGACTCGCCGGATGACGCCGACCTGATCCTGCTGGAGCTGCGCCGGGCCGGCTTCGACGTGCAGGCGCGTCGAGTCGAGACGGCCGCCGAAATGCGCCAGGCGCTGGAGAACACGGACTGGGACACGATCCTGTCCGACCACGCGATGCCCAGGTTCAGCTCGGGCGCGGCGCTGCAGCTTCTGAAGGAAGTGCACAAGGATCTGCCGTTCATCATCGTGTCCGGCAGCATCGGTGAAGAGCACGCCGTCCGCGCGATGCGCGCCGGCTGCCACGATTACATCATGAAGGACAACCTGGCCCGCCTCGCGCCGGCCGTCCAGCGCGAGCTTCGGGAAGCCGAGGTCCGCCGGTCGCACCGCGCTGCGGAACTGCAGCTCCGGCGCAGCGAGGAACGCCTCCGTCTGCTGTTCGAGGCCAGCCTGGACGCCATCATGATCGCCGACGAGACCGGGCGGTTTGTGCAGGTCAACGAGGCCGCCTGCCGGCTGTTCGGATATCCGCGGGAACAGCTCTCCCGGATGGCGCTGACGGACATTCCCACCCGCGATACCGGCGAGGCCACCGCACAGCTGGAACGCTATCGACAGCGGGGTGAGGATACCGGCACGTTCACGTTCCGTCGCGCGGATGGAGACTGGCGGGTGGCGGAGTATTCGGCGCGGCGATTCGCTCCGGAGCTGCACGTGCGCATCCTGCGCGACGTGACCGAGCGCCGCCGGGACGAGGAGGCGCTGCGGGCGAGCGAAGAGCGCTTTGCACTGTTCATGCAGAATCTGCCGGGAATCGCGTTCATCAAGGACGTGCAGGGACGTTACGTCTTCATGAACGACCTGATGCAGCGGACGTTCTCGCTCCGGCGGGACGACTGGCTGGGGCGAACGGACGCCGAGATCTGGCCGGACGGTCGGGGATTTCAGCGGAAAGACGCCGAGGTCCTCCGTCAGGCCAGGTGTGTCGAAACCAGCGAAACCACCGTCGGGCCGGGCAGTTCGCAGGAGTGGCTGGTCAGCAAGTTCCCGCTGGTCGACGCGCACGGGCGGGTGATCATGCTCGGCGGGATTGGCATCGACATCACGGAACGCCGTCGGGCCGAGGAAAAACGACAGCAACTCCAGTCGCAGCTGCAGCAGGCGCAGAAACTCGAAAGCCTCGGCGTCCTGGCCGGGGGAATCGCGCACGACTTTAACAACCTGCTCACGATCATCATCAACAACGCGCAGTTCCTGAAGGAGTCGCGCACGCTCGAGCCGCCGCTCGCCAATGTGCTCCAGGATATCGAAACCGCGGCCACCCATGCCGCCGATATGACGCGGTCGCTTCAGGCCTTCAGCCGGCCCCACGCGCCGCAGGTGCGGACGGTCGATGCCAACGCGATCATCTCGGATGTCCACCGGCTGCTTCGTCGGCTCATCCCCGCCATGATCGATTTCCACGTACAGCCGGCCCCGGAGCCGTGCCCGATGGATGTGGATCCGGCCCAGATCCAGCAGGCGCTCGTGAATTTGTGCGTGAACGCGCGCGATGCCATGCCCGGCGGCGGACTGCTGGAACTCGAATGCGACAAGGTAAGCGCGGAGGAGCTTCCTCTCACGCTGCGGCAAAAGCTGCACGAAGAGCGGTATGTGCGTCTCACTGTGCGCGATTCGGGCAGTGGAATGGACGCGGATACGCTGCAGCGGGCGTTTGACCCGTTCTTCACCACCAAGCCGAAGGATCGCGGGACCGGCCTGGGACTCGCCATCGTCTACGGCATCATGGAGGCCCATCGCGGCGGGATTGACGTCTCCAGCGAGCCGGGACGGGGCACGACGTTCGAGCTCTACTTCCCGGCCTCATCGCGTGAGGTCGCCACGCCCCCCGCTCCGCCGGCGGCCCCGCAGCACGGCGTCGGTCGGATCCTGGTTGTAGACGATGAGGAGATGATCGCGAGTCTCCTGAAAACGCTCCTCGAAAGTCGCGGCTACAGCGTGACCGTTGCCAACCGCGCCGAGCACGCGATCCAGGCAGTTAAGAGCGGATCCGCACCGGACCTCGTCATCATCGATTACTCGATGCCGCACATGACCGGTGACCTGTGCCTGCGCGAGATGCGGCGGACCGTGCCGGAGCTGAAAGCGATCCTGATCACGGGATACGAGGTGGACGAGGCGAGCCGGCTGCCCGAGGACGTGATCGTGCTTCCCAAGCCGTTCACGACGCAGGTGCTCACGGAGACAGTGCGGCAGGTCCTCGAGTCAAAACCCGGCGCGTGATTACGGCTCGACGATCCCTTCCCGTATGGCGTAGCGGGCGAGCTCGACGCGGTCATGAATGTCGAGCTTGGCCATCAGAGAGGCCTTCTGCTTGTCTGCGGTTTTGTAGCTGATACCGAGAACGGCGGCCGCCTCCTTGAGGCTCAGCCCCTTCGCAAGCAACCTCAGCAGCTCGCGCTCGCGGGGGCTGATCGTGCTCAGGCGGGTCTTCGGGGGCGCATCGAGGGAGATCTGGTTCCCCTTGATGACCAGGCGGTTCATGACTTCAGGCGAGAAGTGAATCCGCCCCGCGTTGACGTTGCGGATCGCCTCGACGAGCTCCTGGATCCGCTGGCTCTTGATCACGAAGCCGTTCGCCTTCACCCGCAGCGCCTGCTCGACGTACTCATCATTTTCGAAGGCCGTCACAAGGATGAACTTCGTATCGCTGATACGCGAGCGGATGATCTGGATGGCGTCGAAGCAGCTCACGCCGGGCATATCGATATCTATCAAGACCACATCCGGCCGCGTCTCGAGCGTTTTGCTGATTGCTTCATCCCCGTTCGACGCAATACCCACAACCTGCAGGTCACGTTCGCGCGCAAGCATCCCGCTGATCCCTTCGCGCACGATCCCGTGATCGTCCACGACGACCAGACGGATGGGGCGCTCGGTTGTAGCAGTTGGTGCCGGCGTTCCTGGCATGTGCGACCCTCTCATGAGTCAGCTCTGGATTGGCGCGTGGCTGGTGAATGACGGCCTGCGGAGGAGTATATGCCCCGCTCCGAGCTCAGACAACACCCGCTGGCCCGCCGACGAGCATCCGCTGATACAGCTCGATCCACCGTTTACCAAGATCGGCGGCATCAGCGTGTTCCGTCACCCACTGACGAGCCCGGGCCCCCATGGCGCGCCCGCGGTCCGGCAGTTCGAGCACGCGGCGCACCGCCGAAGCGATCCGTTCCGGGCAGCCGGCGGGAGCAAGCAGCCCTGTGTCTCCGTCACGGATGAGGTCTCGACAGCCGGGCACATCTGTGGCCACAGCCGGAAGGCCGGCGGCCATCGCCTCCAGCAGCGCGTTGGGCAGGCCCTCCGTCCGGGAACAGAACAGGAACAGATCGGCGGCCTTCAGGAGCGAGGGAACGTCGCCGCGCTGACCGAGCAGGTGGACGCGGTCGCCAAGACCGTGCTGCGCGATCAGCGCCTCGACCCTTGTGCGATAAGGCCCTTCGCCAGCGAGCAGGAGGCGGACGGGCAGCTCTCTCGCGACGATGCTGAACGCGGCAAGCATCTCCTCGAAGCCCTTGACCGGATCGAGTCGCCCGGTCCAGACGAGCAGCAGCTCCTCGTCGCCGACACCCAGCATGCGCCGGTCGGATGCCGGCGCCGACTGGATCGCGGCGGTGTCAACCGCGCCCCACTCGCAGTGCAGGCGTGTCAGCGGAATGTGCGCGGACCGATGCAGGTGCTGAAGGACGGACTCGGAGTTGGCGATCTCGCAGCGGCACAGCCGGCAGGTCAGATTGTCCAGAACGAGGTGCCACAGTCGCTCGCGCTCGGCCGTCTGGATCTCACAGAGGATCCGGGAGGTCCGCATGCCGGCGAGCGGGGCCGTCAGCCTCGCCGCGATGTTGGCATGGAACAGCAGGGCGTGCAGGACGTCCGGCGGGTGCTTGCGGAGTAATCGCCACAGCCGGGCAAGGGCCCGCACATCCAGCGCCGACCGCGCGTTACACGTCAGAACGGGAACCCCGCCGCGCCGCAGCATGGCCGCGACCGGACCCTCTCCCGCCAGGCAGATCACCTGGACGACTGCGCCTTCGGCGGCGACGCGCGTCGCCAGGCGGTTCAAATGCAGGGGAACCCCCCCTACCTTGAGATCGGTGATCAGGTAGGTGATGTGCAGCGGGCGGGCGGGTTGTGACAGCACAGCCGGTTCCATCGTCGGACCCGCCGTGGATCGGATGACATCAGGACTCGAGCACGGCGCGGACGCTGCCGCCGTGAGCGCCCAGCATTTGTTCGGCGGTGGCCCGGTCCAGCTTGCGATAATGCATGACGATCGCCGACTTGACGCGCCCCCCGGCCGCTTCGAGCAGGGTGAGCGCTTCCGCCCGGGACACGCCGGTGATGATACTGATGATCCGCGCGCTGCGGTCGACCAGCTTTGTGCATGCGTACGAGTTCAAATCCACCATAAGGTTCTCGTACACCTTGCCGATCTGGACCATTGAAATGGTCGTGATCATGTTGAGGACCATCTTGGTGGCGGTGCCCGCCTTCATGCGCGTGGAGCCGGTGATCACCTCCGGGCCGGTCAGGACGCGAATGGACACGTCGGCGGTGTCGGGGCACTGTTCCTTCGGGACGCAGGCGAAAAAGACCGTTTTGGCCCCCCGCCGCCTCGCGCAATCAATCGCGCCATGAACGAACGGCGTCGTACCTCCGGTGGCGATGCCGAAAACC
>CAZJTF010000146.1:3668-15700 GCA_964548565.1 uncultured Planctomycetales bacterium | reverse complement strand
CGGGAGCAGTACGGGTGGTAGTTGGCGTCGCGGCTGCCCACGCAGTGGACGATGCCGACCCGTTTGGGCATGGAACCGTCCCGGAGCACGAGCTTGCCCGACGTGGGTCCCCCCGCGTTCAGCAACCGCTCGACCTCGAGACTGGTGTAGACGTTCGGGTACTGGCCGTATCCGTAGTACCGGATGGCCGAAGGATCGAAGGTCTTGAACCCGGTGGCAACGATGATGGCTCCCACATCGTATTGCTCGACGCACTCCTGCTGGTCGAACCGGAAGGCGTTCCGTTCGCCACACGCCGCGACGCAGCCCTGCTTACACTTCCCGCGAGCGATCTGGAGGCAGACATCCGGGTCAACGACCGGTACGGGCGGCACCGCCTGCGGGAAGGGAATCCACACCGGCTTCCGCTGGCCGAGGCCCTGGTCGAAAGGGTTTGGGAACCTGGCCTGCGTGAACACGCACCCTTCGATACACTGCATGCAGCCCACGCAAAGGCTTTCATCGATGTACCGCGGTTTTCGGCGCACCTTGACGTGATAGTTGCCCACCGAGCCCTCGACCGATTCAACGGTGGAGTAAGTGAGCATCTTGATGTTCGGGTGAAGTTTGACGGCCGTCATTTTGGGCGTGAGGATGCAGGCAGCGCAGTCCAGCGTAGGAAAAGTCTTGTCGAACATCGCCATGTGGCCGCCGATGGAGGGCTCGCGCTCCACGAGAATCACTTCCCGTCCGGCGTCGGCCAGTGTCAGCGCCGCCTCAATGCCCGCGATGCCGCCGCCGATGACCATGGCCCGCGGGACGATCCGCACGAAACGGCGCTGGAGCGGCTGATGGCCGGCGACCCGGCGAACCGCCGCCGCGAGGTGAGCCTTCGCTTTGTCCAGCGCCTCTGACCTGTCTTCCGTCACCCAGGCCACCTGTTCGCGGATATTGGACATTTGGACGAGGAAGCGGTTCAGGCCCGCGTTTTCGGCGGCGCGGCGGAAGGTCGGCTCGTGCAGGTTCGGTGAACAGGCGGCCACCACGATGCGGTTGAGGCCGTGCTCGACGATGTCCTGCTTGATCAGTTCCTGGCCGGGGTCGGAACACATGTACTTGTAGTGCCGCGAAAGCGCGACGTGAGGCAACCCTTCGGCGAATCGGGCCAGGGCCTCGACGTCGATCACGCCGGCGATGTTGCTGCCGCAGTGACAGACGTAGACGCCGATGCGCAGCTTGTCGTCCGCGATCATCTGGTCGGCTCCAGTTGTTGAGTGGGGATCGCCATCGCCTCGAACACCAGCTCGCCCAGGTCGGCCACACGAAGCCGCGCTTCGGCCCCGACCGTCTTGACGGCATCCTGAAACATCACGAGGTCCTTGGGGCAGGCGACGACGAGGCACTCGACCCCGGGCAGGGTCAGGGCTTCTCTGATACGGTTCTCGGCCGGCCTCTCCGCGATGCCGGGGGTATCCTTCATCCAGATGCGGCCCCCGCCGGCGCCGCAGCAGAAGCTCTTCTGCCCGTGCCGCGGCATCTCGACGAGCGCCACACCCAGAGCCCGCAGCACGTTTCTCGGCGGGTCATAGACGCCGTTGAACCGGCCCAGGTAGCACGGGTCGTGATAGGTGACAGCGAGGTCGAGTCGGCGGTCGAGGGGGAGCCGCCCCTGCCGTAACAGTTCGTCAAGCAACTCTGTGTAGTGAAGCACGGGCTTTCCGACCCCCCCCCCATTCGCCTCGGCATACTCGTTCTTCAGCGTGTTGTAGGTGTGCGGGTCTGTGGTCAGCAGCCTGCGGAATCGCGTGCCCGCCAGCTCCCTGCGGTTCTTCTCGCGGAGCATGGAAAAGAGGCCTTCCTCCCCGATTCGCCGGACGTCATTGCCGGCGTTCTGCTCTTTTTCAAGGAGAACGCCCACGTCCACGCCCGCCTGGTGCAGGAGGCGGGCGACAATCCGCGTGACTTCCTGAGCTCGCTGGTCGTAAGAGGCGTAGTCGCCGACAAACCAGAGGTACTCCACTTCTTCTTTGCGTGCGTCCTTGAGCTTGAAATCCAGCGGCTTCGCCCATTCCGGGCGCTTCCGGGCCGATTGGCCGAAGGAGTTGCCGTACCGCTGGAAATTCATGAGCGCGTCCTGGAGACCTTCATCAATCTGGCCCTGATCGACCAGGTGCCGCCGCAGGTCGACGATCAGGCGCGGATGCTGGACGCAAACCGGGCAGACCTCTTCACACGCCCGGCAGGTGCAGCACGACCAGAGTTCCTCCGGCCTGGCCACCCCGCCGTGCAGGCTGGGCGTATCGCCGTTGGCTCCGGCTCGCGTACGCAGCAGCTGCGCGTCGATGCGCTGCACGAGGTCGCGCGGCGACAGCGGGAACCCGGTGTGATGGCCCGGGCAGGCCTCCTGGCACTTACCGCACCACGTACAGGCTTCCACCTGAAGCAACTGCTGCCAGGTGTAATCACGAATCGAACGCACACCCGATTCCGTCCCGACGGAGAGTCTGCCCGGGGGCGCAGCTGTCCGCAGCAACAGGTTGGCGGGCGAGGAGAGGAGGTGAAACGCCTTGGTGAATGGAATCGCAAGGATGAAACCGAAGGCCAGTAACGCGTGCAGCCACCAGACGACCTGGTGAGTTGCGCGGATCGACTCGATGGACAGGGACCCGAAAACGCTCGCTGCCGCCGAGCCAATCGGCGCCCAGGTGGCGGCGGGGAAGACCGGCCCGCCCTCGGCGATCCGGGTCAACTGCTCGTCCTGCCGTTCTTTTCCAACGCGAAGTCGCTCGCGGAGCCCGATCTGTTCGATCAGCCTTGCCCTGGCCTCCGGATGACCGGCTGCAGCCAGGGCCGCCTCAATGCGGGCGCCCTCCGCCAGCCGGAGCCCCTCGGCAGCAAAGCCGGTGACGGCGATCAAGAACAAGCCGCTCAGGAAAGGAAAACGGTCCCAGAGACTCACGCGGGCCTGCGCCGGTTGGAGCCGCGGGGGCCGAACCATATAACGGCGGCAGGCCGCGATCCCCAGGCCCAGGATCAGGACGATGCCGAAGACATCCGTTGCCAGTTCGAAGAGTTGATAAAACCATCCGCGGAGGATCTGCGCGTCGAAAAACAGATGAGCGATATCCTGATCGATTGTCGCCAGAGCCGTGCCGAGGGCCAGCACCAGCATGCCCCAGAAGACAGCCAGGTGCATCACCAGCGCGACACTGTCGGAGGAAAGCCGGCCCTGGAAGAACGCCAGGCGAACCCATTCGATGAGTCGTCGAGGATGCAGGCCGCGGCAAAGGCTCCGGACGAATTGCTGGCGTACACTGGCTTCCCCTTCCGGCTCGGCCCGGCCGAAAAACCACTTGCGGGCCCGCCACACCACGCCTGCGGCAAAACCGAGCAGCACCAGCGGAATCAGCGCATAGATCGTGATTTCCGCCCAGTGCGGGACGTTCCACATGATCGGCCGCGCGAATTCCATGGCCTACCCTTTCCTGCACTGGACGGCCTCAGCGAGCGCGGTCAGCAGTTCGAGGGCGTCTGCCTCCGCGCCATAGTGGGCCACGTCGAAGATGGGAGCCTTCGGATCGGTGTTGACGGCGATAATCAGGTCTGCCGACTTCATGCCCTCCTGGTGCTCTGGCGCGCCGCTGATACCCAGGGCCAGGTAGAGCTTGGGCTTGACGGTCATGCCGGACTTGCCCACCTGCCGGGTCGCCGGCAGCCAACCCTGATCGACCACCGGCCGGGAGGCGCAGACTGCGCCCCCCAGCGCCTCCGCGAGCGCCTCGGCAAGTTCCACGTTTTCCTTCTGCTGGATGCCTCGCCCCACGGCGACGAGAACATCCTGCTGGGTAATGTCGACATCACCCGCCTCCGGCAGGATCCACTCCTCGAAGTTGATCGCACCGGCCTCGAGTGACCCGGCGAGATTCCGGTTTTCGATGTGTCCTTTTCCTGGCTCCGCCGCCGGTCGAAAACTGCCTGGCAGCACCACGAGTATCGCAGGGGCGCCCGGAATGATGACTTCAGCCAGCATCTTTCCGCTGCAGATCGAGGCGGTGACGTGCAGCCCGTCGTCGCCGAGCCTCACGTCCTTGCAGCCGGTGATCAGCGGCGCACCCAGCCGGGCGCCCAGCAGCGGGGCCAGGTCCCAACCGGTGGACGTCGCGCCGATCAGCACCGCCCTCGGCTGCTCGGCTGAAACCACTTCCTCCAGCGCTGCCAGAAGGGCCCCTGGGGAATACCCTTCAAACCGGGAATCATCGACCAGCACAATGCGATCGGCTGCACAGAGCGCCGGCGCAAATCTCGCCCCGTCGCGACTGAGCACGAGCGCTGTCACCTCGCCGCCGGTTTCCGTGGCGATCGCGCGGGCTCCGCCGAGCAATTCGAGCGTCACGTCGGCCAGTGCATCGCGCTGTGTATCCGCCAGGACCAGCACGTCTTGGTTGCTCATTTCACCAGTCCTTTCCCGGCAAGGATTTCCATGATGCGGGTCGTCAATTCATCCAGCGAGCCGGAGAGCATTTCGGCGTGTGTTCCGGATTCCGGCGGGTAAAGGTGCGCGACAGTGGCGAGCGCCTCGGGATCGTGCGTATGCCCTTCGTGTTCCTCGAACTGGGTAGACTTCATGGCCGCGCGGATCCGGCTGACCGGCACATACCGAGGGGCCTGATCGGCCGCCAGGATGCCCAGGACGGCGGGCAGCCGGACGCGCATCCGGGCCATCACCGCCCCGGGGAATTCCTTGCAGGCAATGACATCGCCCGGCTCCGAGCCCGCCTTCACTCCGCGGACTACACCCAGGTACGGCAATTCCAGGGCCGAGGCCAGGAAGGGGGCGAGCCCGCCGTCCCACTCGTCATGAGCCTGGACACCGAGCAGGACGAGGTCCGCCTGGAGCGGTCTGACGACTTCTGCATAAGCCCTGGCGGCGGATCGCGGCGGCGGTGGACCGCCCTCCGCGAGAGCCACCTTGAGCACGCGATCAGCACCCTTGGCCGCCGCCGCGTACAGGGCGTTATCCACGTCGCCGTAGTCCGCGGCCACAATTGTCACCGTGCCGCCGCCGGCTTGTTTTAACAGCAGAGCCTGTTCGAGGGCGTGATCATCCGTCTCGTTGAGGATGAACGAGGCGCAGCCGAGGTCGAACGCGGCGCCCGAAGCAGCGATCTCCAGCGGCTCAATCAGGTCCGGGACCTGACGGAGAACCACCACCGTATTCATGAGAGGTTCCTTTCACCCAAATCCATGGATTCAGCGAGGAGTTCGATGATGTCGCGGACCTGCAGGCGGCCTTCCAGCCCGGTGACCTTTGCGGCATCCTCAAACCGAGCCAGTTCATAGGGGCAGGAGACTGCCAGAATGCCGGCGCCTGTCTGCGCCGCCTGGAGCACCCGTTGATCGGACAGGCGCTGGCCGCCGTGCGCCACGATGTGAGCGTCCAGCCACATCCCCCCACCTCCTCCGCCGCAGCACAGGGCGTTGTCGCGGTTGCGGATCATCTCGACGACATTCACCCCCGGGATCAACTGCAGGAGCGACCGTGGCGCATCGTAATAGCCGCAACGCCGGCCGGCGCAGCAGTTGTCGTGATACGCCACGATGGCATCAACTGGTTTGACCACCAGAGACTTCAGTTGCTCGAGCCGCTCGGCCAGGAAAGTCGTGTAGTGCTGCACCGGGTACCATGCGTCGAATTGCGGATAGTGGGTCTGAAGGGCCCGGAAGGCATGCGGATCGAGAACCACAAGATTGTCGAATTCCTGCTCGTCGAGAAGCTTGCGGTTTTGCTCGACGAGCATCTGAAACAGGCCCTCCTCGCCGAACATGCGATCGCACTCGCCCGTGGCCTTCTCTTTCGCTCCCAATACACCCCACGACACGCCCAGCGCAGTGAGAATCCGCGCGAACGCCCGTGTGACTACCTGATTCCGTGGGTAATAAGAGGGATAGCACCCGACCAGCCAGAGCACCTCGACCGGCCGGGGCTCCTTGGACAGATCGAGTACGCGGACATCCAGGTTCTTGGCCCAGTCGAGGCGCTGCCGCGGCGATTTGCCCAGCGTGTTGCCGTATTTCAAGATGTTCTGGAAGGTTTCCTGGAGCTCGGGCGGCGGCTGGAACCCCTGCTGCAGCCCCAGGTCACGCAGGGCCGGCCACAGGGCGTCGGCCAGTTCGATCCCGCGCGGGCACCGGCGGGAACACGTGTAACAGGCGACGCACATCCACAGTGAGGGGCTCGCGAGAACTCGATCGAGGCTGCCGTTAGACGCTTCGAGAATGAGCTTGCGCGGCGGGAACTCCATGGCGTGGCCGAGCGGGCAGCTGGCTGCACACAAACCGCACTGCATGCAGCCCAGCGGCGACTCCCCGTCGCTGGTCTTGGCCAGCCGCTCCAGCAACTCCACGCCCGGGTAGCCATGCACGGTCGCCATCGTTGTCCTCCACGCCGGCCGACGCTCCCGGCCTGCAGGGACGTTGCTCCACGCGTTTCCACGAGACGCCGGATGTCCCGCCGGACGGCGTGACAGCGCTGCTCAGTCCCACATAGCAATGGCCGTACCGCAACTGGGAATTCTCTGCTCTTGCCGAAAAGCACCAGCTGGAAGTGACTTACGGTCCCGGAGTGATGAGCGACAAATCCACAGATGCCATGCAGTAGCGGAATTCCGCGACCGCCTCACGGGAATCCGGCAGGAAGAGCGCGTCACGACCACTGCGGGAGCAGAGGGTGCTCCGCCGGGCACGGCTACTTCAGCCCATGCCTGGCCAGCTTGTCGCGAAACGTCGAGAGTTTCATACCCAGGGCGGAGGCGGCGGCCGACTTGTTCCCGCCGGCGGTGCGAAGCGCTTTGTCCAGTAATTCCCGCTCGGTCTTGTCGATCGTCTCCTGGAACGGAGAGGAGTGACTCGTCTGTTTGCAGGCTATTTCGTCGATTTCGGCCAGCAGCAGATCGCCGGTAATCGTGCCGGCGCCGACCAGCCATGCCCGCTGCAGTACATGGAACAGCTCGCGGATGTTGCCGGGCCAGTCATGTTGCTGAAGGAGCCCGATGGCCCCCGGCTCCACGCGAGCCGGCGTTTCTCCGGCAATCCGCGCCAGAATGTGCTCGGTCAACAACGGAATGTCCTCGCGGCGTTCTCGCAGAGGTGGAATGTTTACCCGCATCACGTCCAGGCGATAGTAGAGGTCCTGCCGGAACGTCGCGCCCTGAATCTTCTGGAGCAGGTCTCGCTTGGTAGAAGCGATAATCCGCACGTTGGCGCGGATCGGAGTCGTCCCGCCGACGCGCTCGAACACCTTCTCCTCGATGGCCCGCAAGAGCTTGGCCTGGTGTTCCATGGGCGTGTCGTCGACGTCGTCGAGGTAGAGCGTGCCGCCCTCTGCCAGCTCGAAACGGCCGGCATGCCGTCGCTCTGCGCCCGTGAAAGCCCCTTTCTCGTGGCCGTAGAGTTCACTCTCGATGAGTTGGCTCGGAAAGAGAGTGCAGCCGACCTTGACGAAGGGAAATGCACGGCGTTGCGAATTGCGGTGAATGGTCCAGGCGATCAGGTCTTTGCCAACTCCGGTCTCGCCGCAGAGCAGCACGTTGGCATCAGATCGCGTGCAGATCTCCATGAGCCGCCGCACCCGCCGGATTTCGGCGGATAGGCCGATCACTGCCTGGTCGATGTTGCCGATCGCGGTGTCCAGCGGTTCTGGCTCAGGACGGGCGGTTCCGCGCCGGGTCGCTTCGATCCGGGCGAGCAGCGGGAAGATGTCCTCATTCCGGAACGGCTTGGTCAGAAAGTCGAACGCTCCGATCTTCCCCGCCTCCACGGCCAGCGGGATGCTGCCATAGGCCGTCACGATGATCACTTCAGCATCGGTCAGATGGTCTTGCTTGATCCGTTTCAGCAGGTCGATGCCGTCAATTCTGGGCATCTTCAGGTCGGCAACAATGACGTCAAAACGGTCGGTCGTGAGCTTCTCCAGGGCCTCGGCCCCATCGTTGGCCGTGACCACCTCGTGGCCCTGGCCCGCAAGGTCTCTGGCCAGCGTGACTCGTTTGATCCTCTCGTCGTCGGCTACCAGAATTCTCATGATGCCTGCGCTTCGAATGAAGGCGGACCAGGTGCCAGGTTCGTCTTGTGCGTGACTGCCGTGGTGTCACCCCGTCGACACGCATCTCTTTCCGCGCGGTTCAGGACAACGGTGAAGACCGTCCCCTGCTGAAGAACGCTGCGGACCTCGATCCGTCCGCCCATTTCATTGATCAGCATGCGGCAGAGCCCCAGCCCAAGCCCCGTGCCGCCGCTGTCGGCTCGGGTGGTGAAAAATGGCTCGAAAATCCTGTCCAGATTCGCCCGCGGAATACCCACCCCGGTGTCCGCCACCTCGATGGCGACGGAGTCCATCTGATCATCATCCTGCCCCCCCAGCGCCCGTGTGCGGAGGGTCAGCATCCCGCCGTTTGGCATGGCCGCAAACGCGTTGTTGCAGAGATTGAAGAGCACTTCCTGCAGCGTGTAGGGATCGCCCAGTGCCGGTGGCGGGTTGCCCAGTTCGGTCCGAATGCAGACGTTGTCCGAGGGGGCCGCCTGCAACAACGGAAGCGTGGTCTTCACCACCTCGTTGACGTCCGTGCTCTGCAGCGAAATGCCGCGCGGGAGGGCGAATGATTGCACCCGCCTCGCCGTCCGCTCGATCCGGTCGAGGGCTTCCACCATCATCTGCATGTACTCGGTCACCTCGGGATCGTCCTTGACCTGCTCGCCGATCCGCCGCAGGCAGTTCTGCGCGCCATCCAGCGGGTTGGCTATTTCATGGGCGATCCCGGCCACCAGTTGACCGATCCCCAGGAGCTTCTCTTTCTGGCGCAGCTCTGCATGGGCGCGATCGACGTAACGCCGGATCGACGTCGTGAAGTAGACTGCGATCCACAGCGTGCTGGTCAGCGCGAGGAATACCGTCGCCAGATACAGCGCCGGGTCGGATGGGAATTGCAGGGCGACGCGCGGGATCAGGCCCAGATACCCCAGCAGGATGATGCTGCCCACGAGCAGCGTGGCGATTGCGGCAATGACGTACGGCCGGCGCTCGCGCAGATACATCCCGGCGATGATCATGTGAAAGACAAAGAACGAGAGAAACGGGTTTCGCGGCAGATCAGCGAACGACAGAAGAACGGCCAGGAAGACCAGGTCCAGGACGATCTGCAGGAGGACGTTCCGCTCGACGGCCCGCCGGCTGCCCGACCAATCCGGCTGGCTGAACCAGAAAACGAGGTTGTAGCCCAGCACGAGACCGCCGACAACGTACAGCGGAACAGGAGATGGGATCACGCCCAGGGCCCAGGCGATGCTGGCCGTCAGGAACACCGCACCACACGCCACGAAACGGAGCACAAGCAACCAGCGGGCGCCTTCAAGGGGAAGCTTCATGGCTGCGAACCGCCAGTCAGTACGAAGACATGTCCCAGACGATGTGTTCTGCCAGAGCCGCAATCGTGCGCGCGTCCAGGCAGGCGACGCCGCCGAACGCGTCGGGCTGCACCGAGAGGGTGGTCACCTTCCCCACCGCTCCGCCGGGTTGGACGGAACCGGCCTCGAAATCCGGCTTGGTGTCGCGGGCCAGTCCCCCCGGCAGCAAACCGCTGTCGCGGGCCAGCAGCACCATGACCCGGTCGCAGTTTCCAGCCGCCTTGAGGATGTTTGCCGGCGTCAGATGGTTTTCACCAGGCGTCACAACGACCGGGAACAGGTTCGCCAGGAGCTTCTCACTGATCTGATGCCCCAAACCCTCGTTGCTCCACAAGAGTCCGGGCGCGGCCAGCAGTTGCACCTTCCGGAGATTCCGATTGGTGATGGAGATGCTGCTGATTGGCTCGGAGGTGCCTTTTTGTCCTTCCGCGGGGGACGCCGGCCCGTCGTGGGTCCGAAACAGGCCCG
Organism: uncultured Planctomycetales bacterium; assembly: GCA_964548565.1. GTDB lineage: Bacteria > Planctomycetota > Phycisphaerae > UBA1845 > PWPN01 > CAYLLT01. The sequence goes on along the minus strand of CAZJTF010000146.1, from coordinate 5,794 downwards.
CCAGGATATCAGCGATTTCATTGTCGGAGAACGGTTCAACCGCGTAGAAGAAGATCTTGTGCTTTCGATAGGCCCCCTCCTGGGTATCGCCGGTCGATCCCACGACAACAATTCGTGCCCTGGGCGCCTGGTGGTTGATCCGCTCGACGAGGGCCGGGCCGTCACCGGCCAGCGACACGGAGTCCAGGAAAACCACGCGATCGCCGCTTTCGGCCAGCGCGGTCGTGAGCGCCCCCGGGTCCGCCACACATGCGACGTGGCACCCCAACCGTCTGAGCTTCCGCGCCTGCTCCTCGGCCGAACGCGGCTCCATGTTCACCAGCAGAATGCTGCGGGGCTTGCACTTCGCGAGTTCCTCGTGCCGTGTCGAACAGACACAGGCGATCCAGCCTTCGCCGCACGGATCGCCGGTCAGCAGGCGGGAATGTTTGGCCAGGAGCTCGTTGACTTCCGCGACCACTCCCGAGAGCGGCGAAGGAATGAGTAACGCGGGCTTGTCGGCGACCGTCACCGAGGCCATCGGCAGGCCCTGGTAGACCACCTCTCCGATGCGCGGGAGGCGAACGCCCGTGATCGATGCGCCACGGAGCCCCGGGAGCACCGCGCCGACACACCCGGAGGCGTCGGCCGCCAGTTCCACCCAGGATTCATCCCAGAACAGCTTCTCCTCAATGTCGGCGGCGGCCTGTCCTCCATCGCCGTCCGCACCTGCTTCGCCCTCGTCCGCCGGCGGTCGATGTGTACTCAGCACGCGCTGCACCGCCCAGGTGATCTCCTCCGCCGTGAACGGCTTGGTGATATAGTCGCACGCCCCCAGGCGCATTGCGGCCGCAGCGTTCGGGATGCTCGGATACCCCGTAATAATTAGTACGGGCGCCTCCGGTTTCTTCTGGCGGAGCCCTTCCAGAAACTCGATTCCGTTCATATTCGGCATCTTGATGTCGAGCAGAATGAGCTCGTAATCCTGCTCCGTTGCCCGCATCAGCCCTTGTCGGGCGTCGGTGTTGACCTCAACGTCGAATCCCTGTTTCGAGAAGATCCGTCGGCAGGCCCTGCAGACAACCTCCTCATCGTCCACCACCAGCAGCTTGCGATCAGCGGACATGGCTGGGCTCCTCTACGAAGGCATGACTGACGACATGTGCTCAAGTCTCCGTCTTCACGAGATCGCGAACCAGGGACCTGGCTGAGTGACGTCTCAGCACATCCCGTGCCACTGTCCTGCCCTCCTTGGGCCGCTCATTCGGTTCGCAGGGCACACCGACGCCGGGACGATGCATAACTGACGTTCTGGAAGGTGGATGCCGCCGGCAGGCTGCTGAAACGAATGGGGGCTGTACCACGGGATCTGAAGATGCCAGGAATGACCTCCGGTGTATGAGCAACCATACGCTGTATGAAAAGTCATACAGCCCGGGCGTGATCATTCGTGAGGAGGCGCGTCCGGCCTGAGCCCGTATTTGCGCAACATGGCGTGAAAGTTCGGCCTCTGCATTCCAACGCTTTTCGCGGCTCGGGTCACATTCTGAGAGCAGCGATTCAGGGCGGCCACAAGGAATCGCCGCTCCACGGCTTCGATCATCTCCTGCCTCAGGTGCTTGAGTTCCTGCCAGGTGCGGGGCGCTTCCCGAGGGCCGGGGTTCTGGCTGGTCTGCCGAATCTCCCACGGCAGGTGGTCGAGTTCAATTCGACCTCCGCCGTACAACACCGCCAGACGCTCAACGATGTTGCGGAGTTCGCGCACGTTACCCGGCCAGCCGTAAAGCTCCATCTGGTGCAGGGCCGCCGGCGAGAACTCCGCCGGACCCGCGCCGACCTGACGCGACAATTGCTCGAGGAATGCACGCGTGAGCAGCGGAACATCTCCCGGACGTTCGCGCAGCGCGGGCAGCCCGATCGGCACGACGTTCAAGCGGTAGTACAGGTCGGCGCGGAATGCGCCCGTCTTGACCATCTCCGCGAGGTTGCGGTTGGATGTCGCAATGAGCCGGATGTCGACCTCGTGCTCCGCCGTATCTCCCACTTTTCGCACCTGGTGCGACTCGAGAACCCGCAAAAGCTTCCCCTGAGTGTCAAGGCTCAGGTTGGCGACCTCATCGAGGAACAGCGTTCCCTGGTGAGCGACT
>CAZJTF010000146.1:0-3658 GCA_964548565.1 uncultured Planctomycetales bacterium | reverse complement strand
ACTTCGAACAGACCCTTCTTGGTGGCAATCGCTCCGGAGAATGAACCCTTCACGTGCCCGAACAACTCGCTTTCCAGCAGCGTCGGAGCCAGGGCACTGCAGTCGCAGGCCAGCAGCGGCGAATGGCGGCGGCGGCTGTGCCGATGGATCGACTGGGCCACCATCTCCTTTCCGGTTCCACTTTCGCCGGTCACCAGGACTGTGCTGTCGGCGGGAGCCAGACGTTGGATCAGTTCGAAGACAGCATACATCGAGGGGCATTGACTGATCATTCCGTCGAAGACCGGCGGGCTGCCGGAGGTGTGTCGGTGCGTCTGCCCGCTCTCCGAATCGGACGCAGGCTCCAGGGCTGTGACAGGAACGGTTGGTCGCATGGCAATACCCGGTTGCTGGCGGAGTTGTGCATCGTGCCACGCCGATGTTATCAGCCTACCTCAATCATACGGTCAGATCACGCGTGCAATGGTGCCCGCTGGAAACGCACGCCACCGCGGGCAGCGTAATCGTGAACGTGGTCCCTTTCCCCTCCTGGCTTTCGACTTCGAGCGTTCCACCGTGCTGGCGAACGATCCCGTAGCTGACGCTCAGCCCCAGCCCGGTGCCTTTGCCCGCCGGCTTGGTCGTAAAGAACGGCTCAAATACCTGGTCGAGGTGCGTCGCCTTGATGCCGCAGCCGGTGTCGGTGACTTCAATGCTGACCTGCTCTCCGAGGCATGCCGTGCCGATCATGAGCGTACCGCCGTTGGGCATGGCCTCGCAGGCATTCAGCGTGAGGTTCACCAGCACCTGCTGCAACTGATTCCTGTCACCATTCACGGGCGGCAGTTGATCGGAGAGGTTGTCCACGACATTGATGTTCTGCAGTGCATCGCGCTTTCCGAGGAGCAGGATGACGTGGCGTACCAGCTCGTTGATGTCGAGGCTGGCTCTCACGGACGGGGTCTCACGGGCAAAGTCGAGGAGACCGCGGACAATCTCCCTCGCACGCTTGGCTTCCTGCATGATCAGTTCCAGGTCCTCAATGTCCTGAGCGTCCATGTTCTCCTTCTGGCGCAACAGATCGGCGAAGGCGAGCACGCCGGTCAGCGGGTTGTTGATCTCGTGAGCAACGCCGGCAGCCAGTCGACCGACAGAGGCAAGCTGCTCGCTCCGGCCGATCTGCTGGCGCGTCATCTGCTTCAGCTGTTGTTCCCGCTCCTGAACCGCCTGGGCCATGCTGTCCACGGCACGGCAGAGCACGCCCATTTCGCCGGGCGGCTGGATGCCCACGCGCGCCGAGAGGTCGCCCTCAATCACCTGTTGCGACATGGCCACCACGCTGCGGATGGGGCGCAGAACCATGCCCGTCGCCAGCATCAGCAAAACGAGACTGGCGAGTGTGGCGACGACAACCAGTGTCACGATGACGACGCTGATCACGTTGCGCTGGTGGGTGAACGGGGCCTGCAGCAGACCGACGTACAGCGCGCCGATGATCCGCCCCGTCGGGTCCTTGATCGGCTTGTAGGCGGTGATGTACCAGTCGTTGACCACGAATGCCGGGGCGGACCATACGCCGCCACGGTCCAGCACTTCCTCACAGACTGGAGCGCTCAACCGGGTACCGACGGCCCGCGCACCCTCCCTGGTTTTGACGTTCGTCGAGATGCGCAGGTCACCCAGGAAGATCGTCACGGTACCGAGATCCTTGCCCTCATACACTTCGTCCAGGAACACCTGCTGCTTGATGGCGTCCACGATCTCGTACTTGTGATTGATGAGGTCGCCACCATAGAGGATCGCCTTCATCTGGCGCTGTTCGTTGAAAACCGGTACCGCCACGGCGGCAACCATCCCCTCGGTGCGAACCGTGTCGGTCGTGGGCCTCGCCGCTTCCGTGGGAATGAGGCGTATCGCCGCTCGCTCGGCCAGGGCGGACCCTTCGGCACTGAGCCGGTCGTGGGAGAATTCGACCGTCCCACTCACGGTTGCGCAATCACGAAGGACACGTGCAATCAAAGGGTCACCCGAAACATCGTCCCCGACCGGCCTGTCCCCGGAGCGGCAAATCACTTTCCCATCCGGGCCCAGAAGAGTTGCGAAGCTCAGATGGCCGGGCTCGGCCAGGTTATGCAGAATCGTCCTCAGCTCCTCCGGGTTCCTGCGCTCCACGGCGGAGACCAGAGTCCGATTGCGGGCTGCACCCTGGAGCAGGGCACTCATCACCGTCAGGTGATTGTCGTAAGCGGCCTGGGCCGCGTTCAGATTCCGTCGCACCCTCGTCTGCACTTCACGCATCCAGACATGACTCAAGTACTGAAGCGTGATGAGAGAGAGAGGGAGATTCGCGACAAGGATTGCCGCGATCACCGTGATCATCAGCTTGAAGCGGATGCTCACCGTGTGCCTCCTGTCGAGAAGTGCAGGAGACCCGGAACGGACGTGAGAGTCTCCGGGTTGCCTCGAGACTGCGGATGAGCATCGTCCATTATAACCGGGAGCACAGCGAATACAGGACGGCCTTGCCCCCGTCCGCCGGGCGGTTCCCGGAGGTTGGATATGCAGCGGGCGATACGGGTGTCGAAAGCCAGTGAGGCGGCGCGAGGGCCGTGGAGCGGGGGCGCCCGGTCCGAGCGGAACAGGCAACGCAGGTCGTACGAGCCCTTCCGCCCTTGGCGGATCAGCCGGGCACCCGGGGAACGGCTCAAGCCGGGGACATCAACCCGGGCCAGGGCCGCTCTGCCGCTCTGAAGCGTCGGGAGTCAACGCGCCATCGGTGAGGGACAGCATACGCACCGACCGGAGCCGGCGGTTGAGCGCCTGGACGACCTGCGCGAGGATGCTGTAGCCCAGTTCGTGATTGTTCTCGCACAGCATGCGGACCGGTTCCGCCCGAATGCGCAAGCCCCAGCCGGCCGTGCGGGCTGTGCACGTGGCGGTGTGCCGATACGGGGCAACAAGAGCGGACCAGCCGATGACGTCTCCGGGGCCGACGGTATCGACCACGTACTCCGAGTGCTCTTGTGAACGGTAGATGACATCCACCTTCCCGCCGCGCACGACGAGCAGCCAGTCGACGAGCTCTCCCTCCTTCCACAAGCTTTCGCCCGCATTAAACTCGTGGACATCCGAAATTCCAGCGAGTTTAGAGAGATCGTCCTTGTAGAGGCCCGAAAAATACGGTACCGATTCGAGGATTTGCAGTACACCCACGGCGCACCTCCGACTCGTGGACGGACGAAGGCGACTCGCAGCGGGTTCGGGCGGGTTCAGGCGCCCGCCCCGCACGAGGACGTTCAGCAGTGACATGCCAGACAAGGGAGAATTATACCGTCGGGCTCACGGCTCGACAACGACCTGCCGCACGAGGTGACGTATCCTTTCGTGTGTAAAGAGGGCAGACAGTCAGCAAGATGGGCGTGTGATTTCAGGAGGACACGCCCGTGCGAGTCATTGAACCAGAGTTGGGATCGTACGCTGTCAAGATCCCGCAAGGCTGGTCGGGGGTCAACACGTGGTCAACAGGTTCGTCGTCAAGGCTCGTTTCTGGTCCAACGCCGTGGACGCTTGCGACCCCTCGCATGCCGCAGTTCGGGTGCCGCCCTCGCCGCCTGCACCGGGGCCCACCGGTGCCAGTTCCTCAAAGAGATATAACTGGTCGCCGGTGATTGGCTGCCGC
>CAZJTF010000145.1:0-15769 GCA_964548565.1 uncultured Planctomycetales bacterium | reverse complement strand
TCCGCGCCCCGTTCCGGATGCGCGGGTGATGGTCGAGGGTGATCTCTGGCCCCCGGCACCGGCGTCTGCTCCGGTCACGCCCGGGAGGTAACCCGCGCGCCCGGGCGCGTCACCGCGGAACCCGCCCTTTGCTGCGTTGCTCTCCGTGCTGTAGCCCCCCGCGCTGTGATAAGCTACATCCAGCCGCGCGTGATCGGAGAGGTGTGCTGCGGCGGTACGATCGGGAGCATCCGGAGGCTTCGTGAGCGGCAGGTTCGAAGTACTCTTGCTCGAGGAAGGGAAACCGACGGTGGAGCGTGCACGCGCTCAACTCAACGCCGTCATCACGCGTGCCACGGCGAACGGCGTCACCGTCTTGAAAGTGGTCCACGGGTACGGTTCGAGCGGCTTCGGCGGGACGCTCCGCGATGCCATCCGCAGGTCTCTCCGTAAACGTCGTAAGGAAGACCTCATCCGCTGCATGGTCCCCGGCGAGAACTGGTCCACGTTCGATGCGTCCGCCCGCCAGGTGCTCGACGCCTGCCCGGAACTCGAGAAGGATCCCGATTTCAACCGCTACAACGAGGGGATCACGTTCGTTCTTCTCTGAGTGGTGCCGCGCGTCTGCGGAACATGCCCGCGCTCTGAACCTCGCTCTCTCAGCCAGGCGTAAACGCGTCAGCCGCCCGCGCTGAAAGCCCGCAGAACCTGAAGGGATGCGGAGAGGCGAGCCGCTCATGGAGATAGGGGCGCCCGGACGATATAATCAGGTTGGAGTGTTCCATGGCTTCTGATGTGAGCTACCCGCACCTCGACAAACTTCCCGGCGAGCCGGCACGCTTGCGCCGCTTTCCCCGCGTCACGGTCGCCCAGATCGCGCTCGACCACCTCGCCCACGGGTGGTCTGCAAACGAGATCCAGAAACAGCATCCGCACCTGACGCTCTCTGAGGTCCATGCATCTCTCGCGTACTATTTCGACCATGCCGAGGAGATAGACCGGGAGATTCAAAGCGAATTGGAGGAGCTCAGCCAGGATCAGGAGCCGCCAGAGCGATCTCCTCTCGTCAAGCGACTGAAAGCGAAGGGGCTGATCTGAATGCCGGTCGGCCTCTATATGGATGTTCACGTTCCGCAGGCAATCACCGATCAGCTTCGCCGACGTGATGTGGACGTACTGACCGCGATAGAAGATGGCTCCGGTCGCCGGTCGGACGAGGATCTGCTGGAGCGTGCGAGATCCCTCGGGCGTGTCATCGTCACACAGGACATCCGGTTCAAGAGAATGGCGGAGTCCTGGCAACGCAACCAACGCACCTTCTCCGGTCTGGTATTTGCACATCCCCTCCAGATCACGATTGGGCAGTGGGTTCGAGACCTGGAATTGATTGCCAAAGCCTCTGATCCCGCTGAGTGGCAGAATACCGTGGAGCGACTCCCGCTCTGAACCGCCCCGCACCCGCCTTGACCATTGACCCACATCCGCCTACCTTTCGCCCGTCTGCATAGATCAGCCGCATCACAGGAGGTCTCCCATGTCCGACATGACACGACGCACGTTCATCAATACCTCGCTCGCTTCCGTCTCGGCCGCGGCCGCCGGCGGTCTCGCCCAAGCCGCTTCGCCGCTCGCCGGAGCGATGGCGTCGACCGGCATCCTGGGCGCGAACGATCGAATCCGCTTCGGCGTGATCGGCGTCGGCGGTCAGGGCCGGCATGACCTGATGACCTTCTTCAAGCATGACAAGACCGGCCTCGAGTGCCCGGTCGTCTGCGACGTCGACGACGCGATGATTGCCGAAGCCAATCGGTGGCTGTCGAGCAATGGGCAAAAGCCCGCCGACGCAGTCAAGGACTACCGCACGCTCCTCGACCGCAAGGACATCGACGTTGTCCTCATCGCCACCCCGGACCACTGGCACGCCCTCCAGACAATCCACGCCTGCCAGGCCGGCAAGGACGTCTACTGCGAAAAACCCCTCGCCAACAGCATCGGCGAGGGCAAGGCGATGGTCGACTGGGTCAGGAAGACCGGCCGCATCGTCCAGATCGGCACCCAGTGGCGCATGAGCACCCACTTTGCCGACGCCGTCGCATTTGTGCAGTCCGGCAAGCTCGGGCGCATCCGCCTGGTACGCTGCTGGTGTGCGCTCGACTGGTTCAAGAACGTCGGTAAGCCGCAGGACGAGCCCACGCCGGCCGGCATCGATTACGAGATGTGGCTCGGGCCCGCGCCGAAGCGTCCCTTCAACCGCGGCCGCTTCCACTTCAGCTTCCGCTGGTTCTGGGACTATGCCGGCGGCCTCATGACCGACTGGGGCGTTCACCTGCTCAATATCGCACTCTGGGGAATGAAGGTCGACTTCCCCAAACGCGTGGCGTCCGTCGGCGGCAAATACGCCTACGACGACATCGCGGAGACGCCCGACACGCAGAACACGCTCTACGACTTCGGCGATTTCGGCCTCGTCTGGGAGCATCAGGCGGGCACCGGTCACGGCGCCGAGAAACGCGAGCATGGCGTGGCGTTCTACGGGATGGACGGCACGCTCGTCGTTGACTCCGGCGGCTGGGACGTCACCCCGGAGAAGAGCAAGAAGGTCGAGTCCTTCCGGAAAGAGATCGCCGAGGACCCCGAAGCGTGCCGCATCCGGCTCGTAGGGAACTTCCTCGACTGCTGCCGCACCCGCAAGCAGCCCGAAATGAACGTCGAGCGCGGCCACTACGTCACGACCGTCGCCCATCTCGGCAACCTGGCCCTGCGGACCGGACGATCCATCGAATATGATGCCGAAAACATGAAGGTGATCGGCAACGACAAGGCCAATGCGATGATCACCCCCGAATACCGCTCCCCGTGGGAACTGCCGCGCGGGTAGGCGCTTTCGGCACCGGCGGCCTTGGGCGGGAAACGCTGCGTCAAATGCTCACTCGGCAGGCTGAGTCGAGGCGAGTTGTGTCATCTGCGCCTTCGCCTCGGTGATGCGATAATCGTACGCGCTCCGCACGTAGGCATCGTGACTCTTCATGCGATCGCGGACCTGCGCGACGGCCGTGATGTACGCGCGGACCGCCTCCTCTGCACCGGCACGATCGCCGAAAGCCGCCCGGGCTTTCGCCAACTCCGTCAGAAGGCAGCACCGCTGCACCCACTTCGAGGTGCCGTCGCTCATGCCATCCAGCAGGCTCAGTGCGGCTTCGAACTGCTCGATCGCCGGCTTGTGCATCCCCAGTTGCAGGAACATCGCCCCGATGTTGCCGTGCACAACGTGGGATTCCGTCTTCCCGTCGATGCCCTCCGGCACACTCCACGCCATCGCATCCGGCAACAGCATCGGACTGATGATCCAGGGCGTGAACGTCAACACGCCCCAAAGCGCGATCGCCGCCAGCACGCCCGCGGCAGGATAGAGGGTCGCACGCGCGCCCTCTCCCCCGCCGATCGATCGCATGATTCTCCACAACGCGCCCGGCAGGGTGCCCAGCCCGATGGCGGTCACCAGGCCGAGCGTCAAATGCACCGGCAGCATGTGCCTGTCCCACAGCACCTGCAGCCACAGCGTGACCCCCACCGAGCAGACAATCACCCAGCTTGCGATCACGATGCAGTCCAGTCGCGCCCTGCGTTCCGCCGCCGGTCCTGTCGCGGTGTCACCTTCCGCTGGGAGTTGCGGACGCGCGATGCACCGCCCGGCAAGATACACCACGCCAAACGTGAACCCGAGCACCGTTAACCAAGTCCCCGCCCAACTCGCGTGCACCGTCCAGCCCACCCGCGCGAGCGGCAGCGTCATGGCCTGCAAACAATAGAATCCGACAACTGTGATTCTTTCATGCAGCGTGAACAGCCCCGGGCCGGGACAGACCTGCTGGCTCACCATCCAGTCGTCCCAGACCTTGAGCGTGTCGACCATGCGTTCGAGCGTGTTGTGGTGGAAGTAGGGATTGATGCCGACGAAAATCGCCACCGCGGTCAGACCCGCCAGCAGCGACGAACCGATCGCCAGGCCCACCCGGCGCCACAACGGAAAGTCACCCTGGGTCGCCAGGGCCGCCAGGACCAGGCCTGCGGCGTAGGACGGCCCCGTCAGCCACCCGTTCAGCTTGCTTCCGGTCGCCAGTGCCACCGTCAGCCCGGGCAGCAGGACCGCCGAGCCGACGAGGACGAGCCACCGCCGGACCTTCCCGCCGGTCAGTTCTGCACGCCCGTATCGCTGGAGAACCCCCACCGCCCACAGCGTGACCGGCACGATCAGCGTCAGGTGGAACAGCAGGATCGTGTCCGTGAGGCCGCGCTGCGCCGTCTGCACGAATGGCGTGTTCCCGAGCACCAGCACGACAGCGATCAGCCCCGCCGCGAGCCCCGCCGCCCGCCTGCCGATGACGAACAGCAGCATGCAGACGCCCGCGCCGAAGAGCAGGCTCACGAATCGCGTGACGCGAAGCTGGCTGTCCGGGATCAGCGACCGAAGCGTCTCCGGCGACCGCCAGTGCGCCTCGAAATCGTTCTGCGGCTGTCGGTCGCGCGCGGGATGGCCGGTCAGCGCCAGCGCGGCTCCGAAAATGTACTTGGCAACCGGCGGATTGGTCCGGGCGTAGAAATCGCTGCTCCAGGCCGGGTCATGCAGGTCGTGCTGTCTGAAAAACAGGTCGAAGAAGTACGCTTCCCCCAGTTTGTGGGCTTCGTCAATGTGAAACGCCGGGAAATCATCACCTCCCCGCCCCACCCGGACGTCCTTGCCGAGCCACGTCAGCGAAGCGACGAAAACCAGAACCGCCAGCAGCCACCCTGCATGCGCTCGCATCAGTCGATCCTCGGGTACATCGCCGGACTGTCCTTGATGCCCCACCGGGCGAGCCGAAACAGCACACCCACCTTGAGGCATCCCAGCCCGTAACGGACGCTCCGCGTGAAATTGATCGATGACGCTTCCGGAAGATAGCTCGTCGGGCAGCTCACTTCACCGATGCTGTATCCGAACCAGAGAATCTGCGCGAGCATCTCGTTGTCGAAGATGAAGTCGTCCGAGTTACGGTCCAGCGGGAGTCGCTCCAGGATGTCGCGGCGAAATGCCCGATACCCTGTATGGAACTCCGACAGCTTTGAGCCCAGCAGGATGTTCTCGACCAACGTCAGTCCGCGGTTGGAGATGTACTTCCAGACGGGCATGCCGCCGGACACCGCGTACCCCCCGAGGATTCGCGATCCGAGCACGCAGGGATGCACGCCGTTCGCAATGATCGCCGCCATCGCCGGAATCAATTTCGGCGTGTACTGGTAATCCGCGTGGATCATGATCACGATGTCCGCCCCGGCTTCGAGCGCCGCGCGGTAGCACGTCTTCTGGTTCGCCCCGTAGCCGCGGTTCTCAGAGTGTGTGTAGACCTGCGTCTTTGGCAGTGTTCGCGCGATCCGCGTCGTTTCATCGCGGCTGGCGTCGTCCACCACGATCACGAGGTCCACGATCTCTTCGCGGATCACCTCGGCGTGCGTGCGTTCCAGTGTCCGGGCGGCGTTATAGGCCGGCATGACGACAACGACTCGGTTGTTTTTGTGCATAAAATCAGCGGACGGAATTCCACGAATTCACATAACCGTCAACGAACGAAGCCCGCTTATATGTTGATCTGCCTCCGGATTGCATGCAACAGGCAGCACGACGAGACGGCCGGCCGTCACAGGCTCAGGCTTTTCGGCGGGCCGATCGCCGGATGGCCGTGAAGATGTAGTATCCGCCGATGACACAGGCGGCCGGACCTGTCGCGATGAGAATCGCGAACCCGATCGCCTCCCACAGGGACTCCGACCAGAGTTCCTGCGGGATATAACTTGTCCTGTGGGCCTGCTTGTAGGCTTGTTCGATCACATCCCGCACCAGCAGGAACGCGAAAGCCCCAATCACGAGAAAGACAACACCTGCCCCGCAGAACACGAGTGTCCGCACTTCGCTCTGCGACGCCCCGCGCGACGGCCCCCCCGGGTACCGGATCTGGTGGGCCGGAACGCCGACCACTTTTTCGGGCGCGGCCAGGCAGCCGAGCGACTTGAGCGTACGGTATGCCTCTACAACCTGCAGAAACGCCGACCGCGACGCGTCAGAGTTGCCGGCACGATCCGGGTGCAGCTTGAGCACGAGCCGCCGATAGGCACGCCGGATCTGGTCCGGTGAAGCGCACGCGTCGAGATCGAGAGCGGCAAAGCACTGAGACCGGCTCAGTTGCGCGTTGGGAGGACCGAGTGGCATGCCGGATTCTACCGCCGTGGAGCGGGTTCCACACAGTGCGCCAGGCCGAGCCCCGCAGGCGCGTCGGGGCCCGTCCGATATCGGCATGACGCCCAACTCCCCCTGTTCCGAGGGGCACGCCATTTCCGTCTGCAGACCCAGTAGGGAGCGAGGCACCCCACCTGTACAATGAAAACGAAGAAATCTGCGTTGGGCGCAGGCGACGCGCAGGGGAATGAGCGCCACGTCTGTTCGCGCTGCAGGGCTGGTCGCGGTCGCACTCACGCCATCAGAAGAAGGTTGTTCGCGGCACGGATCCCGCTGGGGATGCGCGCCGTATCCTCGTCAACCCGGAGGCTTGAGGCACCATGCGATTCTTTTACCTTCTCTGCAGCGCGCCAGTCATGCTCTCCGCGGTCACTGGGGCCCGCGCGGGCATCACGATCAGCTACGAATACCTGTACGCGAAAGCCGACGCAGGTGGCCTCGCCTTGCCCGACAGCCACCTTGTGTTCGTCGACCAGGTCACGCACGACGGCACCGCTCCGGGCGACTTCGAGGCCCTCGTCAGCCCGAACACCCTGAGCGTGAGCGGCGGGAGTTCTCTCCAGCACACGTTCGACGGCGCCCTGCTCGAGATGAATGCCCGCCTGGTGAACCTGCAGTCGGAACGCCTCGATCCTGCCTATGCGAACGTTTTCGTCCAGGGCCATGCGTATTTCCAGCTCTGGCTCCAGACGAATCGTGCGTACGAGTACACCTGCACGATCGACCAGGAGGGCGACGACGCGCTGGCTCCCGCGTTCCTGCCCGACACCCAGCGTGCGTTCGACCTCTTCACCGTCCTGAACGGCCTGGGCAACACGAACGGCAAAGGCAACTGGTTCTACTCCGGCGTCCTCGAACCGAATAACTACCAGTGGTACGGCGGAATTCGCGCGGCCAGCCTCAGCGCGGGCGAAGCCGTCGGCCCCCTGAACGGCCGCATCATCCTCCGTGCGAACTTCCTTCCCCTCCCCAACGACTACGCGTGGATCGGCCCCAATGGCGGCGTCTTCGCGCAGCCGGATGGGTGGTCGCCCGCAGGCCCTCCTGCCGACAGCGATCGCGCGGTGTTCCAAGCCCCGCCCGATACTGACACGACAGTCCGTTTCGACCAGTCGCATACCAACGCCCGCCTGCTCGTCACTTCGCCCGCTACGCAGCAGCAGAGCAGCCAGGTCGTCCTCGACCTCGCGGGCAACACCTACACGCTTACCCGCGAGTGGAACGCGGCCGCCGGCACTTCTGTCACGATCGGCGATCGAGACAGCGCCAACGCCCGTCTGAGCATCATCGGCGGGACAGTGGACGCCCGTGACTGCGACATCGGCGTCGGAGGCTTCGGCGAATTGACTGTCAGCACCGGTGCCCTCTGGACCGCCTACCAGCACGCGATCTCTGTCGGCGCACGCAAGTCTGGCGTGCTCAACGTCTTCAATGGCGCGCGGGTTCAGCACGGCCACGGTTTCGCGGGCGATTGGCCGGAAGGAGAGGGGCAGATCCACGTCGCCGGCCACGATCCCGTTGCCCCGGAAATTCCGTCCACGTGGCAGGTAACCGGCTGGTTTGGACTCGGTACCAGCGGAACAGGAAATCTCCGGGCGACGGACGGCGGCCACGTCGACATCGGCAAGTGCGACATGGCTGTGAATCCCGGCTCGGGCGGGTCCGCCGAGGTGGTCGGCCGCGGCTCCCACTGGCGACTCGCGTCTCCAAACGAGGCGGCTCTGGTCGTTGGTCGGCAGGGGCACGCGACCGTGCAGGTCTCTGATGGCGGCTCCATGGTGATCGATGGCGAGGTCCACATCGCGGATGCCCCGGGAAGCACCGGATCAATCGAGTTGCGCGCGTTGGGACGCACCGACCACGACGACGTGAGCTCCACGTTCGACTGCTCCAGGAACCTCGTCGTTGGCCGCGATGGCGTCGGAGAATTGCAGGTCCTCGGCGACGCATGGGCGATCGCGCGGGGGGCCATGCTGGTCGCGACGGATCCGGATGCACCCCCCGAGTCCGCCAGCCGCGTGGAAGTGGACGGCAATGATGCTTTCCTCGAAATCCTGGGGCACGACGGCGAAGGCAGCATCATCGGTCTCGAGGTCGGACGGCTCGGTGTGGGGAACTCCTTCCGCATCGCCGGCGGCGGACAGGTGAATGTGGAGTACAGCGTCACTGTCGGCGGTGTCGCGGGCGGCAGCATGGTCGTTGAGGGCGAGACGTCACTGCTGTCTCCGAAGTTTCAGTTCGAGATCGGGCGCGATGGTCCCGGCGAGGTGCTCGTCGCCGGCGGCGGAAGAATCCATCTCGACGGCGCAATCGGGGACCCTGACATTGCCGAGAGCCTGAAGGGCCTCATCTTCGTAGGCATGCGTTCCGAGGGTTCGCTCATCATCCGAGGTCACGGCGAAAATGTGCCCTCCTCGTTGGAGAGCATCGCGCAGATCTCGGTCGGCGTGGACGAAGCGGGCGGCCACGGCGCACTGACGGTTGACGAGGGCGGCTCGCTCACAACCTGGAAGCACACCTCCCCCACCAGCACGGCCGGCATCATCGGGCGCGAACCGAACACCGTCGGTACCGCGACCATCAAGGACGTCGGTTCCACATGGGGCATGTTCGACGGCGGCATGACCGTCGGCTGGCTGGGCAACGGAACACTGAATCTTCAGGACGGTGGCCTCGTCATCTGCCAGCACGCCATCGTTGGACGCATGAACGGCTCCCAGGGATACGTGAACGTCTGGTCAGACCTCGAAGGTGTGGAATCCCGCTGGGAGATCTACGGCCCGCTCGCCATCGGCGGGGATCTCGCCGGCACGCCCGGCGGCAACGGACACCTCGCGGCAGGCACACGCGGCGTCGTGTACAGCGCTGAAGCAACCGTCGTTCACCCCTTGGGTACGATCGAGCTGGCGGACGGCGTCTTCGAGTCTGCCGGAGGAACCGAACTGCACGGCGCTCTGGAGGGCAGCGGACAGCTGTTCGGCCGGCTCACGAACGTCGACGGCGTGGTTCGACCCCACGACGCCGGGATCGGCTTGTGGCCGCAGCTCTCGATGGGCGAAAACTACGTCCAGCAGTCCGGCGCCGAGCTCCACATTGATGTCTTTGACGATGGGGTGGCCGGCAGAGTCGCGGTTTTCGAGCAGGACGACACCGCCACACTCGCGGGCCGCCTCACGGTTCGCATCGTCCCCGGTTACGTCCCCGACGTGGGATCCGAGTACGAGATTCTGACGGCGGCGGGCGGCATCATTGGCACCTTCACGGAATACGACCTGCCGCAGCTCGAAAACCAGCCTGTCTTTGAGGTGATCTACGACACCCACGCAGTCAGGCTGCGTACGCTGGCCGAATACCGCTGCAAAGCCGACCTGGATCTCGATCTCGACGTCGACCTCGATGACGTGGCCCTGTTCACGACCTGCGCCTCCGGCCCCAATATTCCCCTGCCGGGCGACAGTTGCCGCGCCCCTGACTTCGACGGTGACAACGACGTCGATATGGACGACTTCGCCGTCATCCAGCGCTGCTTCTCAGGCTCCGGCAACCCCGCCCACCCCGAATGCGCCGAATGAAAGAGGAAAACTGCGTGAGATGATGGTGCCGCCACCACAATGACCGCACCGTTGGATACTACCGGCAAGGCTCGCAATCCGAGGCGAAGACGTAGCCGACAGCCTGATGAGTTCGTGTATTCGCTCGTCATCCAATCGACCACGCCGTCCGATCAGGTCTGCAACTCGTTGTTCAAAGTGCTTACTCGTCACAAGTACGACGGTGGCGTAGTACCCCCGGTTAAACTGCTCGTCCGAAAGGCCAATGACGTAGTGATTGTCAATCCCGGGAATCTGCGCCTCAAAAATGTCGCCCTGGGAAGGAGCATTCATCAGTCATTCTCGCGGAGCCAGTTCGCGACGGTCCTCTTGCTTTTGGCAACCCAGGCCTGGAACTCCGGATCCTCCGGTGCCTGCTTGACCGCCTTCGTCACGGAGCCGAGTGTGTGCCAGGCCTGGGGCTTCCAGACATGTACATCAGCATTGCCGGAATCGTCCCCGCCGACGCGCGAAGTGGCCGACTCCTCATCGGGCTACAGATGCCATGTGAATGGCTTCACGCAGCTCATGTGAATCGCTCTCCGCCTCGAGTTGGCCGATACGACATCTCAGGAACACGTAGCTTTCATTCACGTACTCGCTTGGCTTGTCGGAGAAGGGCCGCATCGCCAGCGGGTCAAGTGCCTGGCCTGGAATAGCCGCCGTGGAGCCGACTCCCTGCCGCTGACGCGACCCGGTCACCGCTCCCGGGCGAAAACGCCCCCGCCCGCGTCAGTATCACCGTGCCGGAGCGCGACGCCCGCGTGGTCGCTCTCCGCCCCGATCAACCCTGAACGAGGGTGAGCGGACTGCGGAGTATCCGACGGATTGGCGCGCCTCGTCCTCTGGGCCCCCTCGCCCGCGCCGATCCGGCAGGGTGTGAGCCCGGATCAGCTCCTGCCGCGGATCACGCAGCCGAGCTTCTTCCTGCTGGCGGAACTGGACGACGTGGTCGGCGACTGGCCCTCGCAGTTGCAGTCGAAAATGGCGGATTCCCAGCAGACGGTCTTCACAATTCCCCAGGGCGTGCACCTGTTCTTCCAGCAGCCCCGACATGGTCGATGACCGCAACCCTCCGACCGACATCACGCGGATGGAGCAGCAGCGCATCGCGATCGAGCAGACCCGCGCGTATCTGGAAGCGCAGCTCGAAGTCGAGTAACTCCACCCGCGGCCAGGCATGCCAGCGGAACTCCCGGAGCCCCCCCGCTGCGCGAGGCGGCCACGATCATGGCGCGCACCGACACCCCTTGCCATTACCGTCGGCAGCCTCAGTGCGCGGCCGCGTTGTAGCGATGCACCGCCGCGTCCACCTCCGCGATGGCCGCCTTCGTATCCGTCCAGCCCCCGGCTTCGACGTGAACGCCTTCGAGCTGCTTGTAGGTGGTGAAGAAGTGTTCCACTTCCCTCAAGAAGTGATGAGGAATGTCCTGCAGTGTCGTGAACTCGTTGAACAGCGGGTCGAAGTGCGGCACGCCGATCAGCTTGAAGTCGTTGTGCCCGTGGTCCTGCATGCGGAACATGCCGAGAACCCGCGTCTCGATCAGACAACCGCTGAACGTCGGCTCGTTGACCATGACGAGCACGTCCAGCGCGTCCCCGTCCTCCGCCAGCGTGTGCGGCACGAACCCGTAATCGCCCGGGTAGTGGCTCGAGGAGTAGAGATACCGGTCCAGCTTCATCAGCCCGGTCTTCTTGTCGATCTCGAACTTGCTGCGACGCCCTTTGGGAATCTCGACGATCGTGTAAACAACGGAAGGAAGATCGGGCCCGGCAGGAACGTCTTTCAGCGCCTCGTACCGGCGCCAGATACTCTCGGGAAAATCGGACACACCGTCTCTCCGGCCTGTTTTGCGAACGCGGCTTACAGAGGCGCTGCGCAGATCAGGACCGCCAGGATCGTCCCCGGAAACCCGCCCTGCCACACCGCCGTCCAGAAGTCGTCGGACGCGCGTGTAAACTCCAGACTCTTCTCCCGCTCCGACTTGTACGTCGCCCGCACGGCGCGGACGGCCGCGTGCTGCGGCTGCTGCTCCAGCTCACGGATGGCCGCCATCTGTGAGGCCGTCAGCGGCACCGGTCTCGACGGCGGCGCCGCCGCCAATGTCGCGGCCCCGGCAAGCAAGCTACCCAATGCCACCACGGCACAACGGTTGCGGTGCATCAGCCTGTCTCCCTTTTAACGGCCCGACCCATCCGGCTGGGACTCCGGCAGCGGAATCACGACGATCATCATCGCATGCTCGCCGCGGGCCCACAAGGCGTCGAACGCAGCCGCCTCGACAGAGTGCAGCGGCTCGCGCGTGGAGGGGTCGAGGTAATGGATGATATCGGCCGAATTCCCGCCCGATTCCCTCGAAATTCCGATGACCACCACCGCATGATTAAAGGCGGGATCCCCCTGTTCGTCACGATTGATGACGCAGATAACCGGGTATCCGCGGCTTTCGACCCACCACTCCAGTGCAGCCGGCGGTTTTCCGTCCAGCCGCCCCGACAGCGTCACCAGGTGAAGCCCCTTCTTCTCGAGGAACGTGCGGACGTCGCCCGCGCTGCTCTCGTCCAGCCCGTCCGCCTTCATATCGCGGATCAGGCTCGCCTCCGTCAATCGCGTCTCGTTCAGACGATAGTTGGCGGCCATCGCGACGCTCGCCACGAGGCAGCCCGTGTGGCTGGCGGCGGACTCGTAACGTACCGGCAGCGCCCCTTCCGGATATCGGACCACCCGGTTGGGCGTGCCGCATCCCGCCTGCAAACACGCGACGGCAAAGCCCATCGCGACGAGTCCGCGCAGCCGGGCAGTTGCCATTGCGTGCAAACCAGTTGGTCGGTCAGTCTGAAGCATCATGGCGGCCGGATTGTAAACGCGTGCCGGATGAGCAGCCAGATGCGCCCGCCGGGCTCCAGGCTCGCCGCTCACCTGACAGTTAACGTTTCCCAGCGTGGATGCCACGTTTCGACAGACTCTCTACCTCTGACCCCACCCGCCGCGGGGATACAATTCGATCGCAACATGGAGAGACAAGGCCGCGGGCGTTCACCCTGACGGAGGCTGGGCCGATCTGGCCGCAGAAGCCCGAGGGAGGTGGCGGGCCCGCCAGCAGTCATGCGCCATGGCACTGCCGTAAACTCCGTCCAGAGATGAGATTGGCTCGCTCGGGGCCGCCCACGGGTGTGCCGTCGTGTTGACCCCTGCGGAGCGAGAGCCGCCCGAAACGGCGCACGGCAATCGCTGGACAGATTCGGCGCCATCGGTATAATAGCTGGGCTCCGTGGGACAGCGGCTGCTGTTCTGCGTTGTTTGACGTTTCGATGAGGCGGATCAATGGCAGAGATCAAACCAGGACAGTGGATCACGGTGAAGGTCAAGTCGGCCCCCCGCGCGGCCGCCGGCCGCAAGACCCTTGTGCGGCTCTTCGAGCAGGACCCCGCCGTCAAGAAGGAGCGTGAGCGGCTCAAGAAGACCCGACCCGTCCGCCAGCACCGGCGCGGCGGACGGCTGTGGAACGATCGCCCTGCAAAAGTCGAGGTCGTCGAGGTCAAACCGGGGGCGAGCTACAAGGTGTTTGCATCCCTTGCGGCTCTCCGGGATCTTCAGAGCGTCGAGAAGTACGTCGAGCTCAACCCCGCCTGATCCGTGGTGACATAAGACGCGAAGGCCCGCTGTCGGTGACGCCGACGGCGGGCCTTTTCGATGCGCGTCGCTCATGTGATTGGGCCTCAATCGCCGCTCGTCTCCGCCAGCGGTAGTCTCGGTCAGGCGAAGCCCGTCTCGGCGATCTCGATCGCCCGCAGGAGTCCCTTGGCCTTGTTGATCGTCTCCTCGTATTCCCGCTGGGGCTCTGAGTCTGCCACAATGCCCGCGCCTGCCTGCACGTACACACGGTGCCGCCCGCCGTATCCTGGCGTGATCACCATCGTCCGCAGCGCGATGCACGTGTCCATGTTCCCGGCGAAGTCAACATATCCCACCGCCCCCGCATATGGGCCCCGCCGCGTGGGCTCGAACTCATCGATGATCTGCATCGCTCGCACTTTTGGGGCCCCGCTGACCGTCCCCACCGGCAGAGCAGCCCGCAGCGCGTCGAAGGCATTCTTGCCCTCCGCCAGGCGCCCCCGGACGTTGCTGCAGATGTGCATCACGTGGCTGTACCGCTCGACGACCATTACGTCGCTCAGTTCGACGCTGCCCGGCTCCGCCGCGCGGCCGACATCATTCCGCCCGAGATCGACGAGCATGATGTGCTCGGCCCGCTCCTTGGGATCCGCGAGGAGGTCGGCTTCCAGTGCCTTGTCCTCTTCCTCCGTCTGGCCCCGGCGCCGCGTGCCCGCCAGAGGCCGATTCGTGATCACGCCGTTCTCGACCCGACACATGATCTCCGGCGACGAGCCCACCAGCGTGACCCGCGGGCTTTTCAGGTAGAACATGAACGGCGAGGGGTTCACCACGCGCAGTGCCCGGTAGATGTCCAGCGGCTGGGCAGGTGTGTCGAGCTGCAACCGCTGCGACAGGACTACCTGGAAAATGTCGCCCGCGCGGATGTACTCCTTGCACGCCTCCACCGCACGCTGAAAGCCGTCGCCGGCAAAATTGCTCGTGAACCCGAGCGACGGGTCCCCCAGGCGGTTCACGACCCCAACCCGCGACGACTGCGGCGCCGAGAGCAGGTCAACCGTCGCACCGATCCGGGCGCACGCTTTGTCGTAGCTGCCGCGGATGCCGTCCCGGTCAACGTGCGCGTGGCTGATCACCAGGATCGTTTTGTTCACGTGGTCGAACACGACCATCGTGTCGTAAAACCCGAAAAGCAGGTCCGGCAATCCTCGATCGTCGTCCGGTGCGTCCGGCAGCGGCTCGTAGTAACGCGCCACGTCGTAGGCCGCATACCCGACCGCCCCGCCGGAAAACCGCGGCAACTCGGGCAGGTGAACCGCCCGATGCGATGCCAGCAGATCGGCCAGACGCGCCAGCGGGTCTGACGACGTCTCGTGGACAATCCCCGCCGCACTGTCGATCGTGATTCGGTCGCGCGTCGCCTCGAACGTCAGGAACGGATTGGTCGCCAGGAAGGAATAGCGGGCGATTGGCTCGCCCCCGACGACGCTCTCCAACAGGAACGCGTGATCCGCCCGCGCTGCCACCGCGGTGAACGCGCTGACCGGCGTGAGCTGGTCGCCGATCAGCTGGCAGTAGACCGGGATCGTGTTGCCGCGCTGGGCGAGTTGCTCGAATTCGGCGAACGTCGGGAGTTCTCGCATCATGGGAAGCTCATGGTAACCCAGGCCGGATGACGGTCAAACCGGACGCACGCGGAGCCTCGTGCCTCGCCTTTTGACTCCGGTCGTCCGCAGGTGCTACCGTGGGAGCATGTATGAATGCCGCGTTCAGGCACGGTTCAGCGCCGCACACCGGGTCCGCATGTACGATGGAACGCTCGAGCCGATCCACGGGCATGACTGGATGGTCGAAGCGGTCTTCCGCGGACCCGAGCTCGACCGGATCGGCGTGCTCATCGACTTTGTCGCAGCCGAAAGGGCGCTGGCTGACCTGGTCGCCGGGCTCCACCATACTTCTCTGAACGAGGCACCTCTGCTGCAGGGGCTCAACCCGACCGCCGAGCACGTGGCCCGACGCGTGTTCGAGGAACTCCAGGTCCGCCTCGGTGACGCTGCGCCGCTCGCTTCGGTGCACGTCACGGAAGCACCGGGTTGCGTGGCGGCGTACATTGTGCCGGGGGGCTGATTTCTTGACGCGTTTTCATGCTAAGTCTAAGATTCAACTGGTTCCCTGCGTTTTTCTTGCGTCAGCGAAGACCCAACCATGATTTGCCAGCAATGTAAGAAACAAACCGCCACTGTGCACCAGACGGATCTCGTCAAGGGCGACAAGCGGGAGCGTCACCTGTGCGAGGACTGTGCCGCCAAAGAG
>CAZJTF010000144.1:0-15826 GCA_964548565.1 uncultured Planctomycetales bacterium | reverse complement strand
GAGCTGCTGACCGACTACGGACCGATCGCGGAGGTCTGGATCGACATTCCAGGCGTCCTCGGACGCGGCTATCGCACATTCCTGTACCAGCACATCACGACACTCCAGCCCGAAGCGGTCGTCGTGGCGAACCACGGGATGAACAATGGCGCGGCTTTCCGCGAGGCCTACGCATGGCCCTGCGACGCGATCAGCATGGAGCAGAACCTCCCTCCGGAAGCAGGTCACGACAAGTGGCGGACGATCCAGGGGCGCGAGTACTGCATCCCGGGTGAGTGCTGCATCACGCTTGGCGAAACGTGGTTCTACACACCGAAAGACAAGCCCAAACCGCAGTCGGAGCTCGTCCGCCTCTACGAGGGATGCCGCAACCGCGGAGCCAATCTCCTGCTCAACGTGCCGCCCGACAAGCACGGCCTGATTCAGCAGCCGTATATCGACGCGCTCGGCGCGCTGGGCAAGACCGTAGGTGCGTAGCTTCACCGTGGTTCACAGAGCGAGGGATTCTGGAGGGGGAATCGTCACGCGGGCGCCCGCAGGCTACGCCACTCCGGCGAATGGCCGGATCCGATCGACCAGCTGCTGCATGGTGTACCTCTTGCTGCAATCGATCGGCAGGAAGACGCCGTGGTTGTTGTCGCTGGCGATGATCAGGACGCGGTCGAGCTTGACCTCGAAGCCGAACTCCTGCGGCTGGTGCCCCACGACGAACAGGCTCACGTCGTAGGCCTTGCTGAACTGATCAAGCACGGTCGGGCTGTAGCGACGGCCCCACACAAGCTGGTAAACCGAGCCCCCCTCCCGCATGTCGATGTCGTTGGGCGCCCGGTGCAGGCAGTTTGTGTCGAACTGGTCCATGTACGCGGCATCGGGGAGCGAGTGGGCGAGAAAGACGCCGTTCGGCGTGCGACCGGCCAGCGGCAGGGAGGCAAGGAACTCGTCGATCGCCTGGAGCGCCTCGTCGATGTCGTTCGTGCCCAGGACCTCCGCTACGCCGCGGTCGAAATCGTCCGTCACGATGCGTCCGCCCTTGCTGATCTGGTGGTTCTGCAGCTGGGCGAGTTCGTGGTTGCTCTGCAGAAAGTGGATCTGCTCCGGAAAAAACGTCTTCCACTTCGCTGCATCGAGAAGCAACTCGATCGAGCGGTCATGGGCGCCGTAGGACTGCGGCTCTTCGTGAATGAGCTCATGCAGAATGACGTGGCGGATCGGCGTCTCTTCGAGCCGGCAGTACTTCACGAGCTTTTCAAAATTGCGGCGATGCCCATGCATGTCGCCGGTCATCACCACTTGTCCGTAATCAGCGAAATTGAGGAGAGAGCCCTCCCGGACGGGGTCCTCCAGGTTCAATTCGGCCGCCTGCCGAAACGTATCAATTGCATATTGAAGAAGGCTCATGCGGCCGAGTCGCCCGGTGAGGCGGTGACCTCCTTGATCGTGTCGTTCGACCGGCTCAGGATCGGACCGGTGAGCGTCGCGTTGTTCTTGTCCAGGATGTGCTGTGTGACCTCGAGCCGGTACAGCACCTCGCGCATGTCGGCAGGACGATCCTTGGGATGCTCCTGGCAGCAGTCCATCACCAGCCGGCTCAGAGCGGTGGGAATATTCGGGTTCAGTTCGTGTGGCGCGGGGGCGTCACGCGGCCCGACCAGGTCGATCCCGCCACGGCGTTTCTTGCTCGGCATCACCGTCGGGTACGCCTTTCCGGTAATCGCCCAGTACAGCGTCGCGCCCAGGTTGAACACGTCCGTCCGCTCCGTGAGCGGAATGCCGCGCTCGACCTGCTCAGGGGCGATGTAGTCAGGTGTCCCCTGAATCCGGCCCTTCACGAAGTTTCTCGGGCAGCTCTGGCCAAAGTCGATGATCTTCACCTCGCCTGCGTTGCTGACCATGATGTTGTTTGGTTTGATATCCGTGTGGATATAGCCCATCTGGTGCAGCGCTTCGAGGCCCTCGCACACCCGCATAAAGACGCCGAGCAGGCCATGCGTGCCAAGCGCCCCGATGTCCTCCAGGGTGCGCCCGTCGACGTACTCCATGACGATGTGTAACTCTTTCAATTGAAAGAGTTTACGCACGCGACGCAGCTCGTAACTGCGTCGGAGCCCCGGGTGGGTCACTTTGGAGGAGACTTCAAAATCCGTCAGCGCCTGCTTAACGAAGCGGAGATCCTCGGTCGCCCGGCGGATCACGCGTTTGAGGGCAAACTGCTCGCCGGTCCTTCGATCCGCCACCAGCCAGATTGTTGAACGCGCACCGGTACCCAGACGCTCGTAGACTGTGTAGCCGGGAACCGTGAAACTCACCAAACAACTCCCAAACTTAGGGGGTAGACTGTCGACAGCTACGGGAGTGAGGCTGCCGTAACCGCCAATTCTAAGATTCCCCTAACAGGACCGTCAACCGGACCCATTATTCGGAAGTGCTGGCGGGATGAAGCTTAGCCGCGGAACTAACGCCGAAGGCGACCCGCCGAAGGAGTGGGGCGACCCTGCTGTGGGCGCGGGGCCGGCGCGCTGGCTGGCAGAGCGATCGTGTCGTCCACAACGGTGCGGCTGATCTTGCACACACGCTGCAGTTCGTCAATGAGTTCCCGGGCTCCGTTCCACTGGGAGACGGTCACCTGGTTCGAGTTGAGCGGTGCCTGCAATCCGATCCGGATCTGCGGCATCCGGTCGAGAGGTCGCTGCCCGCGCCAGTTCTCGGTCGCGGCCCAGTTACCGTGCGCATCAACGATGAAGTGCGCATCCTTCGCCGAGAGGCTCACGTCATGCTTGGGATCCACGCGAATGGAATCCCACTGGCGCATCGTGCTGCCCTGTGCGATCAGTTCGAGTGCCCGTCGCTGACTCGGTGGACGATCCGGCTGTCCCCAGTCGAGCACCGCTGCCCCGAGCGTCATCGACGCCACGAGGCATCCGAGCATCCGCGCCATCCTTCTATGCCGGTCCATGGCTCAATCGGGAAAAAAAAGGGAACTGTCGTGGCCTGGATCCATCCAGGTCGGGGTTTTTGTACTATAGCTATCGGACAAACGCAATCACTTCTCAGCCTTTTTTCCGATTCGCGGACGGAATATGGGGTGTTTTTTTCGGACCGCGCGCAGAAGCCTACTGGCGATCGCGGAATTATCGGTCGCATGGCGGACCATTCAGCGGATCTTCATGGTTCCGACGGCATGGAGGCCGGCGCGGTGTCAGGCGAAACGAGCCGCTGCAGATCGCCTGACAGGTGCGTCGCGTAGTCGACGACCTGCTCGGTGCGGTTCCGAAAATCAACACTCCGCTCGCGCAGATCGTCCGCCAGACGCTGCGCGGAGTCCGCCGTCAACTGCCCCGCCGTTTCCGCCGGTCGTGAGCCGACCACACTCTTACGCAACCACGCCGTCATCGCTCGGGGATCGTTCTGCGGAGCCGCCGAGAGCGGCGGACGGTACATATAGATCTCGCTCGCCGGAATCCCGAGGCTTTCGAGAAGAGTCTTGAGGTCGCGCTCGTCCTGGGCCGGGCATCGCGGGTGGATCCGGAGCCGCACGCGTCGCCCCGGGGACTCGCGTCGCGCGGCGGCAATCCGCTCTCGCAGTTGAGCGATGGTGACCGGTCTGTGGTCCAGCAGAACACGCCCCGCGGGATCGAGGCCGAGCCGGAGCGGCGCCTGCCTGAAAATGACGGTACACGGCGTCTTCTCCGGCGGAATCTGAGAAGTTGCGGGCTCGAGCCACAGTTCCTCGTTGCGATCGCTGTGCCGCTCCGGCAGGGCGACGATCGCCGTGGCGAAATCGACAAGCGCGACGATGGTCCCCTCGCCATCCGCGGCAAACGTGCCGTCGTCATTGCGCACGGACCCGGCAAAGACCCAGGGTAGCGCCTCAACCGGCTCTTTGCTGTTCGCCCGTTGCAGCCATTGCTCGATGGCGACCTCCTGCGATCGCCCATCCCGGGTGAAGCGGACGAAGATCTCGATTCCGTCTCCGACCGCCGGCTCAACCTGCTGCGTCTCGGGATTCAGCCGGATGGGATGCCCGGGCGCCAGACCGATCAGCCCGAGTGCCTGGAACACGTGCAGCGGCCGGACGTCGAGCCGCACAATGCTCTCGTACTCGCGCGTGTTGGGCGAGCAGGCGAAGAGCTCGATCGCACCCTCCCGGAGACTGACGGCACCATCCACCTCGACCTGGCGCCGGGTCCAGTCAATCCGGATGCCCTTTTGAAAGGTGCGGATCCGAGGCGGGGTGGCGGGGGCAGAATCGGTCGCGACCGGACGCGTATCCGCAGGCGCTTCGCCCCCAGGTACCGGCAGCGGTTGCAGCGCGGCGGCAAGGAGCACACATGCGGCTGAACGTGCGATCAAGATCCACCTCTCTCCCGGTCGTACGCATGGCTCACAGGCGCCGGGCCATCTGCTTGCGGGCCGCTTCAACGGTGTTCCGCAAGAGCATTGTGACTGTCACCGGCCCGACTCCCCCCGGCACCGGCGTCATGGCCGCGGCCACGCGGGAGACGGACTCGGCATCAACATCCCCCACCGTCTTCGAGACCAGATTCCCCTGGCCGTCATCGACACGCACGCGGTTGATTCCGACATCGATCACGACCGCGCCGGGCTTCACATCCTCCCCAGTGATCAGCCCCGGCTTGCCGGCTGCCACGACAAGAAGATCCGCGCGCTGCGTGTGTTCCCTCAGCTCGCGCGTAGCCACGTGACAGGCGGTCACGGTCGCCTCGCGCTGGATCAGGAAAATGCTGACCGGGCGTCCGACGATCGCGCCCTGCCCCACGACCACGGCCCGTGCACCGCGCAGGTCCATCTTCGTTTCATTCACCAGCTCAACGACCGCCAGCGCCGTACAGGGTGCGATGATCGGTTGCCCATAGAAGACGAGGCCGATGTTGGCCGGGTTCACCCCTTCGACGTCCTTGTAGGGGTCGATGCGGTACTGCATCTCGGGCGCATCGATCCCCGCCGGTAGCGGCATGTGCAGCATGATTCCCGTGACGGACTCGTCCGCGTTCAGGCAGTCGATGGTATCTCCGAGCGCCCGCTGGTCGCTGGTGGCCGGCAGCGGGACGAGTTGGTAGTCGATCCCCATGGCGGCACACTGGCGGGCCTGGCTGCGGGAGTACAGCAGGCTGGCGGGGGACTCCCCCACCAGCACGGCCGCCAGCCTCAGCCGTCGCCCGGCGGATGCCAGCTCCGCGACCTGCCGTCGCACCTCCTGCCGGATTCGTTCCGCAACTGCCTGTCCGTCGATGATCTTCGCCGCCATCCGAACCTCACGCGTCCTTCGGGGTTGTCGTGATGGCGAGCCATTATAGAAGCCCCGGCGCCCCCCCGCGAGACGCCGCGTCGCACGCAAGGGAAGGGGGTTGTAGAATTGCCGGGGTGGTTACGAGCCGGAAGTTCTTGCGGTGAGGTTGCTGTACGCATGGAGATGACCCGCGTCACCGTCCGATTGTTCGGGCCGCTGGTGGACATCGCCGGCACCGACACGCTCGAGTACGCGCTGGTGCCCCCGGCGAGCATTGCCGACCTGAGGGAGCTGCTGCGGGCCAGGTATCCGCGGCTGGAATCGTCCCGGCATCTGCGCTTCGCCGTCAACGAAGAATACGCTGAGCCGGACCATGTGCTCCGTGAGGGAGACGTGGTGGCACTGATTCCGCCCGTCTCCGGTGGCGACGACATGCTTGTTCGCCTCACCTGCGAGCCGATCTCGGCCGACGCGCTTGCGGCACGTGTCCAGCGTCCGGACCTCGGCGGCATCGTCACGTTCGCCGGCGTCGTGCGAGCTGAAGGCTCGGCGGACAACCCCCTGATTGCCCTCGAGTACTCGGCGTACGAGACGATGGCCATCCGTCAGATGCAGGAACTCCGCCGCGCCGCGCTCCAGCGGTTCGAGATCGGCGAGGCGGCCTTGGCGCATCGTCTTGGCCGGATACCCATCGGCGAAACGGCCGTCGCCATTGCCGTGGGTGCGCCGCATCGGAATGCCGCCTTCGATGCCTGTCGCTGGCTCATCGACACGCTCAAGCGCGACGTGCCGATCTGGAAACGTGAGGTCTGGCAGAAGAGCGAGCCGACCTGGGTGGAGGGCACGTGCTGAAACGCAAGAAGGCAGCCATTCCAGCAATTGCCGCTCGCCCGCGGGCCAAAGCGACGGCCAGAGGCGCAGCCGCCGCACAGAAGGCGCCCTCGGAGCCCCTGGAGCAACTCCGCAAACGTGCCCGGCGGATCCTCTCGCAGCTCGAGAAGGCGTATCCCGACGCCACCTGCGCCCTGCACCACAAGAGTGCGCTCGAACTTCTCATCGCGACGATTCTCTCCGCGCAGTCGACGGACGAGACCGTCAACAAGGTCACCCCGGCGCTCTTCGCGAAGTATCCGTCCCTCGACGCGCTGGCGGCTGCGGAGCCGGCCGATGTGGAGCAGATCATTCACCGGACCGGCTTCTTCCGCCAGAAGACCAGGAGCATCCTCGACGCGTGCCGGTCCATCCGCGATGCGTTCGGCGGGCGCGTACCTGATACGATGGAGGGACTGCTCCAGCTCCGCGGTGTCGCTCGCAAGACCGCGAATGTGCTTCTGGGCACATGGTTCCACAAGAACGAGGGCGTCGTGGTGGATACACACGTCGGGAGGCTCACCCATCGGCTGCGGCTCACCTGGACGAGTCGTGACGAGAAGGACGCCGTCCGCATCGAGCAGGACCTGATGCAGGTGCTCCCGTGCGATTCCTGGACCTACTTCAGCCACGCCCTCATCTGGCACGGGCGGCGCGTCTGCACCGCGCGCAAGCCGCGCTGCGGCGAGTGTGTCCTGAACAAGCTGTGCCCGTCGGCATTTACTTTCGAGTAGAGGCGCCGCGCATGAACACCGACCCGCTGATGCCCCGGCGTTCGAGTCCGCTGGCGACCTGGCTGGCCGTCCGATCGCTGCTGACCGGTATCGTGGCAGTGGTGGTCGCGGTTGTGCTGCAGTCAACCGCTCTGCCCAGGGTTGCGGAAGAGTCGAAGGGCCTGTCGGATGGAGCAGCGCCGGCGCTGGCATGGATCCCGACCGTCGCGCGCGTGCTGCCTCTCGTCCCCGCGCCGGCAGTCGTCTTGGCGGTAGCGGCCCTGATGTCGCGGACGTTTCGCGGGCCGCTGGCGACGCTCGCCGCGCTGGCGGCTGCGGTCGCCCTCGTCACGATCGTGGGGACGCTCATTGCGGCCATGCTGCCGCTCTACCAGATGCCGACAGATATGGACGTCCTGCAGTAATGCGGCAGGCACCCGCCGCAGTCAGAGGCTTGCACCGAGCTCGTCAGATCTGGAAATCGTCGTGCATGCCGGACTCGCTTCGGCGCCGCTTGTGCACTTTGAGCTCCGGCGGCTTGATCGACACCGTCGCGTCCGGCGGCACGGTGGTCGTGAGAAAAACCGAGCCGCCGATAACCGAGTTCTCGCCGAGCCGCGTCTCCCCGCCCAGCACGATCGCATTTGCGTAGATTGTGACGTTGTCCGCGACACTGGGATGCCGTTTGTAGCCGCGGATGAGCCGCCCGCGTTCGTCTTTCGGGAACGAGAGCGCGCCGAGCGTCACACCCTGGTACAGCTTGACATTTTCGCCGATCTCCGTGGTCTCGCCGATCACCACGCCCGTCGCGTGATCGATGAAGAAGTTCCGCCCGATCTTCGCGCCGGGGTGGATGTCGACGCCGGTCTGCGTGTGAGCCCATTCCGTCATGATGCGCGGAATGAGCGGCACTTCCATCTGGTAGAGTTCGTGGGCAAAGCGATAGACCGTGACCGCCAGCACACCGGGATATGCGAGGATCACCTCGTCGGTGTTCACAGCCGCCGGATCTCCGTCGTACGCCGCCTGGACGTCGCCCGCCAGGACATCGCGAAGCTGCGGGATTCGCTCCAGGAAATCGAGCGTCATGCGCCGGGCCTTCTTATCGCATGGCGGCCGGTCGGGCGATGTGCGGCCGTCGATCTCTTCCTGGTAGCACAGCGCCTGGTTGATCTGCTCGTAGAGCAGCTCGCCAATTTTGGGCAGCAGTTCGCCGACGTGATACTTCACGTTGTGCTGGGTCAGGTTCTGCCGCCCGTAGTAGCCCGGGTACACGAGCTCGAGCAGGAGCTGGATCACTCGGACAACGGAGTTGCGGTTCGGCAGGTAGACACGCTCGATGTGGCGGGTTCGCTCGTCCGCGTTGTAGCTGGCGACGATCTTCTCCACGAGGCCGGCGAGCTGCTCGCCGAACTGAAATCGCGTTGTCATCACGTCCTCCCACTCAGGGGTACCCTGCGGCCCTCCGCCGCGCGGCACATCTCGAATCACATCCGGCATGGAACAAAGGAGAAAAGCGGGGTGACGGCCGGGATCAGCGGTCCCTGCCGGCCCCGCCGGGACACTGACACCCGTCGGCACCGTCCCGGCATGCAGGAGCCCGGAAACGCCCGACATCGGTGCGGAAAAGTGAAGTGAAACCCGGCCGCAGCATGTCTCGATTATAACTCGCCCCACTCTTGCGGCAATTCCCCGGACGCACCGCCTGCAAATTCGGCCATAGAATACGGCGAATCAAGGTTTTCGGACTCCGGCAGACGCCGGAGCGGCTCAAACCCTGCACCTGGAGCGAACATGACCCTGCGCCTGATCGCTGTCGTACCAGTCGCCCTGCTCATCTGCGGTTGCCCGAACGTTCCCCCGCCGGCGGACCCGGGCGGGCCATCGGGCGATGGAATCCGATTCGAAACCGTCGTGGACTCGGCCGACTTCCCGGTCGCGATGGCGATTGCACCGGACGGGCGGATTTTTTACACCGAGAAGAACACGGGCGCGGTTCGGATCGTCTCGAATGGCACACTGCTCCCCGACCCGTTCGTCCAGGTGCCCGTCTCGACAACCAGCGAGCGTGGTCTGCTGGGCATCGCGCTGCATCCCTCGTTCAACTCCAATGGGTGGGTGTATCTGTACTATACGCGATCGTCGACGGGCGCCTCTGGCGCCCTTGTCGCACCCGTGGACAATCGTGTCGTGCGGTTTACTGCGTCGGGCAGTACCGCGGTCGGTGATGAGGAGCTGATTCTGTCTCTGCCGGCCTTCCCCGGGCCGAACCACAACGGGGGGAATATCCACTTCGGCCCCGACGGCAAGCTGTACATCACCATCGGTGATCTCACCGAGAGTTCCAACTCACAGAACCCGGACGTGCTCCCCGGCAAGATTCTCCGCATCAACGACAACGGCTCAATCCCCACGGATAACCCGTTCGGCGCGACGAACGCCGCGTGGGCGCTGGGTCTGCGCAACAGTTTCGACTTCACGTTTGGGCCCGACGGCCTGCTCTACGCCACCGAAAACAGCACGAACAACCACGACGAGGTCAACAACATCATCCACGCGGGCAACTACGGCTGGCCGGATGTGCAGGGTCGCAGCAACGGCACGTATGAGCCGGATACCGGAACGTACGTCGAGCCAATGGTGGACTACACAGAGGGCTCGGCCGTTCCGACGGGCATCGCCGTGGCCCCGGACGACACGTTCGGCGCGGATTCCGAGGGCCAGCTCCTTGTCGGTGAATTCAACACCGGGCGGATCATGCGCTACACGTTGAACGCGACCCGCGACGGTGTCATAAGCCAGACGGTCTTCGCCCAGGGAATCAGTGGCGGCATCGTGGACCTGGAGTTCGCCGAAGACGGGACGCTGTATGTGGCCACCACCCGGCAGATCCTGCGAATCGTCCCGGACAATGGCTGACGTTCGAGTCGCAAGTGCGAGGTGACGAGCCGT
The DNA here is from genome assembly GCA_964548565.1 of uncultured Planctomycetales bacterium. Classification (GTDB taxonomy): domain Bacteria; phylum Planctomycetota; class Phycisphaerae; order UBA1845; family PWPN01; genus CAYLLT01. Next base: position 6,043 of record CAZJTF010000144.1, on the reverse strand, counting down.
CCTGTTGCCGCCCTGACCCACGCGTCGCCCGCTGCGTCGGTGGCGGCCCTGGTAACTCCCATGCACATTCGCACCAAGCGGTGGGATGATCCGATGGAGGCCGCTGACGGGACACGGATTCTCGTGAGCCGGTACCGCCCGCGCGGCCTGTCGAAGCACCAGGAAACCTGGACGGAGTGGCTGCCGGACCTCGGACCCAGCGCGGATTTGCATGCCCGGTTCTATGGTAAACGCGGGGCACCTGTCGCGTGGACCGCGTATCGCACCGCCTACCTGCGGGAAATGCGTTCACAGGCGCCTGCCATCGAGGCGCTCGCCCGCCGGATTGAGACCGGCGAAACAATCACGCTCCTCTGTTCCTCGGCCTGCATCCACGAATCGCGATGCCATCGTTCGCTGCTTCGCGAGTTGATTCTCGACGCCGTCCGTCCTGCCGCGGATGACCTTGGGGGACGGGACACCGACGCAAAGCAGCATTAAGGTGTTCTTGTGCCGTTGAAACGCCCGGCCGGCCGGGCGGACGCACACGAGGAGCACCTTAGATGAGAAGCATACCCCTCCCACTCATTTTGTCCGCGTTCCTGCTCGCCGCCTGTCCGGGCGCGAACGCAGCGCAGTGGCCGTCCCGCGCAGAGCGGAATGCGGCTGCCCGGTCGCTCGAGCTCGGCGAATCGGCGCCGGACTGGCTGGTGCAGTCTGAAACGTACGCCCTCGGGTCTGATCCCGGTGCCTGGGAAGCGCTGGCCGCCTCCAAGGTTGCGTTTGTCACGCATTGTCCGGTGAGCCGCGCCTACTTCGACCGCGTGCGCGCGCTGGGCATCCGCGCATTCCCCTACATCACGTTGTACCAGGGCTTCGCCACGCTGACGTACCAGGGCGTCAACCTGAAGGACCACCCCGAGTTCATCGAGATCGACGCCGAGGGCAACCTGAAGCGCACCGGCTTCTGGGAGTCGGAAGACGCCAAGAACATGTACACCACCTGTCCGGCCGTTCCCGCGTACCAGGAGGCGATGCTCGCGTGGGTGGAAAAGGTGATGCAGCTCGGCGCGGACGGTTTCTTCATCGACAATCTCGGCAGCCGCGTCCCCTGCCACGGCCCCAAGTTCGGACGCCACACGCATGTCACCGACGATCCCAACGAGGCGTTCGCGCTGCTGCTCAAGCGGGTGCGTGACGCGGTGAAGCGCCACAAGGCCGACGGCGCACTGCTCGGCAACTCGGCGAGCCCGCTCTCTCTGCCGCCAGGGTACTGGAAGCACCTCGATGCGGAGATGCTTGAATCGTACATCTGTACGTGGGTATCGAAGGACCGGTGGTTCGACTGGCGGAGCCACTGGCACGACCAGGGCCTGAAGCTTCAGCCGTTCATCCGCGCGGGTAAGCAGATCCAGGCGCTGAGCTACCTGGGGCACACGGGCTACGGAGTACGCGAGGATGCCTTCTTCTGCTATGCCTCGGCCCGGCTGGCCGGCTTCGTGTGGAACGGCGGGCGACCGCTGTCTGACCCGGACACGGCCATCCTGTACCAGATCCGCCTCGGCCCGCCCCTGGGCGCGGAGCAGGAAAATGGCGGCGTGCACTACCGGCTCTTCGAACGCGGGTTCGTCGTGCTGAATCCGGACAAGGAGAAGCCCGCGACGGTCACGTTGCCGCCGGAATTACCCTCGACCCAGGTGTATGACCTCTTCCACGACCGCGCGCCCGCCGAGCGGCTCGTGACACTCGCTGCAGACCGTACGCTCACGGTACCAAGGTACTCCGGACGCGTTTACCTCTACGCCTCGACCGGCGGCAATGATCTGGCTCAGGCGGGCCCGATTCTCGTGGTCGCCACCGATCCCCCGCTCGGATCGGTCCGCTTTCGCGTGGACGGCTTTGACTACTGGACACACAGCGGGCGGTGGACGACGCAGTACGAGCTCGGGCCGCAGTTCGGGCGGTTTCAGATCACGTTCGATGCGTCGGGGCCGCATACCGTCGAGATCGTGGACGTGATCCCGTCCGACATGAAGACCCCCGCCGGGTATGGCACAGGCGAACGCCTCGGGCAGTTCATGGATCCGTCCCGCCCGACCGAGCCCAGCCGGGGCCGCACGTTCCGCTTCCGGGAGTGGTCGGGTGCGGCGAGCGGGCGTGAGACCTCCGTTCGGCTGGATCTGGCGGGAAGCGCGACCCTGACGGCCGCCTTCGACGTCCGGCAGCCCTCCGGGGCGGCTTCCCAACCGGCGGAGGGCCGATAAGAGACGTTCTGCCAGGCCGCTGAAACCCGGCCGCAGGCCCCGGTGTCGTATTCTGCGAAGACTGCGGGAGGCACGAGGGTGCCCGAGTGCGACCAACAACCTGCCGACCTTGACCTGGCCCGAGCGGCGGCCAGCGGGGACGGGGCCGCCTTCGCCACGCTGGTGGATCGCCATCTCGGCACGGTGTATGGCGTCATCCTCCGGATCGTCTGCAACCGCGCGGACGCCGAGGACCTCGCCCAGGACACGTTCGTCCGCGCCTTCGAGAAGCTGGACCAATATGGAACCAGCTTCCCGTTCCGCAATTGGCTGCTGAAGATCGCCACAAATCTGGCGATCAACCACCTGCGGGCCCGGCGTCGCGAGCGGGCAAGATATCCACGGATCGCAGAGACCATGCTCGAGACCGCAGAAGCAAACATGACCGGGACGATCGAAACCGGTTCGCTGAATTGGGGCCGTTGGCTGGGCCAGCTGGACGAGGCGCAGCGGGCGGCAATCGTGCTGTTTCACTTTCAGGGGCTGTCGTACCTGGAGGTCGCGGATTCGATGGGCGTTCCCCTCAACACTGTCCGGACGCATCTGCATCGCGGCCGGCGCAGGCTGCGGGACCTCATGTCGTCGAATCCACTGTCGGAGGGCGCATCATGCAGTGTCGCGATGTTGAACAGTTGATCGACGCGTTCTGGGACCGGGAACTCGATCCCGCCCGCGCGGCCTCGATCGAGCGGCATCTCTCCGCGTGCCAGACCTGCAACCAGGCGTTCGGGCGGGTGCACCTGTTTCTGAACGCACGAGACGAAATGACTGTCCCCGTGGGGCTCCGCGACAGAATTCTGGTGGCTGTCGAATCCGGGCGGCGAGCGGCGCCGCGCCACAGCCTGCCCCCGTTGGGTGCGCCGTGGCACGGCGCGCTGGCCGCCTGTATCACGATCGCCTTTGCCGGCCTGCTCGCGTGGCACGTCGCCGGCAGGCGCCAGCATGGCATCGTGCCGCCACCGGGAATCGTCGAAACCGCTCCCCCGGGCTGGGTCGTCGGCAGTTACGCACAGTCAATGGTGATGCCGGCGCCCACCGGGCCCCTGCTGGCGCTCTCGCGGGCCGCCCTGTTCGAGCAGATCGACACCAGGCCTCCCCCTCACGCAATGGGTTTTCGTCCGCGGGTCCCGGAATGCCAACCGGCGCTCACGCCCGCGATTCATGAACTGCCGGCAATCGTCGCCGGACTCTCCAGGCTGGGAGCATGATGATGCGCGCGAGATTCACAGACATGCGTTTTGCGGCGATCCGCCGATTGAGCCTGGTCGTCATGCTGATCGCGTCACCGACCATGGCGCAGGATGATCCCGTCGAGCGCGAGTTCGACTTTGTCGATCGGACGAGCCAGGCGACGGATCTGTACAACGCGGGACGTCTGGAGGAAGCGCTGACGGCGTTCCGCTCGCTCGTCCAGTGCTGCAGTGACCTCGACACCGATGCGTTTGTCGCACTGTCGGTCGGCGACTGCCTGGCGCGGCTGGAACGTTTCGACGAAGCGCGGGCCGCATACCAGGCCGCCGTGTCCGCGCACCCGGAAAAAGCTGCCGTCGTCGAGGAGCGACTCGGTGAAATGGATGCCAACGCCCCCGTCACGCCGGAATCGATCGAGCGTCTCCGCGTGGCGGCCAATCAGCCGGGCGCCGGCTCGCCCAACGCTCAGTGGCGGCTCGCCCGGGCTCTGCAAAAGCAGTCCATGAACCTGCTGACCGAAGCGGCCGGTGCATTCCGGCAGGTCAGCAGTGCCTCCGAGGAAACCGTGTCGTTCCGGGCGTCTGCACTGCGGGCTCACGTCGCCTACCTCGAGGAGGTGATGCAGGACCTCGGAAGACTGATTCAGTGGACCGAGGCCGTCGGGCAGATCGACCGCGGAAGCGGACTGGGTGCGCAGCCGCGACTCGGCAACTGTGAGACGATCACGGCGGAACGCCGGCATCTCAAGGAGCTCCTGCGCGATCGCGAAGGCCGGCGGTTCGAGGTCGAAATCGTCCGCGAGACTGCCGACGCAACGCCACGCTTCACCGTGGATGGCACGCAACTCGCCCTCACCCCCGAGGAGCGACAGCTGATCCAGCGGCACCAGGAACGGATCGACGCGCTGATTCTGGAGGCAGCCGCTCGACAGAAGGCTCAACCAGCAAACTGACCGGAGACGCCTGCGCTCGCAGGCCACAGGAGATCCGACATGCGTTCCACACTGCTCATCCCGCTGCTGTGCATTCCGAATCTCTGCATCGCCGCCGAGCCCGCCCGTTCCGCGGGCGAAGTCCGGTTCATCGTGAGCTGGGAGCCGGGCCGTGTCATCCGGCAGCGGGTCACCAGCCGGACGTTTGGTGGCATTAAGCTTCCAGACCCTCTTCCGGAACAGAAGTTCTCCCAGACATTCGACCAGACGCTGGTGATGCGCTGCCGCAGTACGAACCCCGATGGCTCGTTCACGCTGGACGTGGCGATGGAGGACGTCGGCATGCGCATGAGCGTGGGCCCGATGACGGTGGACTCCCGCGCACCCGGCGGGGAGAAGAACCCCAGCCAGGCAGCGGTCGCTCGCGTCGTGAAGGCGCTCTCGGGCGTCCGATTCTCCCTGGCGGTCTCCGATACGGGGCGCCCGCTGAAGGTGCAGGGCTTGTCCGAGAGCCTCAAGCGCGTCACCTCCGAGTTGAGTGCCGACAAGGACATGGCGATGATGAAGCCGATCATGGACGGCATTGCCAAGATGTTCGACGATGACGCCATGCTGCAACAGATGAACTCCATCTACCGCGTCCTTCCGCCTCATGGCGGGCCGACAAAAATCGGTGACAAGTGGGACCAGACCTGGAAGATGAAGTTGCCGGTCGCGAACTTCCAACTGGAGGGTAAGGGCGAGTACGAGCTGCTGGGGACGCAGACCTTCCGTGGCCGGCCCTGCGCGAAGATCCGCGTCGCCGAAACGTTCCGGACGACCGAAGTGCCCGCGACCGAGCCTGTGCCCGGCCCGTTCTCGCGCATGCAGATGGAACTCGCGAGCAGCGGCGGCGAAGGCATCGCATACGTCGACTACACCACCGGCAATCTCGTTCAACTCCGGCAGACGATGGAGATCACGATGTCCATCGCGATGAAGGGCGATCCCGAGGCTACCGACCAGGCCCATCGCGTCGGAATGCCGAAGATGGTGCAGAAGCTGCGCACCTCGGTCACGCTTGAACTGCTCGATGGCGAGACCGCCGGCGCGACGAGCGACACGACAACGACGCCCGCAGAGTAGATCGCCCGCTCGTCCGGCGTGACGGTGATCCGACAATGGCGCTGATCGGTGACACGTTTGCGTCACCGGTCAAGGACTGCAAGCTCATCCGCTCCTCCCGGCCGGAGCTCCTGCTGGACTGCCGCAGAACCTCGGCCATAGAATCGACGCGCATCGCCGCGGTCACTCCGACCCCTGCATGTCGCACCGGAGTCCCCAGGATGCCGATCGATTGGAGCCAGGCGCCTGTTCCCGGCGCCGTGGATCGCGGCAATGGAATCGTCCAGTTCACCGTTTTTGCACCCGGCAAGGAGCGAATCGCCCTCGTCGGCGACTTCAACGGCTGGGACGAGCAGGCCGACCTTCTGGAATATGATGGCAAGACCCTCTGGTCACTCGAGCGGCAGCTGTCGCCCGGACGCCACGAGTACCAGTACGTCATCGACGGAAGGCGAATCTGCGATCCGTGGGCGCGCGAGGTGAAATGGCAGCCCGATGAGCCCGAAACGCAGCCCCCCCGGGCCGTCGTCGAGGA
>CAZJTF010000143.1:0-15837 GCA_964548565.1 uncultured Planctomycetales bacterium | reverse complement strand
CGTCAGAGCGGCCATCGTGACGAGACCACCGCCCAGCAGCAGCGCGACGACGATGGCCGTCGAGGTCGCCAGGTAGACGCCGGAGGTAATCGCGTTGTGCACCCCCCAGCGGTGGCAGCCAGTGATAATCCCGTTGAAGACTGCGAAGAAGAACTGCGCGACGACGCTCAGGCCGAGCAAAAACACGACCCACTGGGCCTCGGTGACGTGGCCGGCGAGCCGCTGATCATTGAACAAGAGGGGCAGGAGCGCAGAAACGAGCAGGGTCGCCAGAAAGACCAGCGTCCCCGTGAAGAGATACAGCCCGAGGGCGGTGTTGACGGTCGCGTTGAGCTCTCTTTCATCGGCGGCCGCGCGATGCCGGGCGACATACGGGCCGATGGACGACAGAATGCCGCCGGACATGAGTCCGAAGTAGGTCACCACCGACCAGCCGAAGTCCCACACGCCCAGGGCGGCCTGGCCGACCCGTTCGTCAATCATGCGGGGCAGGACGAAGCCGGCCACCACAAAGACCAGGTGACCGGCCCAGCTCGCCAGCACGTTGTGGGTCATCCGGTCGCGCCCGGTGACGTCCTCCTTGTGACGCGCGGAACGCCGTTGCGGCCTGTCGCCGGCGACCTCGCGGACCAGTTCGCTCGCGGTCTCGGCCATCTGCTCCTCTCAGGCGGCGCAGTCGGGCGCCGCCGACACTCACGTGTACCCGTACGCCCGGTTCATCGCCCCGGCCACACGCTCGAACTCCGCCAGATGCTCGGGGCGCATGGCGGTCCGCCAGCGTTCATCGAGCCGCACCTCGGACGATGTGTCCAGGCGCATTCCGTTGCCGATGACGTGATGCTCCACACTGCGAAAGTCGCGCTCCCGCCTGGCCGGATCCACGCCGAGGAGTCGAAACACGCCGGCGAGTGTCACGTCGGTGTCGCGGCAGAGATCCTCGTACCGGATGCGGATGAAACGATCGGAACCAAGGCGTGCCAGCGCCGCTTCGGCCTCCTGGTTGCTGCGCAGCCATTCGTAGGCCGCATCCGCCGCGGAGAGACGTTCTTTCGCACGATCGCCGCCCATGCCGCCGCCGCGGAGCTCCGGGATGCTCGCGTCGGCGAAGTCCGCCGGGTCCATGTAGGTCAGGGCGACCGCCCGCCCGTCACGGACCAGGTGAATGACGCGGACGTCGAGATCCGGATTGCGGAGCAGGTACTTGACCCGCAGGGCGACCTTGGAGGAATCGACGATGGCCCGCGCGCCGGTGAGTTCGCAGAGCGTCTCCACGAGTGCCGCGTTGCGGCGCTGAATGTCGTTCACATCGCGGTGCCATGAGGGCGACACCGCGAGTGCCACGTCCCGGACGGCTTCGAGAATCGGGCCGCGATGCAGCGGCTGCAGCAGTCGGCGCGTGTAGCGGGTGCGAACATGGCGAAAATCGGTCCGCGCGTCGGTCACATCGAAGGAGATGCCCTTTTCGAGCATCCGCCGCGACACCTCCTGCCAGAACCTGCATTCGCGGATCCTCGCTCCGCAGGAGCAGCGGTACCGCTCCACGTCACCCAGCGCGGTCGCCTTGAGCTCGCCGACGGTCGCCAGGTCGGGATGCGCTCCGAGCAGCATGGCCAGGAGAGTCGATCCCGAGTGACTGGCGGCCAGAATGTAGCCCAGACGGTTCAATGTGTCCTCTCTGGAATCGCGGGTCCGCGCGGTTTCATCCACCATGCGTCACCGTGGCGGGCTGGCCGACGGGGCTCTCCGCGCGGCCGCGTCGCCGGACGGGCACCTGGATCGGTACATCCATCGCGTCCATCAGGCGCCGGCGCTCCACGGAGACCCGGAGCATCACCCCGATGGCCGCCCACATGCCGACCGCGCCCTCGCGCGGGTAGAACGTCTGGCTGCCCATCGAGCAGACCAGCAGTGCGAGCACCAGCGCGAGCGTCATGCCTCCGACCGCGACGAACACGGGGCTGCGCGAGTCGAGAAACAGCCGCATGGAGTGGAAGACGACCACGCCGTAGAACGGCATGATCATCGAGAAGCCGATGATGCCGTTGTCGAGCAGGCACTCCAGGTAGGCGTTGTGCGGATGCGGGAAGGACTCGCGGTAGCGCGACCAGAGGTACTCCCGCAAACCGCTGCGGGCCATCGCGAGCTGTCCGTAGCCGATCGCTGGCGATTCCATGATTTTCTGAACGACGTACGGCCAGATCAGAGTCCGCCCGCTGGTGACCTCGTAATCGTCGGTGTAGGTCCCGCCAGTGACGGTGGTCTGGCCGAACCCCTGCATCATTCTCTCAACGACTCCGGGCGCTGCGACGTAGATCATGGCGGCCGCGGCGGGGAACAGCAGGAGACCACGGCGCCATCGCACGACACACAAGAGAAAACCGACCACGCCCCACGCCACGTATCCCATGCGGCCGCCGGTGAGCGCCTGGCCATAGGCGATGAGGAAAAAGCAGACCACCGCGAGCGCCTGCTGCCACCGCCGGCGCAGCAGCGGGATGACGGCGAGTGTCGCCCAGCTGGCACCCGAGAGGAGCATCGACATGTTCACGCGGCTGTAGCCGATCTCGTTCTGGATGATCTTGAGCGCCCGCCCGGTGATGGCGTCACCGCTGACGGCGGCGCTGGCAGGCATCCAGCGGATCACCTGGATCGCGAGACCCAGGTACAGCAGCAGGATCGAGAAGACCGCAGTGTACAGGCGGGCCCGCGTGCGGCATCCGTCGAACAGCAGCAGCCCGGGGATTACCCACTTGATTGCGTTGATCCAGTGCTCGCTGATCAGGTAGGTGAACGGGATGCCCTCGTCAGCCATCGCGTCCGGATTGGCGACCATCCGCACGAAACTGACCGTGATCACGACCCCATAGAGCACCAGCAGGACATTCACGTGGACGGGCATGTCCCATGTGAGGCCCTCGCGGCGTCGCGCGAAAAACCACGCCAGCAGAATGTCCGCCATCAGCAGGTTCCAGGGGTTGAGCCCCTGGATGTTCATGATGTTCTTGGGCATGTCCGGGTGCTGCATGACGGCCATCATGACGATCAGGCCGCACGTCGCCCGGAACCAGTCGCGCCACGCGTAGGCGGCGAGGGCCAGGACGAACAGGATCAGAAGCGAAACCCGGATGGACATATTGATCCCCGCCTCCGCCGGGCGACCCCGGGGTGGCGGACCCCTGCCCCCTTGTACGATACCCAGCCTGCGAAGCGGCGGCTCCCGGCTGTGGCGGCGGTGAGCCGCACGCGACAACCCGCAGCGATCGGCTACTGCCTCGCGTGGCGTGCGACGAGGACCTGCCGCCAGGAAACCATGTTCAGAAGCTCTGAGAGTACCATCCCGCAAAACAGTGTGTTGGTCACCAGGTAACGGCGCCACATCCGGCGCGGCTCCTGCAGCACCCGGTAGAGCCACTCCATCCCGACCCGCTGCCAGACACGCGGGGCGCGCCTGACCTTCCCCGCGAGGACATCGAATGCCCCACCGACACCGTGGCAGACGGGCACCTGCATTGTTTCCGCATGCCGGGCCAGGAACTGCTCTTTCTTGGGCGAGGTCATGGCGACAAAGAGGATGTCCGGTCGGGCATCGCGGATTCGCGCGGCCACATCGGCCTCCTCCTGTTGCTTGAAGTAGCCGTGGTGGCTCCCGGCGATGACGATGCCCGGGTAGCATTCCTGGATCCGCTGCACGGTGGTCGCGAGGACCTCCTCCGTCGCACCCAGGCAGAACACTCGGTACCCTTTTTCACTTCCATGGCGGAGCATCTCTTCCATCAGGTCGATGCCCGCCACGCGCTGCGGCACGGGTCGGCCCAGCAGTCGGCAGGCCCACACCACCGACATGCCGTCCGCGAGGATCATGTCCGCCGCCATCACGGCACGCCCGAGCGACGCGTCACGCCGCATGTTCACGAGTTTCGCGGCGTTCACCACGCCGATCAGCAGGCGTTTGCGATCGGCGATGCTCTCGTCAACGACGTCGAGCACGCTCTTCATGTCGAGCGCGTGAATCGGAAAACCAAACAGACTGCGCGTACTCCAACCGCAAGACACGGCGTGTCCCTCTCTACAAGCGAACAACTGGCGTCGTGCGTCGGGGCCCGTTGACTTCGTGTCAGGGAGGTATTGCGTACAGGACCGCGCCCGTACGCCCGAGTGAGTGCTCTGCCCGGGTCCAACGCACGCGTCCGTTCGCGTACGTGCGCCGTGTGGCGCTGCGGAGCCCGGCGGCTCTCGAAGCCATTCCCGCAGACAATACTATGCCCGCTCAACCTGCGGTGTCAGCAGGAAAAGCATGCAAGAGCCAACCCATGTGGTACGGCCGCGTTTCGAAATCGATTTCCACGGGAGGAAAGAGCGTGTCGAGCCCCGGCACGCGCAGCGCGGAATGCACGCGGCTGGCGGCGGCCTGGATGCGACGGGTGAGCTTGCCTGGCTCGCGCCGCGCGACCTTGCGCCAAATCACGTCGGCCTGACGATCCACGAGCGACCCGTCGAGCTCAGGCGCGTGCATCAGCCACTTGAGCGAAGCGGTAATTGCTTCAGTGGCATTCTCTCCGCAGGCATCGCGCAACGCGTGCAGTGCCATCGGGCCCATGGCGTCCTGGTGAACGGCGTAGACGGGATAGCCCTCCACCACGCGGCCGGTCCGCACGTCGTAGTGCCACCACCACTGTCCCTGCGGGCCCTGCAGGCGGCACATGCGTTCCGCACACCGCCGGGCGGCTGTCAGCGCGTCCTGGCTGCCGGTCGCCCGGAAATACAGGGAGAGCGCCTGGATGGGGTAAACCAGATCCGCGTAGCAGGCGACGTGCGACCGTAGTGCGGATGGGCTTGCTCCGTCCGGCCAGTGCGCGAAAAGGTCGGAGGCCATTACCTGTGTGGCCAGGAGACGGTGCGCGATGGCATCGGCCAGTGCCGGATCACCCGTCGCGGATGACGAGATCGCCAGCGCACTCAGGCACCACGACAACTCGACCGTCGGGCAGGAGCAACTCACCGGAGACATCACGCGCAGGCGTTCGACGGCCCGCCCCGCCTCCGGGTGCTCCAGCAGGCGCGCGGCCCAGGTCGTGAGGGCGGCCTCGCCGATATCGTCCGTTCGCTGCGCCGCCTCGATGAGCCGCGTGCAGACGTCGTGCATGGCGTGCCCGTGCAGCGCCTCCTCCTGCACCTGCGGCGTCTCGGCCTTGAGCCCGATCAGCGAAATTGCGGTGTACCGACGGCTGATGCCCTCGAGGCGGTCCTCACCGCCGACGCGCCGGAGACGGAAGGCGAACACGCGCTGCTCAGCCAGGTACATGCGGCGGAGCGCGCGAATCGCGAGGAGACGGAGATCCTGGATTGTGTTCCGGAGGTCGAAAGTGTCTGACACGTGGGTAAGCCCGCGCTGGCAGCGACGGCCGCACCGGTGCGTCTGACCGGGCGGCCGCCTGGTGAACTGTACGATGAACTCGGAGCGGGCGTCCTGCCTGTCCCGCCGAATCAGGGTGAAGCCGGCACTCTGTTCAGATTCTGCAGCGACTGGTTCCGCAGCAGGAATCCGAACGGGTCGTACGTGTCCTGCAAATCCCCGGCATTCTGCAGCGAGCTGTCCCGCGCCGCGCTGTTCAGGAAATGCAGTCCCTGGCTGTCATAGGACAGGTTGTACGTCGCCGAGGCACCGGCTCGGAAGAAGATGTTCTTGTTGATCCAGTCCTGCACACGTGTCTCGAGCGTATCCGGCACCCAGAGCACGTCGCCCGCAGCCAGCGTGATATTCGGATCCTGGCCTTTGGTGACGCGGTCGAGATTGAGCTTGACCTGGATGTCCTCGCCGTTCGGCCGGCGCCGGATGAGCGTGGCCTCGCGCGGCGTGACGTCCGTCCGCAGGCCACCCGAGGCGGCGATCGCCTGCAGCACCGTCATCTCGACGCCCGGCGGATACGGCTGCGGACGCGGCTGCAGCACGAGCCCGCCGACAAACACGGTGTTCGGCACCGCCGCGACCACGTGAACGACATCCCCGTCCTGCAGCGGGTCCATCACCAACGCGCGTTTGAGGTCGTCGGGATCCGTCAGTTTGAGCGAGATTTCCTCAGCCGGATTCCGGAGCCGCTTGAGCTTCGCGACGCCGGAGGCCACGTCCGAGACACCGCCTGCCCCGACGATTGCGAACAGGAGGTTGCGTTCCGACCGGCGGAGCTGCACGAGCCCCGGCGTCGTCACTGCACCGGTCACCAGGACGCGGGTCATGCGCGCCTGCTCGAGCCCCACGTTCACCACGACGTCCTGGTATACCTTCGGCACGTACGCTTCCAGGATGGCCCGTTCCACGTCTTCGAGTTCCTTGCCCTGCACCTCGATCGCGCCGACCGCCGGCAGGAGGATCTTGCCTTCGTGGTTCACACGCGCCGTGATGGGCGGGAGGACGGACGCCGTGTCGAGGCCCGTCAACGTGACGAGCAGCACGTCATCTTCACCTACGCGGTATGGCCCGAGTTTCGCATCGATCACCTCGGGGGGAATCGGCTGTGGCTCGACCGCGGGCTGCGTGGTGGCCGCATGCTCCTGCTCGGCCGCCAGGAATTCCTGGAGGCTGATGCGATGGTCTCCCCCGCATCCGCTCGCGAGCAGGGCCCAGGCCAGGCCTGCGGTCATCAGATACATCCCGCGCCAGTCAGAGCGCTTCCTGTTGCCGATCATTCCGCGCCATCCTCTTGCGTAGTGTCCGAGCTCCGGACCTGGCACATGCCAAGGCGAAAAAACAGCTGTACCATCGACAGAATGGCGTCGCTAAGTCCAATAATTCCGGGGTGTTCCCCCCACTCACGGGCCCTGCGGCGAGGTCACGCCGCGGCCGGGTGGGGCTCGATCGGCACGAGGTGTCGGCGGTCGCGCGGGATGATCCACGACAGCGGGACGCTCCACCGCCCGCCCAGCGTCAGCACGGTCGCGACCAGGATCTTGAGATCCAGCCAGAACGAGAAATTCCGCACGTAGGTCATGTCGTAGTAGATCCACTGGTGGAAGTCGCCGCGGGCCCGGTCGTCGTCGCGGCAGATCTGCCAGAGACCCGTGATCCCCGGCCGGACGGACAGTCGGGCGCGGCGCCACGGCACGCAGATCTGATTTTCACGGAACGGCGACGGCCGCGGCCCCACCAGGCTCATGTGCCCGACCAGCACGTTGAAGAGTTGCGGCAGTTCGTCCAGGTTTGTCGCCCGCAGCCACTTGCCCACCCGGGTCACCCGCGGATCGTCCCGCATTTTGAACTGGGGCCCGTCAACCTCGTTGTTGGTGTACAGCTCGCGCTGCCGCTTGTGGGCATCCACGACCATGGTGCGGAACTTCAGGCAGGGAAACTCCGTCCCACCCTTGCGCTCGCGCCGATGGGCAAAGAGGATCGGGCGTCCCGAGTCGAGCCAGACCAGAATGGCCATCAGCAGGAGCAACGGGGAGAGGACGATCAGCGCGGTGGACGCCGCGGTCACGTCCAGCACGCGCTTGGCGACCCGATGGCTCCGGCTCCCGGTCTGCATCCGGTAGGCGGACTGCGGGACGGTTCCCGCGTAGCGCCGGGCCGCGAGCGGACGGGCCGCCGAGAACGAGAACTGCACCTGCGGGTCTGCATCCATCGTCTGAGCGGAGCAGCCCCCCGCGAGAACGCGTTGCCGGATCACCGCCATCGCCGGAGTCTCCGCGCCGGGGGCGATCACCGCCTGAGCGATGAGACTCTCCGCACCGATCCGGCTGCCCCGCCCGAGCACCGCGGGCCCCACGATCGTCGCGCGGGCATCGACCCGACTGCCGGCTTGCACCACGACCGGGCCGACGAGCCGTGCCGTCGGATCGATGCGGCAGTCACTTCCGATCAGCACGGCGTCCGGCCGGCGTTCGTAGCCGGCAGGAGTGTCACAGTCCAGGCACTCGGCCAGGACCCGCTCCTGCACGGCGAGGAACTCGCCCTCGTCCGAGAGATCCAGCACGTCGCAGCGGAGCGGCACATCCCGGCTCAGGACACCCCGGCCGGACATCGCGGAACGCAGGCGCGTCAGCGACACCGGGCGCAGGCCCCCCATCGCCCGCGCGGGCAACAGGGCGAACACGATGCCGGTGTTGCCCATCTCGGGCCAGCTCACCGCGTTGTAGAACCGCTGCACGCGTCGGACGCGACCTTCCTCGTCGCACTCGACCAGTTCCCGCGTGCCTTCGGGGTCCGCTCCGACGGCGACGCCGTACGAGGCGCCGCGGTAGTCCCGCAGGCAGCGCTGGATCGTCGCGGCGTCGAGCCCGCACACCGGCCAGAGTCGGGCCTCGACGACGAGCAGGTGGTCGGAGGTTTCGAACTCCTGAATGCGGCGATCAAGCGATGCGGCGTCCACGACCCGCACCGGTCGGCGCCCGTCGTCCTGAAGGGATGCCCGGTAGGCAGGCGTGATCGGAAAGTTCGGCGCGACCAGGATCTCCTTGTCGGCCACGCCCTCGAGCGAGTCGGCGAGCCGGTCGAGCACCGTCCCCGTGCCCATCGGCAGCGTCAGGACGCTCCGCGCGGTCGGACCGACGGCCGCGGCATCGCCATTGCGATCGCTGGAAGGGCTGCTCGCCCCGTCAGCGACGCTCCCGCCGTCGGCAGCGGCGCCTCCGACCGATGCCTCGAACCAGGCCGCCCGCGAATCAATCACCAGCAAGGTCAGCGACATCCCTGTCCCCTCAGTGCTCGCCATTGGACGACGGGGCGGCCGCCGCGAGCGCCCGCCCGTATTCGTAGTACCGCCCGTAGCTCCCATAATCGCCCGCGCCCGACTCGCTGCCGATCAGCACCGTCCCCAGCAGCGTCCCGCCGACCGCCGCGAGCTGCGAAATCGCGTCCATCGTCTCCGTGCGGCGATCGTGCGACGACCGCAGGACCATGATCGTCCCGTCGACGCTGCCCGCGAGGATCTGGGCGTCCGCCACTCGCAGGAGGGGCGGGCTGTCGAGCAGCACAAAGTCGTACTGCTGACGCCACTGGCTCATGCACGATGAGAACACGCCGTTGGCCAGCAGCTCGGGGTCGAACGTGTCCGGCACGTCCCCCGCCGGGATCAGGTCGAACCGCGTGCCCTGCGGGCGTGCGACGACATCGCCCGAAACGGCCTGGCCCGTGAGCAGCGTGGCGAGTCCGCGGCCGGACGCGATCCCCAGCCGCTGACCCAGCACCGGGCGGCGCAGGTCCGCCTCCACCAGTAAGACCTTCTTGCCGACGACCGCCAGGCTCTGCGCCAGCAGCACCGCCACGCTCGACTTGCCCGTGTTCGGCAGCGAACTCGTGATCAGCACCACGCGCTCCCCGGTCTGCGCAACGCGTTCGAGCAGCGTCGTGCGGACCATCCGCATGTTTTCCATCAGTGCCAGCCGTGGGTTGCCGACCGCATCCACCGGCCCGTTCAGGCCCATCGTGCCGCCCAGCTCGCGGGGCAGGTGCGTCGATGACAGCTTCGGCAGCATGCCCAGGAACGGCACCTGGTACATGTGGCGCAGCTCGCTGACGTCGTAGATCCGCTTGTCCACCAGGCTGCGGAGGTAACCGACGGTGACGCCGCCCCCCAGTGCCCCGATCAGCGCCAGAGCCGAGAGCAGCAGCCGGCGGTCGTTGTCGGGAGCGGACGGCTCGGTAGCGTAGGCGACGACCTTCACGCGCGCGGGCGCCTGCTTCTCCATCTGCAGCACGTCCCGGCGGTTCCGAACGGCCTCGTAGAGCTCGCGTTTCTGCTTGATCTGCTCATCGTACGACGCGATCTCCTGGGCGATCTCACCCGCCTGCTTGACCTCGAGCGTTTTGGCTTCGACGTCCTTCTTCAGCAGTTCGATCTGCTTGCGGAGCTGGTCGCGGCCCTGTTCGAGCACGCGACGCGGGCGGGACACGGCCATTTCGGCGCTCTCGGCGGGATTGCGCTGCCAGCTTTCATCGAGCTGCGTCTGACGCTCCTGCAGCAGGCGATCCGCCAGTTCGACGTTCGCTTTGGCCCGGCGGACGCGCGGATTGAGCTCGCCGCCCTGCTGCTGAGCGAAGGCCAGCTCACTGCGGGCGCGTTCCAGGTCGAAATACAGCTCCTGCCAGCGGCTGTCGTTCGCGTAGCGACGGTCCGGCCCGTCGGCGGGCATGGTCTCGGCCCGTTCGGCCAGCTTGAGCTGCCATTCGGTCAGCTCGAGCTCGCGCTCGTGGCGGTGCAGGTCGGATTCCAGCGTGCTGAGCTGCTGCGTGAGCTGCGAGCGAAGCTCCTCCGGTTTGTCGGTGCCGAGCCGCTCCGCGATGTTGAAACGCGTCTTGATCAAGCCGTCGATCTGCATCTGCAGGTTGGCCTGCTCGGCGCGGAGGTCCTCCGCCAGCTTCACGTCGCTCTGCTTTTCGAGCTCCTCCTTGAGGTTTTCGTATTCCTGCACGACGAGGTCGACGATCACCTTGGCGTCCCGTGCGCTCGACATGCTGATCGCGATATCGATCAGCTCGGTGCCCATGCGGGGGCTGACGACCAGCTTCTCCTGCAGCGCTTCAACCAGCACGGAGGAGGAGGGCCGCTTCTCTCGCGACAGTTCCTTGTACCAGTCCGTCTGGCGGATCTCCGGGCGGTCGAGCACCCGCTGCAGCACCGTCGGGCTGTAGATGACCGACACCTCGGTGTTGACGAACGACTGGTAGAACGGCAGGACGCCGCTCTTCTCGCTCTTGAAGACGAACGGTTCGATCACCGGCGAAATGCGCACCACTGCCGTGGCGCGGTAGTTCGGGGCGAAAAACAGCCAGATGAACGGGATCGTCGCCGCGGCCAGCACCGCGAAGACAAAGAAGATGAGCCACTTCCGGCGGGCCAGCAGCGTGACCGGCGAGGTGCGTGCCGCCGGGCCGGCGACAGACAGCGCCGGACCGTAATCATCCGCCTCCGGGCCGGCGAGCAGGTCCCGCGATCGTCCCGGCGAGACGATGAGGTCGCTGGGCTTCCTGTCCGGCGCATGCTCTGGTACGTCGTGCATGTCAGCTCACTTGAAGGCCGGAGTCTCGGCTCCGACTTCCCACGAATCCACGGCCGGCGACGCGAGCGCCGCGTGCCGCACCACGCGTTCCTCCCTGCGGAGGTTCTCGAGTTCTTCGAGCATCGGGTTGGGCTGCCCGCGTTCGGGCAGCAGCCGCCGCAACAGCGAGTGCCTCTGCCGTCGTCCCGGGGCGACCACCTGGTGCCGGACCGGGCCGGCCGTCGCCACGCACGAGGAGCCGTCTGTCAGGATGCACTGGTCGAGCACCGCACCGGGGCCCACGCAGCATCGCTCCCAGATCGACGAGCGGCTCACGACGGCCCCGCGACCGATGCGGCTGTCCGCCCCGATCGTCACCGGCCCGATGATCAGCGCGCCCGCACCGATCCGCGCTCTCGCCTCGATCCAGGCAGGGCCCACGATGCGGGCGTCCGGGTGGACACGCGCGGTCACGTGGATGCATGCTTGGTCGCGCCGCACGTAACCCGACGGCGCCGGTTGCCGGACGAGCTGTTCGACGGCCCACTCGCTGACGGCCAGGTAGGATGCGATGCCTTTGACCGCGGGCGTCGCAATGCTGTCCACGACGTAGGTGCAGACGCGCTCACCCCTGGCGTGGAGACGCGGGATGAGCGTCTCCTTGATATCCTGATATCCCCCGGAGGGGACGTATTCAAACGCCGCGCGTGAAAAGACGTAAATTCCCGCCGGCTCCAGCGCCTGGCCCGCGTCGCCCGTCCGGGACGCCGCCACGACGACGGTGAGAACGGCTCCCGACGTCGTGTGTGCCCGCAGCAGGTCATCCACGTCAATCCGCGGGAGAATCGTGCCCTCGACGACGAGAAACGTATCCGCGTCGCTGCCGACCGCGACGTCCCGTGCGCAGCCCGCCGGCCCCCGGGGCATGACGTCCTCGTAGTAGTCGAGCTGGATGTCGAGTGGGCGCCCGTCTCCCAGACGCCGGCGCAGGTGAACGGTATCGCTGTTTGCGCAGATGCTCGCGTTCTCGATGCCGCCGGTCCGCAGCCATGCGAGCGTGTGGCAGACGAGCGGGCGTGCTGCCACGCGAACGAGCGGGCGGCAGATGACCCGCTCGAGCAGGTTCTCGCCCCACGCATGCACCCCGGCCAGCACAATGGCGTGCACGTTCGCGCGGGACGGCCGTGCCCCCCGCTCAGGCATCGGCTCCCGGCTCACAAGGCCGGACAGCAGTGTCACATCTGTGGCTGACATCGGACTCCTCTCGCCAGCGGCTCAGCACAACACGAGCCGCGTTACAGTCTCCAGACGATCCATCCATTCACAGCGTGCAATCACCATCGGGGCGGGCGATCGCCGGTGGTACCCCCGGCTGACCCAGCCCCCCATCGGCGCTTCGCTGCCGCGCAGCACCTCAGCCGACCAGCGTCGATCGAGCAGCAGGCGCGCGTGCTTTCCACCCGCAATCCGCACCGTCACCGCGCCCGGCTCCACCGCTTCGACTTCGCACCACTCGGCGAAGTGAAAGAACGCTTCCGCCACGTGATGACCGGCGGACTGCAGCTCGTCACGCAGGAGCACCGTGCGGGAGGCTCCGTCGAGCGACACCGTCCGCCGGTGCACCAGCCCCGAGCCGTTCCAGGCGCCGATCTCACCGGCGACGCAGCCCCCGCTCTCGGCCGGTTCCCACTGCAGGCAGCGCGGTTTGACGCGTTTGCCCCAGAGGAACGGGCCGAGCATCTCCGACTGCTCCACGCGGTCGACCCGGATCGTGTTGTGGGCACGTGTGCCGCGGAAGTAGTCACGCCAGGCAGGGTAGGTGAAGTAGTCATACGTGCCGGGATCGACGAGCACGTCGCGACCAAACGCCCGGACCGTCACGCTGAGCGCGTCGGCGTGCCCGTGGGCGGCGATCGGGCCGAACCCGAGCTCTCCGCAATCAAAGAGCACGCTCATGGCGTCGGTATCGGCGGTTCCCGTCTGCAGCAGGTAATAGCCACTGTCTGAAAAGGCCCGCGACGCCAGTTTCCGTCCCGGGGACGCATCGGCCGCGGCCTGCGCGCGTCCGGCCGCCTCCGGCCCGAGCAGCCAGCACGCCGGTTCCGCCACGGGATGCCGGGGCAGCAGGTCCGGACGGTCGAGAACGAGGGCGCCGGTCGTCAGGAGCGCGTCGGGGTCCAGGCGCCCGCCGAGATCCAGCACGTAACCGTCGTCCGCGTCGCCGAACATCGGCAGGTCGCCGCCCTCGCGCATGGCGGACAGGAACTCGACCATACGCGCGAGGCGATCCCGGTACTCGGGCGGAAAATCGATCCCCAGCCGGCGGGCCGCCACGTCCGCCAGCAGGAAGAACTCGAGTACGAACTGGTGATACCCCAGCGCCTGCTCGCGCGTGCCGCCGTCGGGGAAGGTCTGCGTGAGGATCTCCCGCAGCAGGATCGCCCGTGCCTCCTGCTGCCACTGACCGGCCCGGCGGAGCCGCGAAAAGCAACTCGCCCCGATGAACACGCCGGCCGCCTCGCCGATCAGGTGGTTGTTGGCCGAGGAGTACCGCGAATACTTGCGGGAGATCTCCCACAGGTGCTGGCACGCCGCCGCCGTCACCCGCTGGGCCGTCTCGGCCGGGATGACGCCGGCGGGACGGATCAGTTCGAGCGTCCACACCCAATTGATCAGCCGGATCGCCAGTTCCAGCGGGCTTCGCCAGTTCATGCCCGTGCCAAACGGGCACTGCTCGAGCCAGCTGTCGATGTGTCGCACCGCGTGCCGCGCGCAGGCCGGGTTGCCCGTCGCCCGGTAGGCCCTCCCCAGGACCACCAGGTGCTGGTGCCGGTTCGGCTCCCACACAAACTTGCAGTCGCCGGTCACCGTGTGGTCACGGTAGTCGATATCGGGAGCGAAGCCGGCCGGCGCGGCGCGCCCGGCCTTGTATTCGTAGTTCCAGCAGACGGGGTCGCCGAGGGGATGGTCTTCGAGGTCGAACAGCGTCAGCCGGTTCTCGAGGATCGCCTCGGCCCGCACTGCCAGCCGCGCGACGTCGCACCAGGCGCCGGCGGAGAGCGCCCCGGGTTCGGGCAGGGGTCCGAACAGTGCGTGGTTGATTGCGAGCGCCCGCGCCGGCGAACCATCATCCGCGACGCGCTCGAGGTCGAGCGGGACCCGGCGGGCGGCGGCCACGCACCGGTCGAAGCACTCAGTGAGCTTCAAGCCGACGCGCCAGCAGATCTCGCCGGTCGACATCGACCGGAGTCTGCGCCCATACCACGCGAGCGATTGCACCCTGCTACTCCCGTCGCACGCCATAAGCGCTGCACATCGGGGTCCGCCCGGACTCCGTCCCCGTCAACCGCACCCGTGCGCAGATGCATTGACCGGGAAGCGCGCAGCCGCACACTTCTCTCGTATTCGCCACGCGCGCAGCCACAGCCGCCGCGTGGATGACTTCTGTCATGTGTCGCTGGGTCAAAGCCGCGTCTGGTCCGTCATCCGCAGCACGGCTCATGTCCATGAGCCGCCAGGATCAGGCCCCCGTCCCCCCGGGGTGTGGTCTTGGCTCGGTCAGCCGGATTCGAGACCTGGGTTGCCGCATCGCGGCGATCTCGCTCCCTGCCCTCTCCGGGGCAGCACGCTCCAAAACCGCTGGTCCGTGTTCCGTTGGACGCAGGAGTCGCGTCAGGCGAAAACCCGTCACGCGCATCACCTGCTCCAGTACTCCCCTCCGAAGCGATACGCCCGACCCCGTCTGCCGGACACGCCGAGATGTGATCCGCTCCATCACACAGGCGAGGTCGTTCTCAGACCGTCCGTCGGATTATACGACCCGGCGTCGCGCCGATGTCAAGCCAAAGGTCCCGCGCCGTCAGCATTTACGACCGTCGGCCGGCACAGCGTCAGGGTCAACTTCTTGCAGTTCAACTCTTTAGCCGAGGAAGGCAGGGACTCCGAGGTGTGCCGATCCGCCGCCTCGGTTGGGCGGTGCGAGGGGAAGGTCATCAACTTCCACGAAGCTGTGCCGTTCGTGCACCATTTCCGCGCTCCGAGCCGTCCGAAAGGGGTGTTTTCGGCTCGAACTGCCTCGCTTTTTGTTTGACAAGACAGGAAAGCGCGGTTCTAATTAAGAGTGGTTACGGAACGTTGACTGGATCATTGGCGGCACACCCATTATCGATTGATCCGTGCCGGCCACCATCGCTCTTATTCATAGTTATCTTCATCGAACCTTCCGTAGCCGACCTGGGACTGATTGCCGGAGCCCAAACCTCCGCTTCAGTCAATGAACACGGCTGGTCGCTTTTGGAGCCCTGATTCACAGCGACATCGTCCGGGTTCCGCCCAAGAGGTCGTGGTGCCGTCGGGGCGCCCCGCCGTCGCGGGCAGGTTGGCAAGCAACCCGCAGCCGATTGTGTCATCGCGTTTCACTGTCGCTCTGTCTGTATCGGGCGGCATGTTTCCGGCCCCTCTCGCGAGGTTATGGGGCGGGCCGGTGGGCGAAAGGGGCAGAATGGAACGTTGCGGGCAGCGCCGCGGGGGCGCTGACCCGCTGGTCTCAATGGCCCCGTCCGTCCGGCAACCCGGTCGGTCGGCGGGACGCGGAGGGCGGCGACAGCAGCACCAGGCAAGACCGCGGGGCGGACGTTTCCACCGACATCGTCGGTGACCGGCTCTCATCGATCCGTGATCCCGTCCGTCACACCCGCAGGCTTCGCTTCGATGCTCTGCAGCGTCTTCCGCACAGGCGTGCCATAAGGCACGGGAGGTTCATGATGAGGTATTCGTCCGAGGTAGGGACGGCCCGCAAACGCTCAGCGTTTACGCTGATCGAGCTGCTGGTCGTGGTCGCGATCATTGCCCTTCTGATCTCGATCC
>CAZJTF010000142.1:0-15884 GCA_964548565.1 uncultured Planctomycetales bacterium | reverse complement strand
AACGTGGAGAGTACCGCAACTCCCGCCGGGAGTCGCGCGATCTCTCGTTCCCGCACGGTCGCAGAGACCGCTTCGCCGGCCTGGACGTCGAGCGTCCAGCTGACGATCACACCCGCCCGGATGCCGTAGATCCGATTGCCTGCATGACTGCAGGTCGCGCCGGAGATGCTCGGTTCGCCGGGCGGAGTCAAAGCAAGGAGATGGCCTGACGACTCCAGGTAGCCGAACAACTCCTCCCGCCCGGTGCGATTGCTGTAGAACAGGAGCACGGACCCGTCGCTCAGCCACGAGCGATTGATGAAGTAGAGATTCCGGTCGTTGGATGGAGCCGTCGTCACGAAGGTGACTTTCGCGCCCGAGGCGGGGTCCGTCGTCGTCTCTCGCTCCGCGGGCAGCACGCGGCACGGCCAGGCCGCTCCATCGGCAGCCAACAACTGCAGGGGCGCCCACACCACCAGCAGCATGCAGTATCTGACCACGCCCGACTACCTCCGTGACAGGAGGATCACGAGATGGTGACGATCGCGGTGTACGATCACCGCGCCACGGCGGCGAGAAGATCTCGCCTTGAGGCCCCGCAGGATTCTCGCACGATGAGCTCGCAACCCAGCAGCACTTCGCGCGGCGGCAGCCCCGCGTCGGCAACGCGCTCGAGCATCAACTGGACCGCCACCCTGCCGATCTGCCGGGTCGGCTGGCGCACCGTCGTCAGTCCGATGGGCAGCGCGGCCGTCGGCTCGCTGTCGTCAAAGCCCACGATGCGGACATCTTCCGGCACGCGGACGCCCAGCACCGCCAGGTTGAGCAGGAACGACTCGGCCAGGCGGTCGTTCACGCAGACGAATGCATCCGCCTGCGCGCTTTTCATGAGGTTGGAAACGAACGCGCGGTCGGTCACGTCCCAGCGATGAATCCAGGCAGGATCGGGGTCAATCCCGAACGACCGCAGCGCGTCCTCGTACCCGGCCAGGCGCGCCGAGATGGTACTGGCGGTGTGGTCGGGGGCCACGAAGTGGACGCGCTTCAGACCCATCCCGAGCAGATGCGCAGTGGCAGCCCGCTCGGCCGATCGATTGTCGCTGGCGACCAGGTCCAACCGGCTCCGCTGGGGATAATCGTGAATGTCGCGGTCGAGCAGAACCACAGGGATCGAGGCCTTCTCGAACCGCTCCGTAATCTGCGTGTTGATGGCCATCTGCTCCGGGGGAACCTCGAGGGCGCCAAAGAAGACGCCCGCCACCTTCCGGGCGATCGCCTGCTCGCAGAATTGCTCCACCTGCGAGAGGATCACGTCCCGCCCGGAACTCATCCCCCCTGCCAGGATCAGCCCGTACCCGCTCGCCTCGGACTGACGCACGATCTCGTCGCAGATGGAGGCGAACACGCCGCGGCTGGGGCGCGGGACGAGGAGCCCGAACAGCGTTCCCCTTCCGGATGACCGCTGGGCGACAAACGTGCCGACGCCCCGGCGACGTACGAGATAGCCCGCCTGCTCGAGGTCCCGCAGGGCGCGGGCCACCGTGATGCGCGACGTGCGGTAGTGGACGCCCAGTTCTGCCTCGGTCGGGATCCTCTGACCCGACTCGTAACGCCCTGTGAGAATCTCCCGCTGGAGTTCCTCAAAGATCTGGCGGTGCTTGGGCCTGGACTGGACGGAGCCCACTCATGGTCTCCTGTGAGGTGTCAAAAGATATATCAACTGAAGACCCGGTTTGGATGTTACAGCCTCGCCCGCGGCGGGTCAACGGCGGCATCGGATGATAGAATGTAAACTGCTGTCTCCACTTAACTTAATAACTTAACCCGTCCGACAAAGGTCCTGTTGCGTTCGTCGCTCACCGGCCGCCGGAGAGATTCGCCGATTGTCTCCGACGGCTCGAATGCATTATCATGCCTTTAGGCAACCGGGCCGGTCGGCAAGGAAGCTGCTCTGTGCTTCCCGCGGCTTTCAGACAGGCTCGTTTCGGGTCTGACGGCACCGGTGACGACAGCTCACGCGCCCATCTCAGGGAAGTCGGCACAGGCCTCGTTCATCCGGAAGGAGACGGCATCGGGCTTGCCCGAGCGCACCCATGGCCCCTCACCTGCTCCGCGGCTGGGACCTCGCGATCATTATCGCCTATATGGCGCTGATGGCGGGTGTGGGCATTTACTTCTCGATGCGCCGCGGCACGACGGAGTCTTACATCGTCGGCAACCGCTCCTTCCCCGGCTGGGCCGTGGGTCTCTCGATGTTCGCGACGTCGATCAGCTCGGTCACGTTCCTCGCGTTTCCGGGCGCCGCCTTTGCATTGGACTGGCGACAGGTCGTACCGAACCTCACGCTGCCCATCGTCATCGTGCTCGCAGTGGTGTTCTTCATCCCGTTCTTCCGGCACGGGCGGATCACTTCGGCCTTCGAATACCTGGAAAGCCGTTTCGGGCCGATCATCCGGCTGGCGGGCGCCATCGTCTTCCTGTGCGTGCAGTTCGTCCGCCTCGGGACGGTCCTGTACCTCGTTTCGCTCCCCATGCAGCTTCTCACCGGCGTCGATCCGCGTATCGTGATCCTCGTCATGGGCGCCATCGTGGCCTTCTACACGATCGCCGGCGGTTTCGAAGCGGTGATCTGGATTGACGTGCTCCAGGCGATCGTGCTCGTCATCGGGGCGATCTCGCCGCTGGCAATCCTGATCTACCGCCTGCCGGGAGGACTGGAGCAGATCTTTGAAGTCGGCGCCGCACACAACAAGTTCTCCGTCGGCGAGATGCGGTGGGACCTCGCCGAACGGACCTTCCCGATCATGATCATGATGGGTCTCCTGAACTGGCTCAGCGAATACACGACCAACCAGAACGTCGTGCAGCGGTACCTGGCCGCATCGTCCCTGCGTGAGGCCCGTAAGGCGTCCATCATCTGTTGCCTGATGAGCGTGCCGATCTGGGTGTTCTTCTTCTTCGTGGGCACCGCGCTCTACGTTTTTGCGCAGGTGAAGCCCGACCCGACCATCGACGGCCTGGTCGCGGCGGGCCAGGTCGACCGGATCTTCCCCTATTTCATCGTGACGCAGATTCCGGCCGGGCTCGCGGGGCTCGTCATTGCCGGGCTCCTCTCGGCGACAATGGCCCTCGATTCGAGCATCAACTCCGTCGCGACGGTGAGCGTCGTCGACATCATCAAACGACACCTTTTCCCGGGCCGGAGCGACGCATGGTACCTGCGGGCCGGGCGCATCATGTCGTTCGTCGCGGGCGGTGTGATGATCGGCGGCGCGATGATTTTCGCCCGGGTGCCCAAGGAGAGCATGGTGGACGTCGGATTGACGCTCACCGCGATCCTGTTCGGCGGCGGACTTGCCGGTGTTTTCCTCATCGGCTTCCTGACGACGCGCGTCAACTACCGGTGCGCCGTGCTCGCCCTCGCGGCCGCCGTCTTCTTCGAGGTTTACCTGGTCCTGTGCAGCCTTGAGTTCCTCCCGGATGCCCTCAGCATCAAGGTGCATCGTTACTGGATCGGGATTCTCGCCAACGCAGCCTTCATGGTGGTGGCCTACGGTGCAAGCGTTCTGCTGCCGCTCGCCGCGCGCGGATCAGGACCTCTGGCGGAGCGGATTCGCGCATTCTGCACGCCGCCGCCGAGGGAGGCGCTGCGCTGCCTGACGGTCTGGACCATGGACCAACCCGCAGTGCCGCAGGAGAACGCGTCCGGCCCCCGCGACAACAGCAAAACGCCTGTAGAAGTCGAGGGCAGCCGATGAGAGAGACCGCACTGCCCCCCGGGGTCTGGCCGGTCATGCTCACGCCGTTCCACGCGAACGGCTCGATCGACTGGGTTGGCCTTGAAAGCCTCGTCGAGTGGTCGCTGCAGGCAGGGGTGGCGGGAATCTTCGCGGTGGCGCAGTCGGCCGAGGTCCTGCATCTCACGGACCAGGAGAAAACCAGGCTCGCCTCGACCATCGTGCGGCGGGTCGCAGGCCGGGTACCGGTTGTGGCGTCCGGCTACACGACCGGAACGCTCGAGGAGCAGGCCACATTCTGCCGGCGGGTGGCGGATACGGGCGCGGCGGCGGTCGTGATCTCCACCTGCCAGATTTCTGCCGTGCCGGTGGCTGAGGATGCGTGGCGGGCGATTGCCGAGCGTCTTCTGCGGCTCACCGGCGACGTCCCGCTCGGCTTGTACGAGATGCCTCTGCCGTATCACCATCTGCTGGCATTCGAGACGATGCAGTGGGCCTGCTCGACCGGTCGATTCCTCTTTCACAAGGACACCTGCTGCAACAGCCTCCGGATCCGGCGCAAAATCGACTGCGTCCGTCATTCGCGGCTCGCTTTCTACAATGCAGACACGCCGACGCTGCTGGATTCGCTGATGGCGGGCGCGGACGGCTTCAGCGGGATCGGCGCCAACTACGTTCCGGAGCTGTACGTCTGGCTCTGCGGCCATTTCAGAGACGAACCGGAGAAGGCCGCCGCCCTGCAGTCGTTTCTTACGGCGGAGAACGTCGCCATGCACCGGCACTACCCGGCCTCGGCCAAGTTGGCGCTTCGCTTGCAGGGAATGCCGATCTCGACGGTGTGTCGCACCCCTGGCACCGCACTCGAACGCGAAGACGAAGAATGGCTCGCCGGATTCCTCGCCGCAGCGAACCGGAAACGGCTGGACCTGCTGAAACGCTCCGAGTCGGTGAGGATCTGACGGCAGTTCGGGATCCGGAACCTCTACGGGCCCCGGGGCGCCTCGATGAACCCGTAATAGCGGGCCATCCAGTACGGCAGAAGGTACTCGGCGCCTGATTCGCACCGGTTACCGTCTCCGCCGCCATCGGGCACCATCTCGCTCGTGTTCCACTTGTGAATGTGGCGTTCCGCGGGTGACAGCACCTCCACGGTCTCCGGGCCCGTCTCGTACCGCGCGTCGAGACGGATATCCTTGCGATGCGAATTCCGCATCCGCCAGTCGCGGTTGTCGAGCGGATATTCGCGCAGGATCCACAATGCCCCGTCCAAATCGAACGCCGCCCCGCCGATCGCACCGTAAATGAAACTCCACAGCGGGTTCCTCTTACGACGATTCACCTCGTAGTGAGCCCGCGCACTCTCGAGGAACGTGGCCTTGAGCTCGGGATCGAAGCAATGCTTGAGCAGGTTGTAGTAGCTGAGCCAGTACAGTTCGTCGTCCGAGTGGTTCCAGTCGCCGAAGGGATCCGGCAGGTAACGCACCGTGTTCTCTGCGTAGCCGTGCCGCTTCACGAGTTCATAGAAGGCGTCCTTGTACCGCTCGTTGTGCGTGAGCGCGTAGGCGAGTTGCAGGAACGACAGGATCTCGATCGAGTTCAGCCGCCGGTCGCCCCCCACCATCGGCGTGTTGACGTACTCCGGGTTCCACTTGCCCCACAGCGTCGGCTTCCCGTCGATGTCCACCAGGTACAAATCGTGGTCGAGAATGTGATCGACGACCGCGGCAACGGTCGACGCAGTCCGTCGTGCCAACGGAGGGTCGTTCTTCGCGACGGTCTCGTGGAACACCGAGAAAAAGAACATGCTTCCGACGATCTCGTCGCTGGAGGTGTGCCCTTTCCACTCAAAATCCCGCTGCGGGAGCGTCCGCCATCGCTCCGGATCGGAGACTTTGAACCCGTCGAGCTCGAACGTCCGCGCCTGAAAACCCGGGATGCCGGAGATCGTCACCAGGCGCTCCATGGCGTCGAACCCGTCGAGCACATTCGCACGTGCATCATCCGCACGCGTGACTGCATGGCGGTAGGCCTCGGACGCCAGGTACATCCCCGACCAGAGCCCGTCGTTGTCGGTGTCCGTAAGACGGGCGTGCGCCAGGTCGCCGTCCACCAGTGTGATGTCCGAGACCAGGCCGTAGCGGGTGTGGCTGCCGCGGAGGTGCCGCAGATGCACATCCGCCTTTTCCGCGAGCGTCATCCGCGGGAACTCGAGCCGCGAGAGGCCGCCGGCCGTCAGAACGTACACGTTGTCGTCGCGGGTGACGTGGATGTCGATCACGCGATCGTCGTGCAGCCACCGACGCCCGGCGTAGTAATCGATACGCCCGTCCCGATCGATGCTGAACGCGCCACGCGTTGAGCCGCACCAGAGCCTCCCGGCGGAGTCGCGGTCGATACACGTCAGCTCAGGCCAGGGCAGCGGACGCGTGTCCGCCTTCGCCGCTGTGGATGTGAGTGCGACAAGCCCCTGGTCCGTGGCAACCACCCACTCGCCCCGGTCGACCGTCACGATGTCGCGGAGTGCTCCCCCCGGCGCCGGCAGAGGGCGTAGTTCGCCGTCACGGTAGAGCGCGACCGCATGGGCCCCATAGCAGAGGACCGAGTCGTCGAGCCGGTTGCCCTGCAGTTCCGAAAACCCCTTGCACGCCAGCTCACGCACCTGCGGACCGCGAACTTCGACGAGCTTGTCCTCCGCGAGCAGCACGTAGTGACCGGGCGCGAGCGGTGCCACGCGTTTGCAGCCGGCGGCCTGGTTGTCCCGGTAGTCCACGCCCGCACCGTAAAGCGGCAGCAGCATGCGGTTCGTGAGGAACACGAATGTGCCGGACAGTAGTTCGAGGTCCAGGTGATCCAGCGCAGCGATCCCTGCGAGTTCTCGATAGGGCACGAGCCGATCATCGAATGTCTTGAGCAGCCCGGCCTGGGTGTTCACCAGCACCTTGCCATCGCGGTCGGCACGCACGGTCCGGAGTTCGTATCTGGAGAGGTCCGCCTCGTTGCGCAGGAGCACCGCACGTTTCTGGCGGAACGGTGTGTCTGGAGCCGATGCCGGGCCGGCCGCGCGGAGTGGGATCGGCAGCCAGAGCAAGGCAACGACGCAACACAGCCGGGACCGGTTCATGTGCTGCCTCCTGGCCGCGGGGGCCTGCGGAAACGACCAGATTGTACAGAAAACGCGCGTGGAAGGAGGCGCGAGTTGCGCCTTTCGTGCGCGGGTTGCTGTCCCTGCCGACCCGCGGGCATTCGGAAGGCCAGACGTCGAGGCGAACCGCGATGTCGGAGCGCCCCGCCCCGGGTGAGGAAGATGCGGCACAGCATGGTCGACGAGAGGGAATAAATGGTTGCGAGGGCGGCCAGATGGAGAGCGGCGGCCGCCCCCGCATTCACATCCGCTGCCCCGCCAGTTGCGGGAGAAGCGGAAAGCACCATCGGGGAGATGGTCGCATCAAACCCGTTTCAATGGTCTGATGACCGACTATAGGACTGGTATGGCGGCGAAGAAGACATCCGTAACCTCGAAGGTGGTGCCCCGTGCTCCCTTTTTGAACGAAATCCGCGCAAGAACGACGGCGCATACCGCGATGATAATGGGCATCGGCAGTTTGGGAGTGCAGCACTGACCCGCGCCCGATAGCGTACACTTCTTGTAGACGCTGGGCGGAAATGTTGATAACCTCTGCGCCCATGGGTGCATCGCAGTACACCGAGCCCGGTGACTATTTCGGGAACTCTTCGGGCACAATGCCCCTCCGGGTGCGCATCCAGGAAGCGGAATCTCGACTGCGCGACATTCTCCGGGCCCGGCTGCCCGAGCAAACAGATCTGGCTGACACCGCGGAATTGATCAGCACCGTCCGCCAGTTCGGACTCGACCCCCTCCTCTGCGCGCGGCTGGAATTCATGCTGGAAAGTCTGCAGCTCCGGGAGTCCTTGACGATGCCGTCCACGGCAGGCGGCTCCGCACGGGCGGCACGACGCGCGCCTCGGCGCAAGAAGTGATCCCCGTCGACTCAAAGCGGAGCAGTCCTGCGGCGAAAGCTACTGCAGAACAGGATCTGCGTAGAGCGCATCGCGCAGCTTGGCGAGAGCATGGTTCTGGATCTGGCGGATCCGCTCCTTGCTCAACTCGATCTCGCGCCCGATCTCCAGGAGCGTGAGCGCCGGTCCGTTATCCAGCGAAAACCGCCGTTTGAGCACGTGACTCTCCATGTCGGTGAGCGCCGCTGAGTTGCCCCGCAGGATCCGGCACAGCCGGTCGAGGAACAGTTCGGAATCGAGGTCGGCCTCCGGGCCGGCGTGACCGTCCAGCGCATCGTTCACCGCAACCGGAAACCGGCGACGGTACTTCATCTGGTAGTAACGCCGGCGCCCGGCGGCGCGGAGCACCACGTTGCACGCATACGTGCTGAAGCGGAAACCGCGGAACGGGTTGAACTGCTCGACGGCGCGGATGTAAGCGAGCATGCCGTCGCTGGTGAGTTCATCCAGGTCGAGATGGCAACCGCTGAACTGCCGCATCATCCGGTAGACCAGCCCGATGTTCCGCTCGACGAGGTGGTCGCGGATCGTTCGCCACCGCTTCGCCCAGCGCCAGCGGGCCGAGAGGCTCGCACGAGCGCCTTCCCCGTTGCCGCTGGAACGATACGCGCAGGTCTGCAATGCCTGGAACAGCACGGTCTCTTCGGTAGCGTCCACACGCGGATCACGCTCGTCGATTTGCCCGGCGATGCGCGTCGCGTCCACCGCGGCTTCGGGTGTCCTGATGCGCTCGTCGGCGATGAAGTAGAGCCGGGGCGGCTCCGACTGAGGCGGACGCACGCGGCGCGACCGCGTAGCCGGGCGGAATGGCCTGGTCCGCTGCGGATCGTGAGTCGTTTCGCACGAGCCGCCTCTGTGGCCCGCATTTTTTCCTGGATCCATGGCTGTTGCTCCCCCACTTGCCAACGTGTGACCAAAAACGTGCGAGGGAACCTGAGGCGCATCGTAGCGCCTGCCCTCTGACTGGGAGCCCGCCGTGGCTGTCGTCGGATTGACCGGGTCCGTCCAGAAATGCTGAGCTTCTTGCTGCAGCTCTACCGTACCCAGTCGACCTGTGAAATTCAACAGCAAGGATGAGTTTCGGCGACACAAATCTCATCCGTCAGCAGGAGCACCGGAGATTGTCGTTTTTTCGGGCGCCGGTCACGCTTCGGAGGGGCTTTTGCCCGCAGCGCGAGACGCCGGAACGTCACCCCGCCTGCGTCTGCAAGGGTTTCGCCATCCCGAGTGCACCCGATGCCGGTCGTGCGCTGATTGCAGCTCGCGCGACGAGCATGTGCAAGGGGATGCCGTGGGGGTGGCAGAAGCCGCCAGGCACAGTACTACAAAAGGAGAATTTGGAAGCTATCGAAAGTAAAAAGCGTCGTGGGCGCCGGTGATGCCCCACCGGTGCCCACGATTGATTCATGAATTCAGATGGACCCCGCCCGGGGCCGCTTGCCGCATTCATCAGCACCTGGTCAACAGGCGCCGAAGGCTCCCCGGTCGCGCGAGGCCACCCGTGTCAGCGCCGCCTGCGAAGCAGCAGCGGCAGGGCCGCGAAGGCCAGCATCAGCGTCGCAGGCTCGGGGACCGTCGCCACAAACCCGCGCGTCGAACCGTCGGCCGCCCAGATGCCCCACCCGGCCACCGTCTTGCCATCGTCCGACAAGCTCGTGATCCGCGACAGGCTCGACCAGCCGCTGATGTCAACGCCCGCCGACGAGAGCAGTGCCGAGAGCAGCATCGGCTGACCGGCCTGATTCCAGAGAACCGCCTTTTCGGTCGTCCCATCGGACGAGTACCCGCCGATCACCAGGTCGCTGCCAATCATCTTGACGTCGATTGCCGTGCTCTGGTTGTCGCCAGCCGGCTCGGCGAGAATGGTCATGGCCGCGTCCCCGACTTTCCAGTAGAACGCGTGCGGGAAATGATCGGTGCTCAGATCCTGGTCGTAACCAACCAGGGCGCCGGACCCGGCGACCGTAGAGGTGGCGGGCGAAATGCCCAGCGCTTCACTTCGATGGCCGCTACCACCTGGAACCGCTGTGCCGCCGGTGCCATTGATGCTGGACAGCAACACGGCGCGGCGTCCACCGGGAAGGCCATTGTCGTAACCAGCCGAGAGCACGCCTACCGTTCCTCCACTCGTCGCGTACGGGAACCCGGACGGGCTGTTGCAGAATCCGTTGCCTGCCGGCCCGCGATAGTCGCTGTATGAATTGGCGACGACCTGAACACCAACGCCGCGCCCGGTGCTCCCCCGCTGGCCGGAAACCATCCAGTCGCTTGTACCCGCCCGAAGCCGAGCCGCGTTGTACGTCCCAATCGTACGATTGCCACCGTTCGAGCCGGGGCTCTCGATCCAGGTTCCACCCGTCAGGTTGGACGAAGCCACCGTGTAGGTGTGCATCGTCGGGACCGTTGCGACGGTGTCCGCGATGTCAAGGTAGATGCCGGCAATCCCGAGATCGCCGTTCGGCAGAATCGCGATGCCTTTCGCGACGGTGGGGGAATTCGTCGTATTGGGTAACTGGACCAACCCGGAACCAGTCGACCAGACGACTGCCTGCGTCAGGGGGCCGCCCAGCGCGTCCTGGCCGTTGCTGTAGCCGACCGCCCAGGCGCCATCCGGAGAGAGTGCATAGATTCTGCTCTCCGTCGTCCCGCCCGTGCCCGGCGTCAGCGCGCCGATCGACACCAGGCTGGGGGTCGCACCGAGCGCAGATGCAGTCACCCCCGCAAGCACGACGCATGCAGCAACTCCCGACAAGACTCGTACTGTCTTCATCTGTTATCCTCCTCCGTCAAATGTGAAAACCCGACCAGTTACTTTCCCGCTTCCATTCACATCAATCGCCGCCGTGACGCGAGTCGGCGGCGCTTCACAACACAGGATCAGTGGCATCCGCGACCGGCGGAACTCCATACCTCCGCGGAGAGACAGGCACGGCGAGACGGCGCTCACCTGCGAGTTGTGCCTCCCACCTCCGTGGGTATGCTCCTGCCGGGCGGACGGGACAAAGCTGCATCGCACAGAAGTGATGCTCCCTCCATTGTACCGGCCCGACGGCGGCGATGCTCGCAAAATCCTGCCGGCACGCTTCAATCCCGCCACAATCATACTTGTCGGACCTCTCGGAACGCGGAGTGCCCCAGGGGCCCCCGTTGGTCCTCCCTTCTCGTTTGCGCGCCCGAGTACGCCCGCCGGGCGTGACTCACGGCTGGAACACCCCTCCCGACAGCTTGAAGCCGTCCGCCCCCGCAACGCGGAGGGCACACACGTCCGTATTGATGGCAAGCTTGTCGAATGCACCCTTGTAGACCCGGTTCAGCAGCAGCTTCTGCACGCCGTGCGTCCTGGGCGTGTCGTAGTAGGTGATCTCCATCGTGTTCGTCCGGATCTTCACGCCCAGGAAGTGCCAGCCGACCCCGTGCCTGAGCGAAGTCAGATGGGTCCACTTCTGACCATCGTACACCATCAGGCCAGCGCGTTTGCCCTGGCCGAGCCCCGGGTAGTTCGTGAATGCTCCGAAGGCGATACAGCTCCGCAGCGCGCCGCTGTACCCGCGGGGGGCCATGTCGTCGCCGCGCGAGAGATCCCAGAAGAAATCCTGCTGCTGGGCAAGGTCCGCGTCGGACGAAAGCTGGTAGGCCGCCTCGAAAACCAGCGGAGCCTCGTCCGTGCCGCTCGCCAGGGTCTTGCCCTCGCCGGTCGGAACCGCCTGGATGTGCGGGGCCAGGGAGTGGACGTGCCGGCGTTCTTCGGTCTTGGTGCCGTTGATCATGATCGGACCGTCGATGCCGCCCGTCGCCACCAGATCAATCCCGTAGCCCATATCCAGCCACCGGGGCCAGGCGAGACCGAAGGCGTCGGGATCAGGCTGCCCGGATCCATCCACGTACGACTCGAAGTTCTCGTGCAGCCACAGCGGCGCGGGGATCCCCGGGTGCGGCGGGCAGTCAGGATGCTCGGCCGCAACGAAGGGGACGTTGGCGCCCGTCGCGCACGCGCGGAAAGCCTCAAAATCGGCCTGATCGATCTTCCCGTCCGGGAACCCGTTGCCACGATCGAAGCAGCCGCAACCCGGGGCCACGCCCGCCGGATTGAAACACTTCTGGAACTCGGCGAAATCGTCCATGTCGATGTCGCCGTCCTGATCCGCACCCGCGTACGGCTCCTTCGCGCAGGCCTGACGGCATGGAACCGTGCCGCAGGCGAGGTTATCGCCCTGGTAGAAACCGCCGGCCTGCTCGCAATCCGCCTCGTTCGACTGGGTACACTGTCCACTCGCCTGGCAGCAGGCGCCGAGCGGCGGCGGCGCAGGAGGCGCGGGCTCTCCGCCATAAAGCACGAAGTCATCGACAATCTGCCGCCCGGCGCCGGGAACGTACTTGCGGGGACGGTCACAGGCCCAGTTCGCGTTGGAGTCGACGCACTTCTGCCATCCCGTATCGGCGCCGATCTGGCAGCCACCGGGTATGCCGGCATGCAGGGTGTCGAATGCACCGAACGGCGCAACACCCGTATTGACGTAAGCGCGGGGCGCGATCGCCACACTGTATTCGCGGGTCGTCAGCCCGCCCGGTGGGATGCTGCTTTCGTTGTATGACCAGTACTCGATTTTCACGGTGCTGGTCATCACGCTCAGCTTGAGGGCCGCCATGTGGTTGTTCGGGTACACGGTGAAGGATCCGCTGCCCGGGAACAGGCCCTCGGTGAGCTTCCACCACAGCCTGCCGTCATAGAACGCCAGGTGGTTATTCCTCGAAGGTGAGCAGACACCATCCTCATAGCAGGGATCAGGATCGAGCCAGGCGACGTACCCGGCGGCAATACTCTTGCGAACCGGCGCGCTCGAAATATCCGGGCAACCCGGGATCGCCTGGTTCTGCGCGCAAAGAACCATCGCCGATTCCTGCCACGCGGCGTCCGGCGAACAACTCGGACACTGCGTCAGCACGTCGCGGAGCACGAAATCAGTGTTCGCATAGTCGTACGGCGGGTCTTTGCCATAGGTCAGCTCGAAGACCGTGTTATGCGCGAACACAGACGCGCTGGCGATCAGGTTGACGCTCATGACGAGCGGGTGCTCGTCGGTCCCGATCACCGCCGGCTGGCCGTGGACAGCCTGGATGTCGTCGTAAATGGTGACCGTGCTGTGCGCCAGTACGGGCGCGTTGTAGTTGTTGCTCAGGCTGTTGCCGAACGGCGGTGAGAACACGCGGGTCGTCGTGTTCTCCTCGATGTTCCAGTCGGGCCCGAGGAACTGCGAACCGCTGCAGTTCTTGGATGTGCGCCGCCAGACGTTCCGCACCGACGTGCTCTTCGGACAGCTGTTGTCCGCCGGACAGGGTTGCGACGGATCCAGACCGCAATCCCCGTACTTGCAGTACCAGTCGAAGTCATCGCAGAAGATCTCGTCCGGCTGGCCGCTCGGACACACCGCGTACCCGGCTTGGGGAACGAGTGCCAATACAGCCATGATCACGAACAGACCGCAGGCCGCACAAAACACCCGTCCACAGGCGTTCATCCGCTTCATCGGTAGCCTCGGTGCAAAGCCGTGTTGCGACACAATGGCCCTCAGGGTTGGAACACACCTCCAGACAGCTTGAACCCATCGGCGGCGCGGACGCGGATCTGGCACTGATCGGTGTTGATCGCCAGCTTGTCGAAGCTGCCCTTGTAGACCCGGTTCACCAGCAGCTTCTGGACGCCGTTCGACATCGCCTCGTCGTGGTACGTGAGCTCCACGGTATCGGTGCGAATCACAACCGTCAGGTAATTCCAGCTGGTCCCGTGCTTGAGCTCCGTCAGGTGGTACCAGCTCTGCCCGTTGTAGAACATGAGGCCGGCCCGCTTGCCGAGGCCTTCACCGGGATACGCGGTGAATGCGCCGAATGCAAGGCAGTCGCGCATGGAGCCGCTGAAGCCTCGCGGCGCCATGTCATCGGCAAGGGACAGATCCCAGAAGAAGTCCTGCTGCTGGGCCACGTCGAGATCCGGCTCGAGCCGGTACGCGGCTCTGAAGACGAGCGGGTTGGCATCGGTGCCGTTCACCGTCGTGTTGCCGTCGCCGCCCGGGGCTGCCTGGATGTGCGGAGCCAGCACGTGGTAATGACGGCGCTCTTCGCTCTTGGCGCCGTTGATGCACTGCGGGCCGTCGTTGCCGCCGGTAGCCTGCAAGTCGATTCCCAGCCCCATGTTGTTCCACTTCGGCCAGGCGGCATCAAAGGCCGACTGATCGGGCTGACCCATCCCGTCCACGTAAGATTCAAAGTCCTCGTGGTACCAGAGAAGCGCCCCCGTGCCGGCCTGTGGCGGGCAGTTCGGGTGCTCCTGGGCGACAAACGGGACGTTGGGCCCGGTTGCGCACTCCCGGAAGGCCTCGAAATCCGCCGTGTTGATCTTCCCGTCCGGGTACCCGTTTCCGCGGTCATAGCAGAGACAGCCGGGGCGGACGCCGGTCGGATCGAAGCAGGCCTGGAACGCACCGAAATCGTCCAGGTCAACGTCGTTGTCTTCGTCGGAATCAGCGTACAGGGGTCGGTTGCATGCGGGGGAACAGGGGAACGCGCTGCACGGCACCTTGTCGCCGTTGTAGAACCCGCCCTGGGCCACGCAGTCAACTTCCTTGAGTTGCGTGCAGACACCCGACGGCAGGCAGCAGGCGCCGTCCTGCGGCGGAGGCGCAAAAGGCTCCCCGCCGGCTACGACAAAGTCGTCCCAGGTCTGGCGTCCACCCTGCCTCAAACCCCTCTGGGGCCGGCGGCATCTCCAGTTCGCCCGGTCATCGATGCAGGTACCCCAGGGATCCGCCGAGTCCGCGCTGATCCGGCACTGCGGAGGAGTCCCCGCGTGCACCGTGTCGAAGGCCCCGCTGACCCCCTCGTCCAAATACTGCCGCGGCACGATCGCGGAGCTGTACTCCCGCACCGTGAGCAGGTTCACGTCTTCGTTCGGCACGGTTGCTTCATTGTACGACCAGTATTCGATCTTCACGGTCGTACTCATGACAGTCATC
This sequence comes from uncultured Planctomycetales bacterium, assembly GCA_964548565.1. GTDB lineage: Bacteria > Planctomycetota > Phycisphaerae > UBA1845 > PWPN01 > CAYLLT01. Next base: position 1,123 of record CAZJTF010000142.1, on the reverse strand, counting down.
TTGACCGAGGCCAGATTGTCATAGACCGTAAACGAGCCCTCTCCCGGGAACAGGCCCTGCGTCAGGTTCCACCAGATCCGCCCGTCGAAGAAGGCGAGGTGGTAGTTCTTCGGGGCTGTCGAACAGACGCCGTTTTCGTAACACGGATCGGTGTCGAGGAAGGACATGTAGCCGACGGCGAGGCTCTTGCGGACCGGCGGCGGCGTGACCTTTGGATCAGGACAGCCCGCAATCGGGGTATCGGTGTTCTGGGCACAGATCACGTGGGCCCACTCTGCAAAAGATGGAGTACCATCCGGGCAGGGAGCGCAGTCCCGGGTGACGAAATCGGTGTTGGCGAAGTCGGTCCCGTAGGAAAGCTCAAACACCACCGGGTGGGATTGCACCTTGCCACCCGACTGGTTCTGGAGGTTTGTACGCAGAATGAGCGGATTGTCGTCCGTGGCGATCACCGCCGGGACGCCGTGGACCCTCTGGATGTCGTCGCTGATGAAAACGGTTGTGTGCGCAAGTTGCCCGGCATTATTGACGATCACCGGCAGCATCAGGCCGTAGGGCTCCGAGAACACCTCGAGAGAGTCCTCGACCTTCACCTCCGGTTGCGCGCTCACGATCGTGCCGCCGCAATCTCTGGCTGTTCGCGGCCACGTGGCCCGGGGCGGCGCCACGCTTGGGTCGCAGCTTCCATCCGTCGGACAGGGCAGGTTCGGGTCCGACGTGCAGGTGTCGCGCCGGCAGTACCAGTCCATATCGTCACAGAAGATCTCGTTAGGCAGACCGCCCGGGCAGACCGCCAGGACCGCCTGCGGCGCAGCGAGAATCACCAGGCCGAGACCTGCCAGGATCCAACCAGCACGAAGTCCCGGAACAGCCACGCTCTTGCGATTCATATTGACCCTCGCTGAATGGACGCCGGTGGTCTGTGCGGGCATGGTCCGGCGTGCGACGATGCCCGTCCTCCCTGCGCACACTTTGCCTGGCACAAGGCGGCTCCGCGGATACGCCCGGGACACACAGATCCGGCCCGGTCAGCTGTGGGCTGTCGCCGGCCGCTTCTTGCCCGTGCGTCCACAGCGCATCGCCAGCGGCCAGCGCCAGCGCGCGATCCCAGGCGGACCGCGCG